>DASQPA010000194.1:0-2848 GCA_035644215.1 Thermoanaerobaculia bacterium
CCTTCCGCGACGACTCCGGGATCGAAAAGCTGGCGCGCGGCGCCGGCATGCTCGGCCGGGCGCCGGGCTGGTTCCTCGGCCGGGTGCGGCGCTGGGCCGGCGCGCGGCTCAAGGAGGAAGCGGGGACGACCCCGCGGCAGCTCCTCTGGGACGCTCTTCGCGGGCGGGTGCGGATCGACGGCCTGACCCTGACCAGCCATCACTTCATGAACCCCGAGGAGCTGGCGACCGACGTCGGCAAAGCCCGGCTCGCAGCCTGCGTCTTCCGTCTGCCGTACAAAGGGGAGATGATCCCCATGTGCCAGATGAACGCCGGAGGGGTGCGCGAACGGCTCTACGCCGAGATCGCCGCTGGAAAGACCGCGTCGCCAACCGGCTGACCGACCTCGCCCTGCATCGTCGCCGGGCGATCTTCCTCGTCGCCCTGATCGTGGCGGCGCTCTCCGGGCTCGCCGCGACCCGGCTGCGCTTCGATCCTGACATCCTGTCTCTCGTCCCCCAGGACAACCCGGTGGTCAACGACTTCCGCCGGGTCCTCCTGAAGATGGGGACGATCGACATCCACCTGGTGGTCGTCGAGGTCCCCGCCGGGAAGGATGCCGCCGAGTACGAGCCGCTGGTCGACGCCCTGGGCGCCGGCTATCGCGCTCTCCCCGAGGTGCGGGGGGTGCAGTACCGGCTCCCCGACCCGGTCGCCCTGATCGACCAGGTCCTGCCGCGCGCCTTCCTGCTCCTGACCCCGGTCGAGCTCGACCGGGTGGGCGCCGCGCTCGCCGATCCAGGCATCGCCGCCGCCGTGGCCCGGAACCGCCGCCTTCTCCGCACCCCCGAAGGGGCGGCGGCCGCCAGCCTCATCCGCTACGACCCTTTCGACCTCCTTCCCATCTTCCTCGACCGCTTCCGCCAGGCCGGGGCGGGGCTGAAGCTCGCGGCGTCGAGCGGCTACTACCTCTCGTCCGACCGCTCGATGTTCCTCCTCGCCGTCCGCCCCCGCCGGCCGGCCCAGGACATCCCCTTCGCCCGGCGGTTGACCGATGCCGGAGACCGGATCGAACGCCAGGCACTGGCCCATTTCCGCCGCGACACCCCGGACCTGCCGCTCCCCACAATCGGCCACACCGGCGGCTACGCCATCTCGCTCTACGACGCCGAGCTGATCAAACAGGACGTCCTCGCCAACGTCCTCTTCTCCTGCGTTGCCGTCCTCGCCCTCTTCCTCTACGCCTTCCGCCGCCCGGCCGCCCTCGCCTACGCCGGGGTGCCGCTGGTCCTCGCCATTCTTGTCACCTTCGGGGTCGCCGGCCTGGTCTTCGGCAAGCTCTCCTCGTCCTCCGCCGCCTTCGCCGCCCTGGTGGCGGGGCTGGGGGTCGATTTCGTCACCGTCCTCTACGGCCGCTACGTGGACGAGCGCCGGCGGGGAGTGGATCTCGTGCCAGCGCTCTCCGGGGTCCTGCGCTCGACCTTGGGCGGGGTGCTGGTGGCGGCGGCCACCACGGCGGCGACCTTCTACGCCTATTTAGCGACCGAGTTCCGCGGCCTCTCCCAGCTGGGGTTCTTGACCGCGACCGGCATCTTGGTCTTCTTCCTCGCCATCCTCTTCCTCCTGCCGGCCCTCCTCGTCGCCACCGAACGGCGGGGGGAGCGGGCAGGCGGGGCCGGCCTCGTCATGCGCTCCTTCGGCTCCGAGCACGCCGTCCGCCTGGCGCTCCGGCGGCCGTGGGCGATGGTCACGGCCTGGGCGGTCCTGGTCGTGGTCTGGGCGGCCCTCGCCACCGGCATCCACTTCAATCCCACGGTCGAGGGGCTGCGGGCCAAGGGTAACCAGGGGGTCGCCCTGCAGCAGCGGGTGACCGCGAAGTTCGGGCAGTCCTTCGGCTTCATGATGCTGGCGGTCGAGGGCAGGACCCTGGACGAGGTCCTGACCGGGACCCAGCGGGCGGCGGCCCGGCTCGAACCGCTGGTGGCGAACGGCACGATCGCCTCCTACCAGTCGATCTCGACCTTCCTGCCGCCGCCCGGCGAGCAGGCGAGGGCGATCGCCACCCTGCGCGCCGGCCGGGCGGACCGCTTCAATGCGGAGCGCATCGCCAGGACGCTCCACCGCGCCCTCGCCGAGAACGGCTTCCGGCCGGAGGCCTACGACACCTATCTGAAGCTCTTCGCGCGCGCCCTGGACCCTCCCGGTCCGGTGGGGCCGGAGGCGTTCGAAGGGCCGCTCGCCGACCTCGCCCACCGCTTTCTCGAAAAGACGAAGAGCGGCTACATGTCGGTGATCTACGTCTACCCTCCGGGCGGCGCCTGGGGGCGGCAGGTGCCTCCCGCCCTGCTCGCCGCGGCGCGGGCCGAGCCCCATGCCACGCTCACCGGGATCAACCTGGTCTCCCAGACCCTGCGCGGCATCGTGCGGGGGGACGCCACCCGCGCCACCCTCCTGGGCTTCGGGATCGTCTTCGCCATCTTCTGGATCAGCTACCGAAAGGTCGCCCGGGCGGCGCTCCTCTTCATCCCCTTCTTAGCCGGGGCGACCGGCATGCTGGGGTTGATGGCGCTCTGCCGGCTGGAGTTCAATTTCGTCAACGTCTACGTCGGACTCTTCCTGGTGGGAGTGGCGACCGACTACGCGGTCTACGTCCTCCAGCGCTTCCTGGAGAGCCCCGAGCATTTCCCCGCCGGGGCGCCGGAGACCGGCAAGGCGGTCGCCATGGCCGCCCTCACCGCCATCGCCGGCTTCGGCTCCTTCGCCCTCTCCCACTACCCGGGCCTGCGCTCGATCGGCTACGCCTCGACCTTCGGAGTCGGCCTCTCCGCCCTCGCCTCGATCACCCTCCTGCCGGCGATCCTGGTCCTG
>DASQPA010000195.1:0-2695 GCA_035644215.1 Thermoanaerobaculia bacterium
TCTTCGAGGGCCAGGTCAAGTACAACTTCATCAACGGCGACATCACCGCCTTCCTGCGCTACCGCTACTACGGCGAGAACCGCGTCACCCAGTTCGCGGTCTTCGACTCGATCGAGTTCTCGAACGCCCAGACCTTCTCGAACAGCGACTTCGACCGCGTGCGCGGCACCCTCCTCTTCCTGCAGTGGCCGCACGACTACAACCACCGCAGCTTCGCCCTGTTCGAGATCGACCGCATCTCCTCGAACCAGCTCGACAAGTTTTTCACCAACAACAAAACCAACGACTTCATCCGCCTGGGCTACCAGATCGGCACCCCCGAGGACTCGCGCTCGAACGCCATCGTCGGGGAGAGCCGGGCGCGCACCCAGCAGCTGTTCACCGCCGCGCGGGCGATCGGGCCGGGCGGGTTCGGCCTGACCGGCGCTCTCACCTACGGCTTCGACTTCCTGAACGGCAACTTCAACTACATCAAGGTCGAGCTTGCCAGCCTGAAGCGCTTCGACGTCACCGAGAACACCTTCCTGGTCGGCAACTTCCACCTGGGGTCCCTTCCTTACAAGAAGAACATCACCACCGACCCGCTGGTCGATCCGGTGGACCGCTATTCGGTGCCGAGGAGCGAGCTGTTCAGCCTGGACGGGCGCGAGAACCTGAAGGGTCTGAAGGACAAGCGGCCCGGCACCGAGGAGGTCCATACGACCTGGGAGTACTTCTTTCCCTGGTTCGTCGACGCCCACCACGACTTTTTGCGCCTCCAGTGGCAGACCTGGTACTGGATTCTTTACTCGGGGTATGGCACGGCCGGGTTCGACCGCAAGGTCTACGGCGACTTCGGCAACTACGTCCCCGACGTGGGCCTCGGCTTCGAGGCCACTTTCCGCCTGCGCGACCGCTATCGCTTCTTCTTCTCCGGCGTTTTGGCACGAGCCTTGAAAGGGAGCGGTGGTGTGGAGGCGCGTGTTTCAGTCAAGTCTTATCACTGACGATCACGGTGAGCTTGACCGGGCCTTCAGCGCGCGAATCGCGCGCTAAGTCCCTTCAACATAAGATTTACGTTATTGCAGAGGCCGTCGAGGCTTCTGTTTTCAAGGCTCACAGCCGGAGGAGAGACATGAGACGAAGAGTGCTGTTAGTGGCGCTGCTGGGCCTCGTACCCGCCCTGGCGTCGGCTGGAGAGCAGGCCAATGCTCCAAGCGTGACGGGCGAGACGGGGTATTTCAACCTGCTGACCGGCGACACCCTGCCGGCCCATGGCTGGTCGTTTGGTCTTTATTACAACAACTACGACCGTATCTTCAAGGACTTCAACCTCGGCCTTACGCCCACGGTCAACAAGAAGCCGGCCTACGACTGGGATCGGGTGAGCGCCAGCCTGGGGGTCGGCATCACCGACCGCTGGGAGGCGAGCGTCCTGGTCCCCTATGACAACTTCCACGGCTTCGACACCCGCCGCACCGGCGGCATCGATTTGAAGGCGAGCGGCCTGGGCCCGGTCCGGCTGGGCACCAAGCTCCGCCTGTTCGGCGACCGCGGGGCGGACACCACGTTCGCCATCAACGGCTTCGTCGACCTCTCCACCTCCAGCAACGAGCTGAAGGACGTCACCTCGGACAGCACCGGCTACGGTGTCGGTCTCGACTGGCGGCTCCACAACTGGGTGGTGAACCTGGGCTACTACGACAACGGCGGCAACGACCCGATCATCGGCCCCAAGGCGACGACGGCCGGGATCGGCTACGCCGGTCGCGTCGGCTCGCGGCTCGACTGGATCGCCGAGGTCAACGGTAACTTCTACACCGGTGGCCACTTCCTCAAGCTCAAGGATTCGATCGACTTCACGACCGGCGGCCGGCTGTGGCTGGGCGAGTCCCAGAACTGGGCCTTCAACTTCGCCCTGCGCACCGACCTGAACCAGCTCAGCTCGACCGGCGACCACTGCCCCCTGGGCGGCCTCGTCGGCCTGACCTACTTCCCGGTCTTCCACGCGCCTCCGCCGCCGCCCCCGGCTCCGGAGCCGCCGCCCCCGCCGCCGCCTCCTCCGGCTCCCGAGCCGCCGCCGCCCCCGGCCCCGGCTCCGCCGCCACCACCCCCGCCGCCCCCGGCTCCGGCTCCCAAGCCGGAGGAGCGGGTGACGGTCAACTTCACCCCCGGCAGCGCGCGCCTCTCGAACATCGCCAAGGCGAAGCTCGACGAGGTGGCCCTCAAGATGAAGCAGGACCCGACTCTCCGCGCTCAGGTGCTCGGCTACGGCGACACCGGCAAGGGCACGACGGCGTCCGAGCAGCGGTTGAGCGAGCAGCGGGCCCAGGCGGTCAAGAACTACCTGGTCACGCGGCACGGCATCGATCCCAGCCGCATCACCACCGAGGGCCGCGGCACGCAGGATTCGACCGGCAACCCCGCAGAAGATCGGCGGGCCGTGGTGATCCTCACCGCGCAGTAGACCCTCTCCACCGGTTCCCCGAAGAGGCCCCGCCATCCGGCGGGGCCTTTTCTTTGTAGGGCTCAGATCGACGCGGTCATTTGAGCCGTCGCGCGTAGAGCGCTTCCGCCCGTAGCACGACACGGTCCCAGTCGTACTCGGCGGCCCGTTCCCGGGCGTTGCCGGCGAGGCGCTCCCGCTCGGCCGGGGCGTCGAGGAGGCGGGCGAGGGTCCGGGCGAGGGTGTCCGGATCGGGCGCCACGCCATGGC
>DASQPA010000196.1:0-9302 GCA_035644215.1 Thermoanaerobaculia bacterium
GGACCACAGCTCACGGCCCGAGACGCCGTCGTTGGCGGCGAAGAAGAGCCGCCCGGCAAAGACGGTGAGGTAGCTTGAGACGGGCTGCGAGGAGAAGGAGTCGGACTCGGGGCGGAACTCCTTGAGCGCGACCGTCCCCGCCGCCGTGCCGTCGGAGCGGAAGAGCGCGCGGCCGGTCGGCGTGCTGGCAAAGAAGTAGAGCGTCCCTGAGAGCGCCACGGGATCGGCCGGCGAGTCGAACGTGGCGGAGGACACCTCGCGCACGAGAGAGGTGCCGGCGGCGGTGCCGTCGGTCCGCCAGAGGTCGGTGTGGTAGTCGCTCGTCACGACGAAGAAGAAGACCCAGGGGCCGGCCTGGGCGAAGGGCCCCAGGAACTGGTCGTGGTCGACCCGGAGCTGGCGGGTCCCGGCCGCCGTGCCGTCGCTCGTCCACAGCTCCCGTCCCGCGTCCGAGAAGCCCTGGATGTAGAGGGTGCCGCCGACGCGGTCGATGCGGTTGGGGCTCGGTATGGCCGCAAGGCCGGTCGCGCGGACCGTGCCCGCGGGCGTGCCGTCGCTCTGCCAGAGCTGGAGCTCGTTGTCGTCGAGCGGCCGCAGGATGAAGTAGACCCGGTCGCCGAGCGCCACGAGCCGCGGGACGGAGCCGCCGAGGAACCCGAAGCCGGCCAGCCGCACGGCCCCTCCGGACGGGGGCAGGCTCCACAGCTCCTCGTCGCTCGAATCGTTCTCGAACCAGAAGAAGACCGTGGAGCCCGCGGCGGTGAGCTCCTCCGGGCCACCGCCCGCGTTGCATTCCGGGAAGAACGTGTGCAGGTCCGTGCGCTCGGTGGTGGCCGGCGTGCCCGAGGTCCGGAAGACCTGGCGGTCCTGGCCGTCACAGGCAGTGAAGGCGAGCTGGCTGGCCAGGGGCACGAGATCGAACGGGTTCGAGCTGCCGCCGGAGTCGAGGCCGGGGACCGGCCGGGTGCCGCCCGGTTGGCCGTCGCTCGTCCATAGCCGGTAGGTGCTGGTGCCATCCGTCTGCAGAGTGAAGAAGACCTGCCGGGAGACCGCGGCGAGCTCTCCCACGGCGGTCGAGAAGTTGCCGGGGAAGGGGCCGGCGAAACGCCGGCTCCCCGCCGGGGTGCCGTCGCTCGACCACAGAGAGACGACGCCGTTGCCGTCCTGGACGGTGAAGAAGGCGAGGCCGAAGAGCGGGGTGGGGTCGGCCCCGCTCAGGGTGCAGTGGCCGGCGCAGGCCAGGGGCAGCCGCCGGGTGCCCGGCGGCGTGCCGTCCGTGCCCCACAGCTCGGCGCCGGCGTCCCCCTCGGCGAGGAAGACGGCGCGGCCGCCCGCCACCGGGACCAGCCGCTGCCCCCGGAACTGTGCCGGTCCGAGGGCGGTCGTGGATTCGGGGGTCCCGGTGGTAGTCCAGATCTGGACGCCGTGGAGCCCGTCCGTCGCCGGGAACACCTGCCGGCTGCCGAGCCCGACCAGGGGGACGGGGGCGGACCGCGACGCGAAGGGGGTGAAGTAGCCGAACTCCGTCAGCCGCCGGGTGCCCGCCGGTGTGCCGTCGCTCGTCCACAGCTCGTCGCCATGGAGGACGTCGTTGGCGACCACATAGGCCTGGTCGCCCAGCACCTGGAGCGTGCTCTCGGCCAGGGCTCCAGAATTCTGGAACTGGCTGACCGAACGGGTGCCGGCCGCGGTGCCGTCGCTCACCCAGATCTGTTCCGGCTGTTCGAAGGTGGTCCGGCTGAGGAAGTAGAACCGGGAGCTCCCGCCGGCCCGGGTGGAGAGGAAGGGCCGGTCGGGGAAGGCGCGCACCCGGGTGGTGCCGGCCGCGGTGCCGTCGCTCGCCCACAGCTCGATCGTGGTCACCAGATCGACGAAGAAGAAGACCCGGCGGCCGACCGCGGTCAGGGTGTCGATCCGCGGGTTGATCGAGCTCCCGGGGGCGAGGTCCTTGACCCGCCCGGTGCCGGCCACGGTGCCGTCGGTCTTCCACAGCTCGCAGCGCCCCCCCTGGTCGCAGTGGATGAAGAAGAAGAGACCGCCGGCGAAGACCTGGCGGAAGGAGGGAGAGCCGAAGCCCGGGCGATCGGCGGCGACGCCCAGGGAGAAGGTCCCCGCCCGGGTGCCATCCGTTCGATAGAGCCCGCTCGCCGTGCCGCTCCCCCCCGGGGTGGCGACGAAGAGGACGACATTGCCGAGGCTCCCCAGGTATTCCGGGGAGGAGCCGCACTCCGGGCAGAGGTCGGCGAGCAGGGTGGTACCCGAACCGGCGGAGCCATTGGCGGCATCGACCACCGCGGGCTCGCCCTGGTATCCGGTCGCGAAGAAGAGCTTCCCGCCGGCGGCGAACAGGTTCTGCGCCTGGGGGGCGGCGCTCTCCCAGGCCCCCGGATTCAGGTCCGCGACGAGGGAGGCGGTCTGGGCGCGGGCGGGGAGAGCGGCGAGCAGGGCGAGGCCGGCCGCAGTGGCGGCCCGACGCACCAGGAGCGGGGCGCGGACAGACTTCATAGAGACGTCCTCCCTGGACATGGGGGGAGAAATCCCCTCCACCTTCCGACTGGAGTGCCGGGATGGGAGGAATTATTTCAGAACTGGGCCGGGGAGGCGACCCAGGCGACCGGATCGCCCACCGCGATCTCGCCGCCTTCCAGCACTTCGGCGAAAGCGCCGCCCCGCCAGTCGGGGTCCATCGCCCGCCGCAGGCCGGGGAGGGCCTCGTCCATCCGTTCGCAGGGGCGGGTTTCGCCGAGGATGCGCAGGCGGCAGGGGCCGATGGCGAGGATGCGGCCGCGGGTGCCGGCCAGGCGGAGGTCCGCGATCAGCAAGTTGGCGCGGCGGGCGGCGGGGTCGAGAGACGACCCCAGCTCCGCCGTGGCCTCGGCCCAGCGCTCGGCTTCGAGGATCGTCACCTGCCGCCTCCGACCCTGGTCGGCATTGCCGACGATCCCCCGGCCGGCGACGAGCGCCGCCCGCTCCGCGCGGTCCATGGGACCGCGTTTGGCGCGCTTGACGAAGATGGCGCGGAGGCGGCCGGGGGGCGGACCGGGCACGGGCCCCCTTACGGCGCCGTCCAGGTGCTCGCCGGCACGCTGTCGGAAACCGCGATGTCGCCCAGCTCCAGCTTCCTGGCCTCGGCGCCCACCTGGGTGCGATGGGGGGCGAGCATGACCTTGCCGAAGCGCTGCCAGCCGGTCCAGTCCCAGGGGGAGGCCGGCTCCTCCGGCTTCATGCTCTCCAGGTGAAAGGCCCAGCGATCCATCAGGTGGGTCGACTTGTTGATCCAGGCCCAGTACTCGTCGCCGGGGGTCAAGCCCACGTGGTCGAAGGAGAGGTGGAGCTTGTCGTAGGCCTTGCCGTCGATCGTGTCCTCGCCGGCGTAGGTGAGATGGACCCCGGGGTCCTTCATCTTGTAGGGCATGAGCAGCCAGTAGGTGTCGTTCACCCAGGCGCCGTAGGCGTTCTCCAGCATCTTCTTGAGCGCCTCGCCCTCGACCGGCTTGCCGTCGAGCCAGGCCTTGCCGTCCTTGGTGTTGAGGTTCTCGATCATCACGTACTTGTGACCTTCCTTGTCCGTCCCCTCCACCCGGTGCTGGCCGGTCCACTTGTCCCAGGTGTGGGTGCGGCGGCCGGCGAAGGTCCAGTGCAGGTAGTGGGTGTTGTCCCACGCCTTCTGGCCTCCCAGGGCGTCGAGCAGTTGGGCGGCGACCGCATCGGCCTTGGCATCGGGGCCGGGGCCGGCGGGCGCCTGGGCGGACAGCCGCGCGAGGGGGGCCGCGGCGAGCAGCAGGAGGGCGGGGATCAGGGATCTACGGAGGATTGGGCGCATGGTCGGGGCTCCTGGCAAAGGAATGAAGACCACATCGAGTTTTGCGCATGCTAATACAAGAGCCCGCGAAGCGCACGTTTCGTGGCGGTGATATTTTTGCCGGCAGGAGGTCCGCCCCATGGCCAAGGCCCAGATGCCGTCCGATTCCGTTCCTGCCACCCCGCCTCCCCCCCGGAGGCGCTCCCGGGTGGGGCTGTTCCTCTTTCTCTTCCTGCTCGTCGTCGCCGGCGGGATGGTGCTCTACATCTGGGGCACCCTCCACTTCAGCTATTCAGACGGCGAGCGGGCGGGGTACGTGAACAAGTTTTCGCGGAAGGGCTGGATCTGCAAGACCTGGGAGGGGGAGCTCACCATGGTGAGCTCCCCGGGAACCCCGCCGCAGATGTTTCCGTTCACGGTGCGCGACCCGGCGGTCGCCGACCAGATCACCCGCGGCACGGGCCAGCGGGTGGCGCTCCACTACGAGCAGCACAAGGGGGTGCCGACCTCCTGCTTCGGGGAGACCGAGTACTTCGTGACCGGGGTGCGGGCGGTCGCGGGACCGTAGGGCGGGTGTAGACTCGCAGCCGTGGGCGGCCGGGCGCCTCTGGAGCCAGGCTTTCGGCGCCGCGATCGGAATATCGCCGCCCCAACCGGGGCGACCCTCGCCCCGAACGGGGCGCCCGGCCCCCCGAGTGGGGCGAGCCCTCCCCCAAATGGGCATAGGCGCTAACTTTGGCCGTAGAGAGGGGCCGGGAGGGGTTCCTCCCCCCTGGGAGGGGGTGGGTTGGGAAAGGGGGGAGGGCAGGAGGGGGGTGGCTGCAACCTGAACGGCCGCCCCTTCCCTCTCGCGGCCCTAGACGTAACCCAGGCGTAGAATTCGGTCACCGCCGCACTGCACACGATCATCGCGTGCCTGCACACGGTCACTGCCGCACTGCACGCGGTCATCGCGCGCCTGCACGCGGTCATCGCCTGCCTGCACACGGTCACCGCCGCACTGCACACGGTCATCGCGCGCCTGTACACGGTCATCGCCGCACTGCACGCGGTCATCGCGCGCCTGTACACGGTCACCGCCGCACTGCACGCGGTCATCGCGCGCATGCATTCAGAAGGCCGGACCGCTACAGAAGCCTCTCGGGTAGACGGAACGCCCGGCGTTGCAGAGTGAGCCGCGCGGTGTGGGGAGCGTTCCCGCAGCGGTTCGGGCGTACACTCTCGGCCATCATGCGTCCCCGCTGTTCTCGGATCCTGGCGATCGTGCCGGCCCTGCTCGCCGTCGCCTGCGCGAGCCCGCCGCGGCGCCCGTCGCCGCAGCTGGTGCTCGATCACCTCTTCATCATGGTCCAGCCCGGGGCTCCGGAGCGCGCGGCGCTCGAAGAGGCCGCGGTTGCCGCTGTTGATACACTATTGAGGGAGGGGTGCACGGGAGCAGCGATCAGGGCGAGAGCTGTGTGCCGGTTCATTGTCGTCACGGCGGGAGGATAGCAAGATTCAAATGGCAGATCTAAGACCGAAGCCGTTCGTGTTTGTGCTGATGCCCTTTGCGCCAGAGTTCGACGATGTCTACAAACTCGGCATCAGACCTGCCTGCGAACGTGCAGGGGCTTACGCAGAGAGGATCGATGAGCAGCTATTTGCCGAGAGCATCCTCGATCGAATCTATAATCAGATTTCGAAAGCAGACTTGATCGTCGCAGACTTGACGGGGCGTAACTCGAATGTCTTCTACGAGGTCGGATACGCGCATGCTTTGGGCAAAAATGTGGTGCTGCTGACGCGCAATGCCGAAGATATCCCGTTTGACTTAAAGCACTATCCTCACATTATCTACCTCGGGAGGATCGCCGAACTTGGCGCGGAGCTCGAAAGGCGTGTCCGCTGGGCCATCGACAACCCAAGTTCCCAGACGAAGCCGGAGGGCCAGTTAGAGCTCTACCATGATGGCTCGCTCCTGAGCGAGGACCCCCTGCTCGGTTACTACGGTGATTTCGACGAGGCTTCATGGAACAAGCTCAAGATCGACGTGCATAATCCTCTGAACCCTCGACTGCAGTCCGCCTCTTTCGAGCTTGCACTTCTCGCTGGCCATGACGTACACAGCGTTCGTATCTCGCGGCGGACAGCCAATAGAATTAATCTTGGCAATGCCAGGTACATTCATGTCTTTGGTGGACGGTTCTCAATTTTGCCGGGCGGCTGGGAGCCAATTACGTTAGAGATACGGGCCAGGAGCAGGTTCAAGGTGGGCATGGTGCTCGATCTGACCTTACGTACGATTTCCGAGATCGGGGTGAGAGACTACCCATTGCGGCTCAGGATGCTTGGACTTACCTTGGACGCGGACTCAGATGTGGACTTAGAGGCCGGCGAGAATCCCGAAGAGTAAGGAGGATTCCATGAACGAGACTGCCGATCCCCACCCGCTCGCCGCGGCGAACGCTCCCTACGCCCATCCCACGCGCTCCTGCGACGTGGTGATGAAAGGGGGGATCACCAGCGGGGTGGTCTACCCGCTGGCGGTTGGGGAGCTGGCGAAGGTCTTTCGCTTCCGCTCGATCGGCGGCACCTCGGCGGGGGCCATCGCGGCCGCAGCCACGGCGGCGGCCGAGCAGGGCCGGCAGACGGGGCAGGGGTTGGGCTTCACGGGGCTCGTCGACCTGCCGCGGCGGCTCACCGAGGTGCTTCCGGACGGCCGCTCCCGGCTCTTCTCTCTCTTCCAGCCCAGCCCGGAGACCGCGCCCGCCTTCGCCGTCCTTCTCGCCGCCCTGCGCGCCAAGGGGAAAGGCGCCAAGCTCGCCGCGGTCGTCGGCGAGGTCCTTCAGTCGTACCCGGAGGGCGCCTGGCTCGGCGCCCTCCCCGGGCTTCTCCCGGCGGTGGCCCTGGCCTTCACCCTGGCCGGTCCGCACGGACCGCTGGGGCGCCTGGGCCTCGGCCTGGCGCTCCTCTCGGCGGTGCTCGTGGCCACGGTCGGAGCGCTCCTCGGGAGCGCCGCCGTCCTCGCCACCCGTGCCGCCGCGGCCCTGCCGGAGAACGCCTACGGCCTCTGCCGCGGTTACGCCTTCGAGCGCAGCGATCCCCACGCCGCCGGTCCGCCGCCGCTCACCGAGTGGCTCGCCGACCTCCTGGATGAGCTGGCCGGCAAGGACCCCGCCCAGGAGCCGCTCACCTTCGGCGATTTGGCGCGCGCCGGCCTCCCCGCGGACGCCGACCCCGCGATCGATCCCGCCATCCGCCTGGAGATGATGACCACCTGCCTCTCGCTCGGCCGCCCCTACCGCATCCCCTTCGAACGGGTCTTCCACTTCAAGCCGACCGAGCTCGCCCGCTTCTTCCCGCCCCGGGTGATCAAGTGGATGATCAAGCATGCCCATCCGGACCAGAGGCGGAGGCTGGTTCACGAGGGGGAGCCGCTCTTCGCCCTGCCCGACACCGCGGATCTGCCGGTCGTCTTCGCCGCCCGCCTGAGCCTCTCGTTTCCCCTCCTGATCAGCGCCGTGCCCCTCTATGCCGCGGTGGAGTTCGCGCCGGCCGGCTCCGGGGAGGAGAGCGAGCCGGAGGCGGTCCCGGCGGTTTCAGCGGTCCCGGCAGGGGAGCCGATCGAGGCCGCGCGCTGCTGGTTCTCGGACGGCGGCCTGACCAGCAACCTGCCCATCCACTTCTTCGACGCTCCGATCCCGGCCTGGCCGACGGTCGCCGTCGACCTCCTGGAAGGGACCCCCAGCGCCGACCCGCCCGAGAGGAACGTCTGGCTGCCCGAGACCAACAAGGCCGGGGTGCTCGAAGGCTGGCAGCGCTTCGACGAGGGCTCGGGCGCCGCGCAGCTCGTCCGCTTTGTCTCCGCCCTGCTCCGCGTGATGCAGAACTGGCGCGACCAGACCCTCTCCCGCCTGCCCGGCCAGCGCGACCGGATCGCCCACGTGATCCTCGGCCCGGACGAGGGGGGGATGAATCTGGCGATGCCGCCCGAGCTCATCGCCACCCTGACCGAGCGGGGCCGGATCGCCGGGACGAAGCTGCGGCATCGCTTCGCCGAGCCTCCGGCGCCAGGCGAGCTCTCCTGGGACAACCACCGCTGGGTGCGCTACCGGGAGGCCATGGCGGCGATCGAGGACCTGCTGGTGGCGCTCGCCCGGGTCTACGATCAGCCAGCTCCGCCCGGCGAGCGGACCTACGCGGAGCTGATCCGGCGCGACCGGGAAACCCCGCCGTCCTCCTACCGGACGGCGAACCAGAAGCAGAGGGAGCGCCTGGCCGAGGTGACGGAGAAGCTCGCCGAGCTCGGCCGCGAGCTGGCGCGGATCGCCGGCACCCGCGAGGACTTCCACGAGGGGGAGCCGCACCCGCCGGGCGAGCTGCGGGTGCGGCCGCGGATCTAGCGAGAGCGGTTCAGATCGTCGCGGGCACGAAGGGAGAACGGTTGGTGTTTCAGCGCGAGGTCCAGAGCCGGGCGAAGAGGTTCGTTCCGTCCTGCTGCCAGACGACGACGACCGGCCCGTGGCGGTTGGCGGCGATGGCGGGGGAGTCCTGGCTGCCCGCGGTGGTGACGTTCATCCGCAGGTCGCGGCTGAGCGGCGTGCCGTCGGCGGCGAAGACGCGGCCGAAGACGCCGGGGCCGCTGCCGTCGCGATCCGCCTCGACCCAGACGGCGACGAAGCCGCCGTCCGGCAACGCCGCCACGGCGGGGGCGTTCTGATTGCCCACGAACCGTTTGTCGAGGGAAAAGGCACCGCCCTGGCGGACGCCCCGCCGCGTGAAGCGCGCCGCCATGGCCTCGAAGTCGCCGCTCCAGGCGGCCACCAGGCTGCCGTCCGGTGTCATGGCCAGGGAGGAGCCGAAGTCGATGAACTGGCTGGAGTCGGGCGTCAGCAGAACGCGCGCCGACACCCCGCCGCGGATCGAGTAGTGCACCAGGTACACCCGGTTCGACGGCGGAAAGGTCCGATCCTCGTAGAGGACGCTCAGGCTGCCGTCGGGTTCCAGGGCCACCCCGGAGGGAGTCTCGTTGAGCGTGTCGTCGCCGATCCCGGGATCGCCCTGGGCGACGAGGATCTCGTCGCCGGCGGGAGTGCCGTCGGCGTGGAAGACGCGGACCATGGCGTTCTCGTAGGCGAAGTTCCGGAACTGTACGGCGGTCCAGGCGACCGCGAACCGGCCCTCCGTGCCCACTGCCAGGCGCCCCCGGAAACGGCTGAAAGAGCGGTCCTCGTTGGCCAGGATCTGCCGACCCGGGGTGCCGTCGCGCCCGAAGCGGCGGACGAAGACGTCGGTCGGCCCGCCCGGTCCCCGCTCCTCGCTCCAGGCAACGAGGAAGCTGCCGTCGCGATCGGCGACGACCTGGTCGGCGTGCTGCGATCCGGCCGCCGGCTCGGTCAGGCGGAACTCGCCGCTCGCCGGGCTGCCGTCCGCGGCGAAGAGCCGGGCATGGAGCACCGTGCGGCCGCCGCTCGCCGGACCGTTCGTCCAGACGACCACGAAGCCGCCGTCCGGGAAGACC
>DASQPA010000197.1:0-7202 GCA_035644215.1 Thermoanaerobaculia bacterium
TCCTTCCACAGACTGCGAGCCCATCTCTCCTCCTTAGAGGTTAAGGTGTCGCCTCTGCGGACTAAGTAACCAGATTCAGGGCTCTTTGTCCACTACAAGTTGTGTGTAACCATATGGGTTTTCACCCCAGGCTACCGACCCCAAGCCCCTTCGGGGCGAAGAGAAAAGCGACTTTGACGGGACCCGGGCTCCCAGCCGAAAACTCCGTGCGCGGCTCCCAAATCCCTGGAACGCCCTCAAAAAAGTCTCCGGGTCGACTTCCAACGCCTCCGGGTCGACTTCTGGTCTCTCCGGCTCGACTTCCGATCCCTCCAGGTCGACTTTCAACCTCTCCGGCTCGACTTCGGACGCCTCCGGCTCGACTTCCCATGCCTGGAAAGTAACTTTCCATGCCTCCGGGAAGACTTTTCATCCCTCCGGCTCGACTTCCGAGGCGTGGAAAGTGACTTCCCACGCGTCCGGAAGCGTCCGGAGAGCGTCTGGAAGCTCCCGGAGAGTTTTTGGCAGGTCCCGGAGGAATTTTGAAACCTCCCGGAGGGATTCTGGAAGCCCCCGGAGGCGGTCGGGAAGGGGCCGGAGAGATTTCGGGACCTCCCGGAGACCGTCCGGAAGCGGCCGGAGGGAATCCGGAACCTCCCGGAGACGGTCGGGAAGCGCCCGGAGGGGTTTCGGAAGCGGCCGGAGGGATTCGGGAGACTCCCGGAGGCGATTGCGGCCGGCCCGACGACGGCTGCCAGGCCGTGCGGGAGGCTGTAACCCGGCCCTTCCGCCCGGAGACTATAATGGGGGGACGATCGCCGGTCGGTCGTCCGCCATCCGCACGCCGAGGAGCCCACGATCCCCGCCCAACCCGATCCCCCCCAGCCGGTCTTCCCTCACGGCGAGGGCGGCCGGGAGATGCCGCCGCGGCCGGGCGCCTCGCTGGCGTTCTCGGACGTCGAGGCCTGGTTCCACACCCTCGCCGAAAACCCCGCGATCGCCATTTTCGTCTACCGCGAGCGCTTCCTCTTCGTCAATCGGGGCTGCGAGGTGCTGACCGGCTACCCCGCCCGCGACCTCCTCGGCCTGGAGATCGGACGCCTCACCCACCCCGACTTCCGGGCCCTGGTCGAGGAACGGGGGCGCGCGCGGCTGGCCGGCGATCCGGACGTCCCTAGCACCTACGCGTTCAAGATCGTACGACGGGACGGGACGGAGCGGTGGATCGAGGTCCATGCGGCGGTGGTGGAGATGGACGGCGCCCCCACCGCCCTCGCCACCGCCGTCGACGTCACCGAGCGCACGGAGACGGAGGAGGCCCTGCGCGAAAGCAGCGAGCGCCTGGCCGAAGAGCGCGAACGCGCCGAGGTGACCCTGGCCTCGATCGGCGACGGGGTGATCCGCACCGATGCCACGGGCATCGTCGACTACCTGAACGCCGCCGCCGAGCGGCTCACCGGCTGGAGCCTCGCCGAGGCCATGGGGCAGTCCCTGGCGAAAGTCTGGAACGTCGTCGACGAGACCGGGGGCCGGTTGCTCTTCGATCCGGTCGAGCACTGTCTGCGCGAGGGACGGGTGATCGAGATCCCCGGCTCCTCTCTCCTGCTGCGGCGGGACGGGGTGGAGTTCGCCATCCGCGACTCGGTCGCCCCGATCCGCGACCGGCACGGCCGGATCGTCGGCACCGTCCTCGTCTTCAAGGACGTCACCGAGCTGCGCGACATGGAGCGCGAGATGAGCTATCTGGCGCGGCACGACGCCCTGACCGGGCTGTTGAACCGCCGGGAGTTCGAGATCCGGCTCGAGCGCTGCCTGGCGACGGCCGCCGAGGAGGGGCGCCAGCATGCCCTCTTCTACCTGGACTTGGACGAGTTCAAGCTGGTCAACGACACCTGCGGCCACCTGGCCGGCGACGAGCTCCTGAAGCAGGTGACGACGCTCCTCTCCTCCCAGCTGCGGCGGGGGGACACCCTGGCGCGGTTGGGCGGCGACGAGTTCGGCGTGCTCCTCGAGGACACCTCCCCCGAGCGCTCCCGCACCCTCGCCGAGGCGCTGCGGACGGCGGTCGAGGCGCACCGCTTCATCTGGCAGGAGCGGATCTTCACCGTCCGGGTGAGCCTGGGGTCGGTGATGATCGACCGTGCCAGCGGCGACCTGGCGCAGGTCCTCTCGGCCGCCGATACGGCCTGCTACGTCGCCAAGGAGGCGGGGCGCAACCGCATCCACGAGTACCAGCTGGACGACACCCTGGTCGCCGAGCGCTACGGCGCCATGGACTGGATCCACCGCATTCACAAGGCGTTCGACGAGGAGCGCTTCCGCCTCTACCGGCAGCCGATCCAGCCGCTCGGCGTGCCGGGCGAGCTCGGGGGGAATCCGCCGTTGAGCGAGATCTTCATCCGCATGGTCGACGAGGAGGGGCGGATCGCCTCGCCCGCCGCCTTCATCCCGGCGGCCGAGCGCTACCACCTGATCCCCTCGATCGACCGCTGGGTCGTCCATACCGCCTTCGAGGTCCTCACCCGCCGCGGCCTGGAGCGCGCCGCCGCCGGCACCTGCTTCGCCATCAACCTCTCGGGGCAGTCGATCGGCGAGGGCGACTTCCTCGACTACGTCCTCGCCGAGATCGCGGCGAGCGGCGTGCCGCCCGAGAGGGTCTGTTTCGAGATCACCGAGACCGCCGCCGTGGCCAACCTGACCCGCGCCCGCCGTTTCCTCGCCGTCTTGAAGGCCAAGGGCGTCCGCTTCGTCCTCGACGACTTCGGCAGCGGCCTCTCCTCGTTCGCCTACCTGAAGAACCTCGGGGTGGACTTCCTGAAGATCGACGGCCAGTTCGTCCGCAACCTGGCGGGGGACTCCATCCAGCGCGCCCTGGTCGAGTCGATCCACCAGGTCGGTCACGTCATGGGCATCCGCACCATCGCCGAGGGGGTCGAGGACCGGGCCACCCTGGAGGCCCTGCGCGCCATCGGGGTCGACTACGCCCAAGGCTACTGGATCGCCCCCCCCGAGCCGCTCACATAGCGCATTTACAAACCTGCCGCAGCAAAAATTACAGGCCGCGCGTCGAAAGCGCGGCTTCCCCGGTCTCTCCAAAGCGGATTTTCCCTCGGGCGCGGATCTTGCTTCTCGGGAAACCTGGCTTCTGTTACGCGATTCTATGATCAGACTTGTAAAAGCGGACGTTCTTGCGGAAGGGAACGGTGACGCCAACGTGACCCCGCCCGGCCCGACCCTCCTCGCGGAGGAGCCAGCGATCGGCGAGCCCGTGGTGGAGGCGGGCGAGCCCGCCCTGCGCCGGCCGCAAGGCTCGATGCCGGCCCTGGTCTGGACCACCGACCGCGAGCTCCGCTTCCTCTCGGCTCCCGGTTCGCTCTCCGCCGCAGCGCAGAGCGGCGCCGGTCCGGCGCCGGGCACCCACCTTTACGACTACTTCGGCACCCAGGACCCTGAGTTCCCCCTCTTCCAGGCCCACCTCCTGGCGCTCGCCGGAGAGGCGGTCTCGTTCGAGCACGAGTGGAAGGGGCGGCTCTTCCAGTCGCAGGTCGAGCCGCTGCGCGACCCCCAGGGGCGGATCTCCGGTTGCATCGGCCTGGCCCTCGACATCACCGAGCGCAAGCAGGCCGAGGAGGCCCTCCACCATGAGAAGGAGCGCGCCCAGGTCACCCTCGCCTCGATTGGCGACGGAGTGATCCGCACCGATCCGGAAGGCCGCATCGACTACCTGAACCCGGTGGCCGAGCGGTTGACCGGGTGGACCGCCGAACGCGCGCTCGGCAGGGCGGTCTCCGAGGTCTTCAACGTCGTCGACGAGGCGACCCGGCGGCCGCTCCCCGACCCGGTGCAGCGCTGCCTCAAGGCGGGAAGCGTCGTCGAGTCGCCCGGGCACGCCCTCCTCGTCGGCTTCGACGGCCGGGAATTCGCCGTGCGCGACTCGACCGCCCCCATCCACGACCGGCGGGGCGAGCTGATCGGCGCCGTCCTGGTGTTCAAGGACGTCACCCAGCTGCGCGGCATGGAGCGCGAGATGATTTATCTCGCGAGCCACGACGCCTTGACCGGCCTGCTCAACCGTCGCGAGTTCGAGATCCGCTTGAAACGGGCGATCCGCAGCGCCCGCGCCGAGCAGCGCCAGCATGTCCTCCTCTACCTGGACCTCGACGAGTTCAAGGTGGTCAACGACACCTGCGGCCACCTGGTCGGCGACGAGATGCTGAAGCAGGTCACCGCCCTCCTCCGCGCCCGGGTACGGCGGAGCGACGTCCTGGCGCGGCTGGGGGGGGACGAGTTCGGCGTCCTCCTGGAGGACTGCCCGCTCGCCCATTCGCGGCAGATCGCCGAGGAGATCCGCCGCACGGTGCGCGAATTCCGCTTCTCCTTCCGCGACCAGATCTTCGAAGTCGGGGTGAGCATCGGCCTCGTCCCCTTGACCGACGAGAGCGGCGACCTCGCGAACGTCCTCTCCGCCGCCGACGCCGCCTGCTACGTGGCCAAGGACCGGGGAAGGAACCGAGTGCACGAGTACGAGCAGGACGACACCCTGGTCGCCGAGCACTATGGCGAGATGCAGTGGATCCACCGCATTCACCGCGCTTTCGAGGACCACCGCTTCCGTCTCTACTACCAGATCATCCAGCCGCTCGCCCCGGACGCCGGCCGCGAGCTGATGTGCGAGGTCTTCATCCGCATGCTCGATCGCAAGGGGGAGATCGTCGAGCCGACCGCCTTCATCGTCGCCGCCGAGCGCTATCACCTGATCGACTCGATCGACCGCTGGGTGGTGCGGACCGCCTTCCGCGCTTTGGCCGGAGCGCAGAAGCGCGAGCTCGCGCGGCCGCTCCTCTTCACCATCAACCTTTCGGGTCAGTCGCTGTCGGAGGAGGCCTTCCTCCCCTTCGTCATCGAGGAGCTGCTGGCCTCCGGCGTCGATTCCCGCCGCATCTGCTTCGAGATCACGGAGACGGCGGCGGTCAGCAAGCTCGACAGCGCCATGGCGTTCATTGCGGCGCTCAAGGAGAAGGGCTGCCGTTTCGTGCTCGACGACTTCGGCAGCGGCCTCTCCTCGTTCGCCTACCTGCGCGACCTGCCGGTCGATTTCCTGAAGATCGACGGCGAGTTCGTGCGCGGGATGGTCGAGGACCGGGTCAAGCGGGCGCTGGTCGAATCGATCAACCAGATCGGCCACGTCATGGGCATCCATACGATCGCCGAATGCGTCGAAACCCGGCAGACCATGGAGGTCCTGAAGGAGATCGGCGTCGACTACGCCCAGGGCTACTGGATCACCCGGCCCCAGCCGCTGATCCACGACGTGTGACGGCCGTGGCGGTTCCACGGCCTGGAAGCGAGAGGAGGTACGACATGATAAGGCAGCGTGGAAACATCATCGGAATGATCGGCATTCTGGCCTTGGGCCTGCTGGTCCAGGGTTCGGCCCTGGCCGCTCCGCCGGGCACCCCCCTGCGGCTGGTGGCGTTCGCCATCAACCTGAATTCGACCCATCCGGGCCGCTCCTCGGGGATCGTCGAGATCGTCATCGAGCGGTGGTCCTCGGAAGAGGAGCGCGGCGCCCTGCTCACCGCCCTCCACCAGGGGGGGCAGGACGCGCTGCTCAAGGCCCTCCAGAAGGCGCCGCGGGTCGGCTACATCCGCACCCCCGACAGCATCGCCTGGGATCTCCACTACGCGCACCAGCGGCCGGACTCCAACGGCGGGCAACGGATCTTCCTCGGCACCGATCGCCGGATCGCCTTCTGGGAGTCCTTCAACAATACCCGCTCGCTCGATTACCCCTTCACGCTCGTCGAGCTGCACCTCGGCGCCAACGGCCGGGGGGACGGCCAGTTGTCGATCGCCACCAAGATCACCGAGGGCACGGACGGCCACTACCTCCATCTGGAGGACTACTCGGCGGAGCCGGTCCGGCTCCAGGACGTGCACACCGAGACGAAGTAGCCCTGCGCACGGTTCCCGCCATTGCGCCGCCTCCCTTTCGGGATTACAATGTAATCACGGAGGGGAGGTTTGGCATGAAAGCGCGCATCGTACGGATCGGCAACTCCCAGGGAGTCCGCATCCCCAAGATCCTCCTCGAACAGACCGGCCTGGCGGACGAGGTGGAATTGGAGGTCGAGGGCGACTGCCTCGTCATCCGCGCCCCCGGTCTCCCGCGGGCCTTCCCGTCGACCCTGGCTCTGCCGGCCGGCGAGCCGGGGCTGGTGGCCGAGCCCATGGCCCTGCGGCGGGAGGACGAGGGGCGCCACCTCTCGCGCCTCCTCGACCGCGCCCTGGCCGGCGAGGAGGTGGTGGTCACCCGGAGCGGCAGGCCGGTGGCCAAGCTGGTGCCGCTGCCGCGCGCGCCGCGCCGTCCCGGGAGCCTGGCCGGCCGGCTGACCATCGCCGCCGATTTCGACGCCCCGCTCCCCGAGGGCTTAGCCGCCGCCTTCCGCGGAGAGCACGAATGAAGCTCCTCCTCGACACCCATGCCTTCCTCTGGTGGCTGGCGGACGACCCCAAGCTGAAAGCGGCGGCGCGGGAGGCGGTGACCGATCCCAAGGCGGTGGTCTACGTGAGCGCCGTGAGCATCTGGGAGATCGCCATCAAGTCCCGCCTGGGCAAGCTCGACGCCGGCAGCGCCGACCTCCTGGGCGAGATCTCCGCCAACGACTTCCTGGAGCTGCCGATCTCGTCCCGCCACGCCCTCTTGGCCGGCTCGCTGCCGCTCCACCACGACGACCCGTTCGATCGCATGCTGATCGCCCAGGCCTGGATGGAGGAGCTGACCCTGGTGACGCGGGACGGGGCGTTCGCGGCCTACGGGGTGCCGATGCTGGGGGCCTGAATACCCCGCGACCTCCGGGAAGGGGTCGCCTCAGGGGCGGAGCCGGGGGTATCTGGGCCGGGAGGGGAGCTCCCGCTGGCGCTTCTTCGTCTCCCTGCGAGAACCTGACCGGGACCGCAGGGTCTGGACGAGGGCGAAGAGCGCTCCGGCGGCGAGGCCGGTCAGGAGGAGCTGCTTGGGCAGCGGATCGTGGACCGGGGGCGGCAGCTCGACGATGCCGTGGCCGTCGCTGCGGGCCGGGCGCTCGACGTAGCGGCCCCTCTGGGGCGGGGTGAAGGTCCGCGCCAGGCGGGCGAGGTCGGACGCCACCTTGGGACCCCGGGCCGGTCGGCCGTGCCCGGCGGCCACGGCGCGCGGCCGCAGCTCCGCCAGGTCCCAGACG
>DASQPA010000198.1:0-3011 GCA_035644215.1 Thermoanaerobaculia bacterium
CCCCTCGTCCTCGTGCGAGCGGCGGATCAGCTCGCGGAGCGAATCGAAGTTCTTGCGTGTCGGGTCGTCCTGCTCGGCGTCGCGCTGGAGGAGGGAGAGGACCATCCCGTGGGTGACACGGAAGCGCGACTTGAGCGTTTCGGGCGGCCGGGTGCGGAGCTTCTCGAAGGTCTCCTCGCTCCACGAGACCTCCCCCTTGGCCGGCCCGGTGACCTTCTTCTTGCCGCCGCTCCGTTCGCTCTTCCGCTTCTCGATGATGTGCTCCGGCGCCTGGGCGACGACGCTCCCCTGGGTGTCGAACCCCTTCCTCCCGGCGCGGCCGGCGATCTGCTTGAAGTCGCGCACCGAGAGGATCGTCGTCTTCTTGCCGTCGAACTTGGCAAGCCGGGTGAAGAGGACGGTACGGATGGGGATGTTGACCCCCACCCCCAGGGTGTCGGTCCCGGAGATGACGCGCAGGAGCCCCTTCTGCGACAGCTGCTCGACGAGCAGGCGGTACTTGGGCAGGAGCCCGGCGTGGTGGACGCCGATGCCGAAGGAGAGGAAGCGCCGGAACTCCTTGCCGTAGGGGGTGTCGAGCCGGAAGTCGCCCACCGCGTCCTTGATCGCGTCGCGCTCCTCCCGGCTGGCGATCTTCATGCTGGTGAGCGACTGGGCGAGCTCGGCGCATTCGCGCTGGGTGAAGTTGACGATGTAAATCGGCGACTTGCCTGTAGTCAGGAGCGCCTCGACGGTCTCGTGGAGGGGGGTCTCCCGGTACTCGAAGTCGAGCGGCACCGGCCGATCCTCCGAGGCCACCCAGGCGACCGGCGTCGCGGTCTGGCGCTCCACGTGCTCCTGGATCGCCGAGACGTCGCCGAGCGTCGCCGACATGAGGAGGAAGCGGGTGTGCGGCAGGCTGATGAGCGGGATCTGCCAGGCCACCCCGCGCTCGGGGTCCGAGTAGTAGTGGAACTCGTCCATCACCACGTAGGGAGCGTCGAGCCGCTCCCCCTGGCGCAGAGCCATGTTCGAGAGCACCTCGGCGGTACAGCAGAGGATGGGCGCCCGGGAGTTGATCGACGCGTCGCCGGTCAGCATGCCCACGTTCTCCGCCCCGAAGTCCTCGCAGAGGGAGAAGAACTTCTCGGAGGCCAGGGCCTTGATCGGGCTGGTGTAGAAGGAGGTCTTCCCCTCGCAGAGTCCCTTGAAGTGGAGCCCCAACGCGACCAGCGACTTGCCCGACCCGGTGGGGGTGTTCAGGATGACGTGCTTGCCGGCCAGGATCTCCAGCAGCGCCTCCTCCTGCGCCGGGTAGAGCTCGAAGCCGACCTCCGCGACCCAGTCGACGAAGCGGTCGAGGATCTCGTCCGGATCGGTGGTCCCCCCCAGAGGCACCCGCGCCGCGAGCGAGGGGCGGCCGGCCGGGTGGGAAAGAGCGGGGGTGGAGGGGGCGAGGAGATCGGCCATGGCCCGATTCTCCCACGGATGGGCCGTGGTGAGAATTTTGGGCATCGCCGCCATGGCGGGAGTTGTCTGCGCCTTGGAGCAGGCTCGGCCTCGTCCGCTCCTATTTGCGGCGGGTGATCTTCTTGAGCGGGCTCAGCCGCGACGCGGGCTGGAGACCTCGCGCGGGGTCGGGATGGGTGAACAGCGCGAGCTGGCCTTCGCTCACCGTGAAGTTGCAGCCCAGGGCGAAGCTCCACTGCGCGGCGGCCTTGCACCCGTTTTCTTCCGGTTTGTCGGGTCCGGTCGTCGAGCCCGACCACTCGTCCGCCGTTGCCCCCCAAACCACCGGCACCGGCCCCGGCACCGGCTGTCCCCAGTACGTTGGCACCGGCCCCTGCGCACCGTCCGCCGTCACTTTCGCGTGATAGCCCAACACTACGATCGGCGCGTCCGGGTCCTTCGGGTCGGTCTCGCAGCACTTCGTGGTCTCATAATTGCCTTTGCAGCCAGTTCCGAGCTTCGGGGCATACGCGGTGTGGATCTCCACCCAGCTGCCAACCGTGGGGTGATCTGGGCACTGCTGGGGCCCTCCGGTTTCGCTGGCCGTCTGGCCTGGGCAGAGAGGCTGAAGGTTCTCGATCCGGCAGTGGTAGTGCTGGCTGCAACGGTGGAGTGTTTTGGGTGCCATCTTATCGGTCCGGTCGAGGTGGTAGAGGATGGTCATGTCATCCAGACCGGGGCTGACGAACGAAGCGGTGGCCGGTGTTTCATGCTCCAGTCTACGGGGCGATTGGCAGTTGGGGCAGCCGCCACAGTTGGTTCCCGCTTTCGCGGCAGGCTGCGCGGCGCTGCGCAGGCAGAAGGCGCCGGCGGCCAGCAGCAGGATGGCGAGCGTCGGGCGGACTCGAGCTTGGATACCCATCTCCCTACCCTCCTTCCGTTGAAGAAAGATCGAGCCAGCGAGCCACTTCGCTGGCCAAACTCCGCATCGTTCGATGTTCCGTTGATTCTAGGATAAAAGGACATCTCTAACAACCGGTTTGCCCCTGCCGTGTTACTCTTTCCGCGAGTCGAGAGGAGCGCCTCCCCATGACGGTTTCAGCGATCAGCGTACATCGATGGACGAGGGAGGAGTACGAGCGATTGGCCGAGGACGGGTTCTTCGGGCCGGAAGGGCGCGTCGAGCTGATCGAGGGGATCGTCTACGACATGTCACCGCAGAAGAGCCTGCACGCGGCCGGGGTACGCCTCGTCGAAAGGGCGTTGAGCCGGATCTTCGGTGACGGCTGGGACGTCCGCGGTCAGATGCCGCTGGCGCTCGGCGACGACTCTGAACCGGAGCCCGACGTCGCCGTGGTGGCGGGGAGCCCCAGGGACTACCGCGACGCACATCCCACGACGGCGGCGCTGATTGTCGAGGTCGCGGACGCCTCTGTGGCGTACGACCGCAAGCGCAAGGCTCCCCTCTACGCTCGTGCCGGTATCCCGGAATTCTGGCTCCTCGTCCTCTCCGAGGAAAAGCTCGAGGTCTACCGCGACCCTTCCCCCCTGGGCTACCGCTCGCGAAGAGTCCTCGGTCGTGG
>DASQPA010000199.1:0-12999 GCA_035644215.1 Thermoanaerobaculia bacterium
CAACTCTCGTTCAAACGATGGCTCGAGGGACGGGAGAGGGTCTCACCTTGAGTCGCCCCGGTTGAGGGCTCCAGCCGTTCCTTCAACCGCAACGCCACCGGATTCTTCGGATCGACCGCAAGCTCCCGGGCGTTCCACGTCCGGGCGGCGGGGAGATCCCCCTGCTTCAGGGCGAGGAGCGCCCGGTTGTGGAGGGCCTTCAGGTTCTGGGGGTTGAGCGCCAGGGCGCGGTCGAGATGCTCGCGCGCCTCGGGGAGCCGGCCGAGGGCCAGCCAGGCGCCGCCTAAATTGCTCTGCGCGTCGTCCGACCGGGGCTCCAGGGCCGCTGCTCGCTCGTAGAGGCGGAGGGCGGTGGGGAGGTCGCCTTGCCGGGCGGCCAGGTTGCCCAGGTTCAGGTAGGAGAGGAAGTCCTCCGGGTTGCTTTCGAGGGCCGCCCGGTAGTGCGCCGCCGCCTCTTCGGGCTGGCCGCGGTCCTCGGCCAGACGGGCGAGGTTGTAGTGGACGAGGTCGAGGCGCGGGGTGAAGCCGGCGAGGCGGGGGAGGAAGAGGGCGACGAGGACCACGGCGGCCAGGCCGTAGGCGCGTTTCCGCTCGCCGGCCCGAAACGCCGCCACCCCCTCCGCCACGGGCACCCCGCCCAGGAGCAGGAGAGCGGGAACGGCCGGCAGCCGGTAGCGCGAGAAGAGGAAGAAGGCGACCGTCGAGACCGTCCAACCGAGGAGGAAGACGAGGGCCGGGGCGAAGGGGCCGAGCCGCTTGCGGGCGAGCAGCGCTCCCACCGCGGCGAGGAGGGCGGCGCCGCCGAACTCCAGGAGGGGGAGGCGGAGGATCGGGGAGAGGGCCTTGGCGTAGTAGTAGTCGACCGCGTCCGGCTGCTCGTACCAGCTCCAGAAGAGGCGGAGCTTCTGGAGTTGGAGGCGGAGGAAGTCGCCGGGATTGGCCCGCGCCCAGGCGAGCGCCCGGCCGAGCCAGTAGCGCGACACCTCGCCGGCCGAGAGGTGGCGGCCGAGGGCCTGCTCGGCGACCCGCGCCGGCTCCCGCCGCTCCAGGGCCGGGATCTGCTTGCCGGGAACGATCGGCCGGTAGGTGCCGTCGGCCTGGGCGTTGTTGCCGATGTAGAAGTTGACTCCGCCTTGAGAGGTGGTGGGGAGCGCCTCCCCGCCCACCCAGTCGTTGCGCAGGGCCACGGGGGTGAGCGCCAGGACGGTGCCGAGGAGGAAGGCGCCGCCGTCCCGCAGCAGGGGCCTCAAGGGACGCCGCCAGGCGAGGAGGGCGAGAAGCGGCGCGATCAGCAGGGCGTTCTCGCGCAGCAGGGCAAGAATCCCGCTGAGCACCCCGGCGCCCAGCCAGCGCCCGAAGCTCGGCCGCGCCCGGGCCGCGGCCAGGGCCCAGAGCAGAAAGCCGGTCACCGCGACCGCCGGCGACTCCTTCAGGATCTGGACGTCGTAGAAGAGGAACGGCCCGTAGATCGCCGCCAGCCCCGCCGCCGCCAGCCCGACCCCCTCCCCCACCATCTCCCGGCCCGCCCGGTAGAGGGCGTAGATCCCGGCGACCGAGAGGGCGATCTGGAAGAGGTAGACCGCGGCGAGGTGCGGGCCGAAGAGGATATAGAGGAAGCCCAGAAGATAGGGATAGAGCGGCGCCTGGAAGAAGACCTCCGACCCCAGCCAGTCGCCGGCCGCGATCCCCCGCGCCCAGCGGTCGTACTCCTGGCTGTCCATCACCAGCTGCGCGAAGAACGGCTCGTTCCGCACCGCCCACCAGTGCGCCAGGCGCAGAAGGAAGGCGAACGCCAGGAGGGCGACAAGGAGGCGCCGGGAGCGGGCGCTGCCTGGGATGGGCGAGGGATCCATGGGGCCGAGCTAATCTCTCATAGATCCGGCCTGTGCTAGCATCCCCGCTACATTCCTCTTGGAGAGAAGGCCATGGCGACGATCGAGTTCACCGGTAACTACGACGACCTGTCGACCGACAAGGGCTACCAATTCAAGTTCTACTGCGAGAAGTGCCACAACGGCTACATGTCGACCTTCAAGAGCTCGAAGCTCGGCCTTGCCGCTTCGGCCATGGAGGTGGCGAGCGGCCTCTTCGGCGGGGTCTTCGGCAAGGTGGCGGACAGCGCCTACCAGGTGCAGCGCGCGGTGGGCGGCCCGGCGCACGACTCGGCCCTGCACGAGGCGGTGGCGGAGATCCGCCCCCTGTTCAAGCAGTGCACGCGCTGCGGCCGCTGGGTCTGCGAGCCCATCTGCTTCAACAAGAAGGCCCAGCTCTGCGAATGGTGCGCCCCCGATCTCGACGAGGAGATCGCCGCCGCCCAGGCCGAGGCGGCCCGGGAGCAGGTCGTCGAGAAGGCGCGCACGGTCGACTGGACGAAGGGGCACGACCTCGCGGTCGCCGGCGGCGCGCTCTGCAAGTCCTGCGGCGCCAAGCTGACCGGCGGCAAGTTCTGTCCCGAGTGCGGCACTCCGGTCAGCGCCAAGAAGACGTGCCAGGGCTGCGGCGCCGAGGTCGAGGGCAGCCCCAAGTTCTGCCCGGAGTGCGGCCAGCACTTCGCGTAGCGGGCCGCCGCGGCGGGCGCACCGTTCAGCCGAAGAAGCTGCGCACCCCGTCGCAGACCCCCTCCACCTCGTCGTCCCGAAGCTCGGGGAAGACCGGCAGGCAGAGGCACTCGCGGGCGGCGGCGGTGGCGACCGGGAGCTCGCCGGGGTCGCCGAACCGGCCCTCCAGGGCGGGCTGGGTGTGGAGGGGCGTGGGGTAGTGGATCGAGGAGCCGATCCCCCGGCCGGCGAGGTGGGCCATCAGGTCGTCGCGCCGGGCGGAGAGGAGCGTGAACTGGTGGTAGACCGGCTCGGCCTCCGGCGGGTCCTTGGGGAAGCGGAGGTCGCCCACCCCGGCGAGACGCTCCAGGTACATCGCCGCGATCTGCCGGCGGCGGGCGTTGTCGCGGTCGAGGAGCGGCAGCCGGCAGTTGAGGACCGCGGCCTGCAGGCTGTCGAGCCGGCTGTTGGTGCCCAGCGAGACGTGGTGGTAGCGCGAGGTCTGGCCGTGGTTGGCGAAACGGCGGACCCGCTCGACGAGCACCGGCTCGTCGCCGGTCACCGCGCCGCCGTCGCCGAAGCAGCCGAGGTTCTTGGTCGGGTAGAAGCTCCAGGCGGCGAGGCGCCCGAAGCCGCCCACCCGCCGGCCGCGCCAGCGGGCGCCGTGGGCCTGGGCCGCGTCCTCGATCAGCCAGAGCCCATGCCGGCCGCGCAGGTCGAGCACGGCGTCGACGTCGAAGGGGCGGCCGTAGAGATGGACGCCGATCACCCCCACGGTGCGGTCGGTGACCCGCGCCGCCGCGTCCCGGGCGTCGAGGTTCAGGGTCGCGGGATCGACGTCGCAGAAGACCGGGCGGCCGCCCAGGAGGGCCACCACCTCGGCGGTGGCGAAGAAGCTGAAGGCCGGGACGAGCACCTCGTCGCCCGGCTGCAACCCCAGCACCTGCAAGGAGAGGAGGAGAGCGTCGGTGCCGTTCGCGACACCGGCGCAGACGTCGACGTCCAGATAGTCGGCGAAGCCCTGCTCGAATTCCCGGACCTCGGGACCGAGGATGAAGGCGTTGGTGTCCAAGATGCGATGCCAGCGTTCCTGAAGCTGGGCGTCGATCCGGGCGCGGGTGCGGGCAAGGTCCAGATAGGGTATGGGCATAGGGGGTCGCTCCGGCGGCGCATTCTATCCGCAGGGGGCGACGGGAGGCGAATCGGGTTGGACCAGGGGGTATATCCTACCCCCCATGAAGAAGATCAGCCGCGAGGAAGCCCTCGAATACCACTCGCAGGGGCGCAAGGGCAAGATCCAGGTCGTCCCCACCAAGCCCACCGCCACCCAGCTCGACCTTTCGCTCGCCTACAGCCCGGGGGTGGCCTACCCTTGCAAGGAGATCGAGCGCGACCCGCTCCTCGCCTACCAATACACCGCCAAGGGGAACCTCGTGGGGGTAATCAGCAACGGCACCGCCGTCCTGGGGCTCGGCAACATCGGCGCTCTCGCCGGCAAGCCGGTGATGGAGGGCAAGGGGGTCCTCTTCAAGCGCTTCGCCGACATCGACGTCTTCGACATTGAAGTCGCGACCGAGGACCCCGAGGAGTTCATCCGCGCCGTCCGCCTCCTGGAGCCGACCTTCGGCGGCATCAACCTGGAGGACATCAAGGCCCCGCAGTGCTTCGAGATCGAGCGGCGGCTGAAAGCCTTGATGAACATCCCGGTCTTCCACGACGACCAGCACGGCACGGCCATCATCTCCGGCGCGGCGCTCCTGAACGCCCTCGCCCTGACCGGACGGACGATCGGCGAGGCGCGGATCGTCTTCTCCGGTGCCGGGGCGGCGGCCCTCTCCTGCGCCCAGCTCTACGTCGAGCTCGGCGCCCGGCGGGAGAACATCGTCCTCTGCGACAGGAAGGGGGTCATCTACAAGGGGCGCCAGGAGGACATGGACCCCTACAAGGCCGAGCTCGCTTCCAATACCGCGGCGCGCACCCTGACCGAGGCCCTCGTCGGGGCCGACGTCTTCTTAGGCCTCTCAGTCGCCGGGGTCGTCACCCCCGACATGCTCCGCAGCATGGCCAAAGACCCCATCGTCTTCGCCATGGCCAACCCCGATCCGGAGATCGGCTACGAGGAGGCGCGGGCCGCGCGGCCGGACGCCATCGTCGCCACCGGGCGGAGCGACTACCCCAACCAGGTCAACAACGTCCTCGGCTTCCCCTTTCTCTTCCGCGGCGCCCTGGACGTGCGGGCGACCGACATCAACATGCCGATG
This sequence comes from Thermoanaerobaculia bacterium, assembly GCA_035644215.1. Taxonomy (GTDB): domain Bacteria; phylum Acidobacteriota; class Thermoanaerobaculia; order Multivoradales; family UBA5704; genus DASQPA01. The sequence goes on from DASQPA010000199.1 coordinate 4,799, forward strand.
AAGCTCGCCGCGGTCAAGGCGCTCGCCGAGCTGGCGCGCGAGGACGTGCCGGACGGGGTGCTCAAGGCCTATGGCCTCGAGAGCCTGCGCTTCGGCCGCGACTACCTGATCCCCAAGCCGCTCGACTACCGGGTGCTGCTCCGCGTCCCCCCGGCGGTGGCGAAGGCGGCCATGGAGAGCGGCGTGGCGCGCGTCCCCATGGACGACTTCGACGGCTACCGGCGGCGCCTCGAAACCCTCATCTCCCGCCGGCTGGAGCTGATGCGCGGCGTCATCGACCAGGCCAAGCGTGCCCCCAAGCGGGTGGTCTTCCCCGAGGGGGAGAATCTGAAGATCCTGCGCGCCGCGAAGATCCTCGTCGACGAGGGGATCGCCCATCCCATCCTCCTCGCCCGCCGCGAGATGGTCGAGGGGAAGCTCGCCGAGCTCGACCTGCCGCTCGACAAGGTCACCCTCCTCCACAACGAGAGCTCGGCGCAGTTCGAGCCCTACGCCCGCCGCTTCCACGAGCGGCGCCAGCGCGACGGCGTCACCCTGGTCGACGCGCAGAAGCGGATGCGCCTGCGCAACTACTTCGGCACCATGATGGTCGAGGAGGGGGACGCCGACGGGCTGATCTCGGGGCTCACCCAGTCCTACCCCGACACCATCCGGCCGGCCCTCCAGATCATCGCCACCCGCCCCGGGGTGAAGCGGGTCTCCGGCGCCTACATCCTGATCCTGGGCGACCGCCTCTTCTTCCTCGCCGACACCACGGTCAACATCGACCCCACCCCGGCGGAGCTGGCCGAGATCGCCCTCCTCACCGTCGAGTTCGCCCGCCGCTTCGGCGTCGTGCCGCGGGTCGCCATGCTCTCCTTCTCGAACTTCGGTTCGAACACCCACCCCTCGGCGATCAAGGTGCGCCGCGCGACCGAGATCGTGCGCGAAAAGGACCCCGCCCTGGAGATCGACGGCGAGATGCAGGCCGACACCGCGGTCCTCTCGTCGATCTTGACCGAGAGCTATCCCTGGAGCCGGTTGAAAGAGCCGGCCAACGTCCTCATCTTCCCCGAGCTGCAGTCGGCCAACATCGCCTACAAGCTGCTCTGGCGGCTCGCCAACTGCGAGGCGATCGGCCCCATCCTCCTCGGCCTGGGCAAACCGGTCCACGTCCTCCAGGCCGGCCTGGAGGTGAGCGACATCGTCAACATGGCGGCGATCTGCGTCGTCGACGCCCAGGAGCGGGAGGCGAGACGGACCGGGTCGTGAAGGGGAGCACCCGGGATTCGCGATACAATAGGACGCCACAAAGTCCCCGAGATCCCAAATTAGGAGGTCACAGACATGAAGCGTTTGCAGAAACTTCTCCTGAGCGCGGGCCTGGTCACCGCCCTGCTCGTCCCGGCGCTCGCCCTCGCCAAGGGTGGCAAAGAGGGCAATACCAAGCCGCGCGTCGCGGTGATCGAATTCAAGAACAAGGCTGACAACCAGTGGTGGTACCACGGCGGCGCGGCCGCGGCTCAGGACGTCTTCGTCACCGAGCTGGTCAAGAGCGGCAAGTTCCGGGTGGTCGAGCGCGAGCAGCTCGAGGCCCTGATGAAGGAGAAGGGCCTGACCCTCTCCGGCGACGTCGATCCGTCGACCGCGGTCAAGGTGGGCAAGCTCCTGGGCGTCAACTACCTGCTGACCGGCTCGGTCACCGAGTACGGCGCCGAAGAGACCGGCGCCCACGGCAGCGGGATCGGCGGGCTCCCCGGCTTCTCGGCCGGCAAGAAGAACTTCGTGGCGGCGTTGAACGCCCGCCTGATCGACACCTCGACCGGCGAGATCGTCTGGGCCGACGAGGCGCGGAAGGAAGAGAGCAACATGCACCTCTCGATCGGCGGCTTCGGCGGCGGCGTGCACAACGACGAGCGGATGTTCGACAAGGTGATGAAGCCCTGCATCCAGCAGCTCACCGCCAGTCTGAAGGCGGCGGACCTCTAGACCGCGGGACAGACACGGACACACACGGACGAACAGGGACAGACACGGACGAACACGAGAGGCCGGAATCTGGTTTTTGTCCGTCCGTGTTCCGTCCGTGTCCGTCCAGGGTCCGGGCGCCGCCACTACGGCCGGAAGGTCACCCGCAGCATCGTCCACATCTTGACCTTCACCCCGTCCTTGGTGGCAGGGCGGAAGGTCGAGCGGCGGGCGGCGTCGACCGCCGCCTCGTCGAAGCCGAAGCCGACCCGGGCGCCGCTCAGCTCGGCCTGGACGACGTTGCCGCGCTCGTCGACCAGGACCTTCAAGTCGATGTGCACCGCGTCGGTCAGCGCCGCCTTGTTCATCTTCCGTGCGGTCGGCGGGTAGCGCGGCTCGGGCATCCCGGCCACCTGCGGCTTGACCACCCCGGGGCCGAACTGCACGAGGTCTCCCGACTGCACCGTCGGCTCCCGCTGGGCCGGCGTGGGGGCGGGCCGGGCCGGCTCCGGCTTGGCCGGCGGCGGCTCCGGCTTGGCCACCGGGACAGGAACCGGGGCCGGCGGCGGGACGGCCGCGGCGGCGGTCGTCGTCTCCCGCTCGCGCTCGGCAGGCGGCTCCGACCGGGGCGCCGGCTTGGGCTCGGGCGGCGTCTCGACCGGCCGGCTGGCCGCAGGCGGGGTGCTCCGCTCGGCCCGCTTGCTGTCCTCCAGCTGCTTCTGGAGCTCCTTGATCTTGTCGTCGTACTGACCCTTGAGCTTCGCCTCCATCTCCTTGCTGCGCGCCTCGAACATCGAGGCGATCTGCTTCTGGATCTCCTCCGGGCTGGGGGCGGCGGCGCCGGCCTCGGTGCCCTGAGCCGGCGCGGTGGGGACGGCTCCGGCCGACGGGGGGAGGAGCGCGGCCGGCTGCGCGGCGGGGGTCTGGGCGGTCTTGGTACCGCCCTTGGCGCCGGGACCCAGGAGGTACCACCAGCCCGCCCCGAGCCCCAGGACGAGGACGGCGGCGATCGCCGCGATCAGCCCCGTCTTGCTGCCGGCGCCGGCCGCCGGGGCGGCAACCCCCGGCAGGGTGGGCTCGCGCACCCCGGTCTTTTCGCGCCGGTCGCCGGCCGCCGCGGCGCCCGAGTAGGAGGGGGCCACCGGCGCCGGGCCGGCCGCCGCGGCGACCGGGATCGCCATCGTCGTCGCCCCCGCTCCGGCCGAATTCACCGCGCGGCTGCCGACCCCGGTGACGTCGAGCTTCTTCTCGGCTTGCATCTCCTGGCTCTCGCGCTCGATCTCGTCGCGGAAGAGGTTGTGCATGAAGAACGCGAGGTTGAAGGTGGTGGGGCTGTAGTGCCCCTCGATCATCAGCTTGGAGAGGGTCTTGTGCCACTGCACGGCGTCAGGAATCCGCTGGTCGCGCGGCACCAGGCTCTTCTTCAGGAGCGCGGCGATGGGCGCGGCCAGGGAGGCGCCGTCGTTGGCGACCACGGCGGCGTCGATCACCGCCCCATAGCCGTCGGAGCCGGGTGCCGGCAGGCGCTCGCCGGTCAGCAGCTCATAGAGGATGGCGCCCAGCGACCAGACGTCGTCGGCCTTGTTCGCCGGCCCGGCGGTCGCGGCCTCGGGGGCGAGATAGGTGGAAAGGTCGGAGTCGCGCCAGCCCGCGCCATGGATCTCGCGCAGGCCGGGGGCGATCTCGAAGCCCAGGAGGCGGGTCTCGCCCTCGTTCGAGACCATCACCAGTTGGGGGACCACGAAGCCGTGCACCACCCGCTCGTCGGTCACCCGGCTCTCGTAGGCGACGGCGAGGGCCAGGGAGAGGCGTTCGGCCATCAGCAGGGCGTGGTCGGCGGGGATGGGCGACATCTGCCGCGCCGACTGGATGAGCAGCGCCGCCAGGTTCTTGCCCGAGATGTAGTCGTAGGCCGTGTAGGGGTAGCTCCGCACCCGCCCGAGGTCGACGCCGTTGCCGATGTTGGGGCTCTTGAGCGCTTGCTGGACGACGCCGCGGCCCGAGACCCTCTGCCACAGCCGTTCCCCGTCCATGCCCTTGCCGTTGAGGACGCGCAGGAGCACCACCTGCTCCATGCCCTCCCTGCCCAACTTGCCGGCGCGGAAGGTCTCGCCGAGCGGATCTTCGGTGAGCTTTTTGAGCAGTAGGTAGTTCCCAAACTCCTCGGGGATGTTCATACAGTCTCCTCCCGAGCCGGCGTCCCCGCCGGTTACGGCCTCTCAAGGGGGTGATTCCGGCGGTACGGGCTCGTGCTAACGGATTTGCAGCCTTGATACACCACCCATGCGGGGCTGTCAATGTAAATCTGCGGCCCTACCGGCCGTGCACCGCGTCGCGGCGCTCCTGCTCGCGCTTGTCCCGCCAGTACTTGCGCTGCCAGAGGTCGACGTTCCTGTTGTGCTCGGCGAGGGTCTCGGCGAAGACGTGGGTGCCGTCGTTGCGGCTGACGAAGTAGAGATAGGGGACGGCCGCGGGGGCGGCGGCGGCCTTGAGGCTCGCCAGGCCGGGCGAGCAGATGGGGCCGGGCGGCAGGCCGGCGTAGCGGTAGGTGTTGTAGGGGGAGTCGATGCGCAGGTCGTCCTTCCGGATGTTGCCGTTCCAGGTCCCCGCCTTCTTCATGGCGTAGATCACCGTCGGATCGGCGGCGAGGCCGATGTTCCGGTCGATCCGGTTCTGGTAGACGGCGGCGATGAGCGGCCGTTCGGCCTCCTGCTTCGCCTCCTTCTCGACGATCGAGGCCAGGGTGACCAGCTCACGCACCGAGCGCGGCCGCGGATGGGCGGCGAGCAGGGGGCGGAGGTCGCGCTCGAAGCGGTTGCGGAAGGCCTTGACCAGGGTCTTGACCACCTCGCGCTCCGGCGTGCGCAGGTTGAAGGTGTAGGTCTCCGGGAAGAGGTAGCCCTCGAGGTCGGGGGCGCCGGGGTCCAGGTCGGCGATCAGCTCGGGGGAGCGCAGCAGGTCGAGGTAGGTCTCCTCGCGCCCGAAGCCGTCCTGGGCGAGGGCGGCGGCGGTCTCCTCCAGGGTGAACCCCTCGACGAGGGTGACGCGGTGGGTCACCACCTCGCCCTTGATCAGCTTGTGCAGCACCTGGGCGGTGGTCGCCGGGCCATGGAAGAGGTAGTCGCCGGCCTGGATGGGCGGATTGCGCAGCACATAGATGAGGTAGACCCGGGCGAGGCCGGCGTTGGCGAGCACCCCCTGCTCCTGGAGCCGTTCCAGAATTTGCGAGGCTTTCATCCCCGGCTCGACGGTGACGATGCGTTCCGCCTCCGGGAACCCCTGGTAGGGCTGCTGCAGCCTCCACAGCCAGTAGCCGGCGAGGGCCAGGGGCACGGCGAGAAGGAAGAGGAAGAGGAGACAGCCGAAGACCTTCCCGCGCCGCTTGCCGCCCTGCCGCTTCTTTTTGGCGCTCATGGCTCGCCTCCCGGCCGGTCGAGGGCCTCCTGGAGGAGGATCTGGGCGGCCAAGGCGTCGATCCGCTCCGGCTGGCGGCGGAGGTCAACCCCGGCGGCGGTGAGACGCTCCCGGGCCTCGACGGTGGTCAGGGCCTCGCCGACGAAGCGGAGCGGCAGGCCGGTGCGGGCGGCGAGCTTCTCGGCGAAGCGCCGGACGCGGTCGGCCGCGGCTCCGCGGTGGCCGTCGAGCGACACCGGCTCGCCGACCACCAGCCGCTCCACCCCCTCGCGGCCGGCGATCTCGGCGATCTGGGCGACGGCGATGCGGTCGCTCCGCCGCTCCAGGGTGGTGAGCGGCAGGGCGAGCCGTCCCGCCGGATCGGAGATCGCGAGGCCGATCCGCCGTTCGCCGAAGTCGATGCCCAGGGCGCGCAAGGAAGTCTCCATTCGGGGGGCATTGTACCGGAGGTGGCCGGTTCACCCGCTGGCGCCCGGCGATCCCCGGGATGGGCGTAGAATCCCCAGTCACTTCTAAAGGAGGGCAGGACGATGACCTGGACGCAGGTGTATTCTCCCGTCTCCGGAAGTCTGCTCGGCTCGGCCCTGGTCGCGGCGATCCCTGTCGTCGTCCTTCTGGGGCTCCTCGCCTTCCTCCACGTCCGGGCGCACTGGGCCGCGCTCCTGGGGCTCGCCACCTCGCTCGCCATCGCCATCTTCGTCTGCGGCATGCCGGCGAAGCTGGCGCTTGCCGCGGCGGCTGACGGCGCCGCCTTCGGGCTTCTCCCCATTGGTTGGATCATCGTGGGGGCGATCTTCGTCTATGACGTGACCGTCCGCTCGGGCGAATTCGAGGTCTTGAAACGCACGGTCGCTGGTCTGGCGAGCGATCGGCGCCTCCAGCTCCTCCTCATCGGCTTCAGCTTCGGCGCCTTCGTCGAGGGCGCGGCCGGGTTCGGCACCCCGGTCGCCATCTGCGGCGCCATGCTCATCGGCCTGGGGTTCCGGCCGCTCGAGGCGGCGGGGCTCGCCCTGATCGGCAACACGGCGCCGGTCGCCTATGGCGCCTTGGGCACCCCCATCATCACCCTGGCCAAGGTCACCGGCCTGCCGGAGGGCGCGCTCAGCGCCATGGCGGGACGGCAATTGCCGTTCTTCTCCGTCCTCATTCCCTTCTGGCTGGTCTGGGCCATGGCGGGGCGGAAGGCGATGCGCGAGGTGTGGCCCGCCTGCCTGACCGCCGGCCTCTCCTTCGGCATCACCCAATTCGTCGTCAGCAACCTGTTCGGCCCCTCGCTGGTCGACATCGCGGGCTCGATCGTCTCGATCTTCTCGCTCCTCCTTCTCCTCCGCGTCTGGCAGCCGAAGACGACCTGGAGCTTCGCGCACGAGTCGGAGGAGGGGCGCGCAGCCGAGGCGGCGGCCCTGCCTCCGCCCACCCGCCGGGCGGCGTGGCGCGCCTTCACGCCCTGGCTCCTCCTCTGCGTCTTCGTCTTCCTCTGGGGCTATCCGGCCTCGAAGGACGTCCTGAACGGCGGCGCCGCGGGGCACGAGAATTTCCTCCACGGGATCACGCTGATCAACGTCCCGGTCCCCGGGCTCGACAAGGCGGTGGTCAAGGTGCCGCCGGTGGTCCCGAAGCCGACCCCGGAGCCCGCGGTCTACACCTTCAACTGGCTCACCGCCACCGGCACGAGCCTCCTCCTGACCGGGATCGTGAGCGGCCTGTTCTTGGGTTTTTCCGTCGGCGAGCTGTTGCTGATCTTCTGGGGGACGCTCAAGCGCGTGCGCTGGTCGCTCCTGACCATCGCCGCCATGCTGGCCCTGGGCTTCTCGACCCGCTACGCCGGCCTCGACGCCACCATGGGCCTCGCCTTCGCGGCAACGGGGGTGCTCTTCCCGTTCTTCTCGCCGCTCCTGGGCTGGCTCGGGGTGGCGCTCACCGGCAGCGACACCTCCTCGAACGTCCTCTTCGGAGGACTGCAGCGGGTGAGCGCCGAGCGCCTGGGCCTCCCGCCCCTCCTGGCCTGCGCCGCCAACAGCAGCGGCGGGGTGATGGGGAAGATGATCGACGCCCAGAGCATCGTGGTGGCGGGGGTGGCCACCGGCCAGGAGGGCCACGAGGGGGAGATCCTGCGCTACGTCTTCTGGCACAGCCTCGCGCTCGCCGCCCTGGTCGGCGTCCTCGTCCTGCTCCAGGCCTATGTCTTCCCGGGGATGGTGCCGGCACTGCCGGCGGGGCCGTAGAGGGTAAAGTATCTCAGCGGTTGGGGTTTCTTCGCGTTGCCCGCGGGGGAGCGCTTACTACCGCCCAGCATCATCACTCGGAGCCGGTGCCCCGACGCGCGGCCGCCATGAGCAAGCCGCGGGTGCCGGCGAGCTCGAAGCGGATCATGGCGTTCCGGGCGAGCGTACAGCCGGCGCAGACCGGCTCGCCATGGAGGATGGCCCCGCCGCGGCGCGGCATCCAGAGCACCATGGCGATCGTGGCGATCCAGGCCAGAATGAGGAACACCGCACAGCTCTTGCGGTCCATCGGTCCCTCCTCGTCGAAAGTGAGCGTCCACTCTATCTGCAAAACCGGGGACGCGGATACAGCTCAGCTCCCGGGACTTTGAGCCAGCGTAAGCAGATACAGCCCAGCTCCAGGGACTTTGAGCCAGCGTAAGCAGATACGGCCCAGCTCCAGGGACTTTGGCCCAGCGTAAGCAGATACGGCTCAGCTCCAGGGACTTTGGCCCGGCGTAAGCAGATACGGCCCAGCTCCAGGGACTTTGGCCCAGCGTAAGCAGATACGGCCCGTCTCCAGAGACTTTGAGCCAGCGTAAGCAGATACAGCCCGTCTCCAGGGACTTTGGGCCA
>DASQPA010000200.1:0-66781 GCA_035644215.1 Thermoanaerobaculia bacterium
AGCGGCACGTAGGCGGCCCCCGCTTCGAGCACCGCCAAAAGCGCCACCAGCAGCCCCGACGAACGCTCCAGGCATACCCCCACGCGCGACTCTGGAACCACGCCCAGACGGCGCAGATGGCGGCCGAGCGCCAGCGAGCGCAACCGCAGCTCCCGGTAGCTCAACGCCTCGCCCTCGAACCCCACCGCCACAGCGTCGGGCGTGCGCTCCACCTGAGACGCGATCAGACCGTCGAGGCTCGGCGATCCCTCCCTCCACCTCCGGCCCGTGTCGCTCCACTCCACCAGCAGCTGATGCCGTTGCGCACCGTCGAGCAGAGGCAGATCGCGGACCGGCTGATCCGGCGCCGCACAGGCCTCGCCCAGCAAGACCACGTACTGGCCCAGGAGACGACGCGCCGTCGTCGCGTCGAACAGGTCCCGGTTGTACTCCAGCTCCAACCCCAACCTCAACCCGCCCTCCCGCACCTCCACCCCCAGCGACAGGTCGAATTTCGCCGTCGACACCTCCACCTCGACCGGCACCAGACAGAGACCCGAAGACGACACCGCCCGACGAGCCGCCAACTCCACCACCAGCACCTGGAACAGAGGCGTCCGCGACAGCTCGCGTTGCGGAGAAAGCTCCTCGACCAGGCGCTCGAACGGCAGTTCCTGGTGCTCGTAGGCCGCCAGCGCCGTCTCCCGCTCCCGCGCCAGCAGGTCGCCGAAGCTCCCATCGACGGCCACCCGGGTCCGCAGCACCAGGGTGTTGACGAACAGCCCGATCAGACCCTCCGTCTCCACCCGCGTACGGCCGGCGATCGGGGTCCCCAGCGCGAAGTCGTCCTCTCCCGTCACCCGCGCCAGGAGCGAACGAAGACCCGAAACCAACGTCATGAACCGGGTCGCCCCCAGCCGGCGCGACCATCGCGCGAGCCCCTCGCCCAAACGTTCCGGCACCTCCACCCGGCAGGTGCCACCACGGTAGCTCTGCACCGCCGGACGCGGCCGGTCGAGCGGCAGCTCCAGGCTCGCTCCCAGATCGGCCAGCTGCACCCGCCAGTACCCCAGCTGCCGCTCCACCACCTCACCCGACAGCCACGACCGCTGCCACACCGCGAAGTCCCCGTACTGCACCGAAAGCTCCGGCGAATCCGACGCCACCCTCTCCACCCCGGCCCGGTACAGCGCCCCCAGCTCCCGCTCCAGCACGCCCAGCGACCAGCCGTCGCTCACGATGTGGTGCTGGCTACCCAGCAGCAGCGACTCCTCTGGACCCTGCCGCACCAACACCGTCCGGAACACCGGCCCTCGACCCAGATCGAACGGGCGTCCCGCCTCCTCCCACACCAGCCTCGCCACCGCCTCTGCCTGAGTCCCGGCCGGCAGGCACACCAGATCGACTTCGGATAGACGCCACGCTCCCCAGGGCTCGATCACCTGAGCCGGCCCTGACTCGCTCTCCAGGAACCGGCTGCGCAGCACCTCGTGGCGCCGCACCACCTCTCCCAGGCTCCAGGCCAAGGCCGCCGTATCCAGCTTGCCCACGAGCCGAAATGCCAGGGGAATGTTGTAGACCGCGCTGCCCGGGGCCAGACGATCGAGGAACCACAGCCGTTCCTGGGCAAACGACAACGGCAGCCCGGCAGGCGGGCGTTCCACCCGAAGCAGCGGCGGACCCGAGAGTCGATCTCCGCCCCGACGACGCTCCTCCACCGCCACCGCCAGCCCCGCAACCGTCGGCGTCTCGAACATCTGCCGCAGCGCCAGATCGACGCCCAGAATGCTCCGCACCCGCGACACCACCCGCGTCGCCAGGAGCGAATGCCCGCCCAGATCGAAGAAGCTCTCCCCGATCCCCACCCCCTCCTGACCCAGCACCGAGGAGAAGATCCCGCACAGCAGCTCCTCGACCGGCGTCCGCGCTGCAACCCCCTCCTCCCCCGCCTCGTGCTGCGGCGCCAGGCCCGACAGCGCCCGGCGGTCCAGCTTGCCGTTCGCGGTCAACGGCAGTGCCGCCAGGAACACGAGGCCCGAGGGCACCATGTGCTCCGGCAGGCTCTGTCGCAGGAAGCCGCGTAGATCCGCCGCGCCCACTCTCTCCCCCGGGACCGACACCGCGTAGGCCACCAGCCGCTTCCCCACCGCCTCACCTCCCGTCGCCAGCACCGCGCACTCCGCGACCGCCGGGTGACGGGACAGCGCCGCCTCCACCTCGCCCAGCTCGATGCGGAACCCCCGCACTTTGACCTGCCGATCCAGCCGACCGAGGAACTCGATCTCCCCCGCGCCGAGGTGGCGCACCCGGTCCCCCGTCCGGTAGAGCCGCGCCCCCGCCTGCTCCCCCTGGGGGTCCGGCACGAAACGCTCGGCTGTGAGATCTGGACGACTCCAGTACCCTCGGGCGAGGCCGTCACCGGCAATGTAGAGCTCTCCGCCCACTCCGATCGGAACCAACCGCATCGCGCCGTCGAGGACGTGGGCGAGCGTGTTGCCGATCGGCCGGCCGATCGGCACGCTGGCGAGCGACCCGAGCCCACGCACTACATGGCAGCAGGTGAAGGTCGTACCCTCCGTCGGGCCGTAGCCGTTGACGAGCGAACCGCCGTCGAGCGCGGCGAGCGCTCTCTCGACATGAGGCAGCGACAGCACGTCGCCCCCTGCCAGCAGCTGGTGCAGGCGGTACAGCGCCGCAGGCTCCTCTTCGACCATCTGGTGGAACAGCCCGGCGGTCAGCCAGAGGGTGGTGACCCGCTCCGAGCGCAGCACCCCTCCGAGCTCGGCGAGCGACACCGGCCCGGGCGGCATCACCACCAGCCGGCCGCCGCTCAGCAGGGCTCCCCAGATCTCGAAGGTAGAGGCATCGAAGCCGAGCGGCGCGAGCTGCAGGAAGGTCTCCCCCGAATCGAACCGGGCATAGCCCGCGCCGCGCACCAGACGCACCACGCTGCGATGGGGGACCGCAACTCCCTTCGGGCGACCGGTAGAACCGGAGGTGTACATCACATAGGCGAGGCCGGTCGCCTCCGTCCGCCGTGCCGGGTTCCCGGCCGGCTGCCGCGCGATCTTCTCCCCTTCGACGGCAAGGCAGAACGTACGGAGCGCTCCCACCCCGGCCGCGGCCACGCCGGCGAGCTCGCCGTCCGCGGTCAGAACGAGCGGCCAGCCCGCCTGCTCCAGCATCGCGGCGAGGCGCGCCGCCGGATAGGACGGGTCGAGAGGGAGATAGGCGCCACCCGCCTTGAGGATGGCGAGGAGCGCGACGATCCTCTCGGGCGAACGCTCCAGGCTGAGCCCGACCAGATCCTCCGGCCCAACCCCCAAGTTGATCAGATGGTGGGCCAACTGATTGGCTCGGCGGTTGAGCTCGCCATAGCCCAACGGTTCACCGCGGAAGAGCACCGCCACCGCCTCGGGTGTCCGCTCGGCCTGGGCTTCGAACAGCTCGTGGATCGGCCGGTCGCGCTCGTATGCACACGCCGTGTCGTTCCAGGCGTGGAGCAGTTGCTCCCCCTCGGCCGGGCCGAGCAGAGGGAGCGCGGAGAGCCGCTGCCCTGAATCGGCCACCAGCGCTGTAAGCAGCATCTCGAGGTGCCCTTCGAGGCGCCTCACGGTCGTCTCGTCGAACAGCTCGGAGCTGTACTCGAGCCAGCCGGCAAGCCCTTCCACACGTTCCTCGAAGAGCAGGGTCAGGTCGACCCGCGAGGTCGCGGTCGCGAACTCACGCGGGCCGATCTCGAGGCCCGGAAGGTGCAAGTGCGGAATCACCGGCGGCTGAACCGCGAACATCACCTGGAAGAGCGGGCTGTGGGAGGCGCTGCGCTCCGGCGCCAGATCCTCCACCAGCTTCTCGAACGGCAGATCCTGGTGGGTGAGGGCGGCCAAGGCCGTCCGCCGCACTCTCCCCAGGAGGTCGCGGCAGACCGGATCGCCGGAAAGGTCGATCCGCAGCACCAGGGAGTTGGCGAAGAAACCCACCAACGGCTCGATTTCGGGGCGCGTGCGGCCGGCGACCGGCGAGCCGACCGCGACGTCCTCCTGCCCGGCGTAAGCTCCAAGCAGGGCTGCGAATCCGCCGAGGAGAGTCATGAAGAGGGTTGCCCCTTCGCGCCGGCCACACTCCTTGAGCCTCTCCCGGAGGGTTGCCGGTAGGCGCATCGTCCTGCTCCTTCCGCGGAACCCCTGCACCGCGGGGCGCGGGCGGTCGCCGGGCAGGCGGAGCAGGTCGGAGAGGCCGGACAGCTCGGCGCGCCAGAAGGCCAGCTGGCGGTCGAGCGTCTCGCCGGCGAGCCACTCGCGCTGCCAGGAAGCATAGTCGGCGTACTGTACCGGCAGTCGCGGCACGGCGGCCGGTCGACCATCGCGAGCGGCAGAGTAGAGCTCCCCCAGCTCGCGGGTGAGGATGCCCATCGACCAGCCGTCGCAGACGATGTGGTGCAGGGTGAGGAGGAGGAGATGGTGCCGGCCGCCCAGCCGCAGCAACGTCGGCTGGAAGAGTGGCCCACGCGCGAGGTCGAAACGCAGGCCCGCGGCGGCGGCGGCGAGCTGCCGCGACTCGGGCTCGCGGGACGGCTCGAGGAGCGCAGACAGATCGACCATCGCCGGTTGGCAGGGGGCGGGCGCCGTCACCTCCTGCCACGGCACGCCGTCCGCCTGCGGGAAGACGGTGCGGAGCGCCTCGTGGCGGCCGACCAGGTCGGAGAGCGCCGCCGCGAGCGCCGCCGGGGCGACCTCGCCGGTGAGCTCCAGGGCGACCGGCACGTTGTAGACCGGGCTCCCCGGTCGGTACTGATCGAAGAACCAGAGGCGCTCCTGGGCGAAGGAGAGCGGCGGCCGCTCTCCGCGCGGCCGCGGGGCAAGAAGGGGGAGAGACGCCACGGGCGCCGCCGACAGCCGCGCCGCGAGCCCGCTGACCGTCTTCTGCTCGAAGAGGAGGCGCAGAGGCAGCTCGACGCCGAGCACCCGCTCGACCCGCGAGGCAATACGGGTGGCGAGCAGCGAGTGCCCGCCGAGATCGAAGAAATCATCGTGGCGCCCTACCACGGGCACCTCGAGCACCTCCTCCCAGATCCCTGCGAGCAGCTCTTCCAAGGATCCCGTAGGCGCCGGCGACAGGTCGTATGGGACGGTCCACGACGGCGCCGGCAGCGCCTCGCGGTCGAGCTTGCCGTTCGGCGTGAGCGGCAGGGCGGCCAGGAAGATGAACGCGGCGGGGATCATCGGCTCGGGCAGCGATCGGCGCAGCGCGTCGCGCAGTTCTCCTGGAGCGACCGCACGCCCGACGAGGTAGGCGACGAGCCGGCTCTCGCCCGGCCTGCCGACCGGCACCACGGCCGCGGCCGCGATCGCGGGATGCGCCAGGAGGGCGGCCTCGATCTCGCCAGGCTCGACGCGGAAGCCGCGGACCTTGACCTGCTGGTCGGCGCGGCCGAGGAAGTCGATCTCGCCGCCGGGGAGGAGCCGGACCACGTCGCCGGTCCGGTAGAGGCGCCCGCCGGGCTCCACGCCGAACGGGTCGGGCGCGAATCTCTCGGCGGTGAGATCGGGACGACGGAGGTAACCGCGCGCCACCCCGTCGCCGCCGGCCAGGAGCTCGCCGGGGACGCCGATCGGCACCGGTCGACCCTCACCGTCGACCACGTGGACGCGGGTATTGGCGATCGGCCGCCCGATCGGCACCCGGTCGGTGGGGGGACCTCCCGCCGCGACCCGGTGGCAGGCGGTGAACGTCGTCCCCTCGGTCGGGCCGTAGCCGTTGATCAGCCGGCAGGCGGGCAACCCAGCGCGGACCCGCTGCACATGCGCCGGGGAGAGCACGTCGCCGCCGGCCAGCAGCTGGCGCACCCCGGAGAGCGCCTCGAGGTGGGTGTCCACCATCTGATAGAAGAGGCCGGCGGTGAGCCACAGCGTGGTGATCCGATGCTCGGCGAACGTGCGCCCGAGGGCCGCGAGCGAGAACGGTCCCGCCGGCATCAGCACCAGGCTGCCGCCGTTCAACAGCGGGCCCCAGATCTCCAGGGTAGAGGCATCGAAAGACACTGGTGCCAACTGCAAGAAGACGTCGTCCGGAGCGAAGCGGGCGAACCCGGTGCCGCACACCAACCGCACCACCGCGCGATGGGAGACGGCAACCCCCTTGGGCTGGCCGGTCGAGCCCGAGGTGTACATCACATAGGCGAGGACCGTGGCCGGCAGAGCGGTCGAGGGGACCGGCGCCGCGCCCTCCAAGGCGCCGGTGTCGAGCGGCAGGACGCGCACCGCGGCCGGCGCGGCCGCCGCCACCGCGCGGGTCGCGGCATGGACCAGGAGCAGCGGCGCCCGCGTCTCCGCGAGCATGAAAGCGAGGCGCTCGCGCGGGGTGGCGGGGTCGACGGGGAGATAGGCGCCCCCCGCCTTGAGCACCGCGAGGATGCCGACGATCAGCTCGGGAGAGCGCTCGAGGCAGAGGCCGACCAGCACGTCGGGGCCGACCCCCAGCGCCGCGAGCCGCCGGGCGAGGCGGCCCGCGCGCCGGTCGAGCTCGCGGTAGGTCAGCCGCGCGCCGCCGGCGACCAGCGCCGTCGCCTCCGGGCTGCGTTCGGCCTGCTCCGCGAAGAGCTGGTGGAGGGCGGCCTCGCGCGGGTAGGCACTCGCCGTGGCGTTCCACTCCACTGTCACCTGATGCCGGCCGGCTGCGTCGAGCAGGGGGAGATCGGCGAGGCGCCGCTCCGGCTCGGCCGCGGCGCTCGCGAGGACGGTCGCGAAGTGGGCTAGCAGGCGCTCTCCTGTGGTCCGGTCGAAGAGGTCGGTGTTGTACTCGAGGACAGCGGAGAGACCGTGGTCCACCTCGTCGACGAAAAGCGTCAGGTCGAACTTGGCGGTACCGGTGTCGAGCTCCGTACGGCGGAACCGCAGACCGCCTGCCGCCAGCTCGGCCGTAGGGACGTTCTGGAGCGCCAAGGCGACCTGGAAGAGGGGGGAGCGGTCCGGGCCTCGCTCCGGGTGCAGCTCCTCGACCAGTCGCTCGAAGGGGAGATCCTGGTGTTGGAAGGCGCCGAGCACCACCTCGCGTACCCGGTCGAGCAGCGCCGCGAACGTGGGCGCGCCGGCGAGCTCGGCGCGCAGCACCAGAGTGTTGACGAAGAAGCCGATGAGCCCCTCGAGCTCCAGCCGGTTGCGGTTGGCGATCGGCGCGCCGATCAGGAGATCCGCCTGCCCGGTCAGACGGGCGAGTAGCGTCGCGAGGCCGGCCAGGAGGCTCATGAACAGGGTGGCGCCCCGGTGGCGCCCGAGCGCGCCCACCTGTCGGTGGAGCGCCGTCGGCAAGACCGCCTCGCAGCGCGCGCCCCGGCCACTCTGCACTGCCCGGCGCGCCCGGTCGCCCGGCAGCTCGAGCGCGGGCGGAGCTCCGGCCAGCCGGCCACGCCAGAAGTCGAGCTGGTGCGCGAGCACCTCGCCCTGCAGCCACTCCCGCTGCCAGAGGGCGAAGTCGGCGTACTGGACCGGGAGAGGGGGTAGAGGCACGGGACGGCCGGCGAGATATGCCTCGTAAGCAGCCGTCAGCTCCCGCAGCAACAGGTTCTGCGACCAGGCGTCGGAGGCGATGTGATGGACGGTCAGGAGCAGCCGGTGCCGCTCCGCCCCGCAGCGCAGGAGAGCGGTCCGCAAGAGGGGGCCGCGGGCGAGGTCGAACGGCCGGCGCGCCTCCTCCCGGCCGAGGCGCGCGGCCTCGCCCTCTACCGCCTCGCCCAGCGCCGTGAGATCGATCCACGGCAGCCCGCGCGAGCCCCGGCCGATCCGCTGCCGGGGCCCTGCCTCGGTGGCGACGAAGGTGGTGCGGAGCGCCTCGTGGCGCTTGACGATCCACGCCAGGCCCGCCGCGAGGGCCGGCACCGAGAGCGAACCGTTCAGCTCGAGGGCGCTCGCCAGGCTGTAGGTGGCCCTTCCGGGGTCGAGCCGGTCGAGGAACCACAGCCGCTCCTGGGCGAACGACAGCGGCAGCTGCTCCGGCCGCGGGCGTGGCCGGAGCGGCGGCGCGGCGGTATCCAGGTGGCCGACGCGGGCGGTGTCGACCGCCGCCGCCAGGCGCGCCAGAGTGGGATGGACGAAGAGGCTGTCGGCCGGCAGCTCGACGCCGAGCTCCCGCCGCAGGCGTGAGAGCACCTGGAAGGCGAGCAGCGAATGGCCGCCGAGCCCGAAGAAGCTCTCCTCCCGCCCAACCCGCTCGATCCCCAGCAGCCGCTCGAAAATGGCGCTGATCACCTCCTCGGTCGGCGTCCGGGGTCCGGCGGCGGTCCGCGCCACCGCCTCCGGCGCCGGCAGGGCGGACCGATCGACCTTGCCGTTGGGCGAGCGCGGCAGGGCTTCCAGCAGGACGAAGGCCGACGGCACCATGAAGTCGGGCAACCTGGCCGCGAGATGGGCGCGGAGCGCCGCGGCCGCAAGGGTCTGCCCCGGACGGCGCGGCGCGGCGTAGGCCACCAGCCGCCGGACGGCGCTCGCCTCCCCGCCGTTGCGGGCGAGGACCGCCGCCTCCGCCACGTCGGGGTGGCTGGCGAGAGCGGCCTCGATCTCGCCCAGCTCGATGCGGAAGCCCCGTACCTTGACCTGGTGGTCGACCCGGCCGAGGAACTCGATCTGCCCGTCGGGCAGCTGGCGCACCAGGTCACCGGTCCGGTAGAGGCGGGCCCCCGGCGACCGGGAGGAGGCGTCGGGCAGGAACCGCTCGGCGGTGAGGTCGGGCCGGTCGAAGTAGCCGCGGGCGAGCCCTTCTCCGCCCAGGAAGAACTCGCCGACGTCACCGGCGGGCACCGGGGTCGAGGCGCCGTCCAGGAGGGAGATGCCGGTGCCTTCGAGAGGCCTGCCGATGGTGGGCTCGCCGGCCGCGTCGCGCTCGACCGCCGCGCAGGTCGAGTAGGTGGTGTCCTCGGAGGGGCCGTAGAGGTTGAGCAGCCGTCCGGCCGGGCAGGCCGCGAAAACGCGGTCGGCCAGCGCGCGGCGCAGCGGCTCGCCCGCGAGGTTGACGGTGAGGAGCGACGCGGGGAGGCCGTCCACCGCGACCAGCTCCGACATTACCGAGGGGACGGTGTTGACCAGGGTGACCCCGTAGCGCTCGGGCCGGGTGGGGAGCTCGAGCGCGTTGCCGACCAGCACCACCCCTCCCCCCCAGGAGAGCGGGACGAAAATCTCGAAAATCGACAGGTCGAAACAGACCGACGTACTGGCGAGGACCCCGGCAAGCTCAGCGTCGGAGAAGGTTCGGCGCGCCCAGCCGACCAGGGCGACCGCGCTGCGATGCGTGATCGCCACCCCCTTGGGTCGGCCGGTCGAGCCTGAGGTGTAGATGAGGTAGGCGAGGTTGTCCGGTGCTGCTCCGGAGGCCGGCGGCAGGGTGCCTCCTGGCTCCTGCCTGGCGGGGGACGCCGCGTCGAGCAGCACCGGCCGGGAGAGGCTCTGGGGCAACAGTGGGAGCAGAGACTTGAGGGTGACGAGCAGCCGCGCCCGGGTGTCCGCGAGGATGAAGCCCAGCCGCTCGCGAGGATAGGCCGGGTCGAGAGGGACATACGCTGCGCCCGCCTTGAGCACCGCGAGGAGGGCGACGATCAGCTCCGGCGAGCGCGGCAGGCAGACGCTGACCAATCCCTCCGGCCCGGCTCCCAGACGGCGCAGGTCGCCAGCCAGGCGATCAGCGCGGCGGTCGAGCTCGGCATACGTGAGATGGTTGCCGGCGTCGGCGAGCGCCACCGCGGAGGGAGTGCGCTCGACCTGCGCCTCGAACAGCTCGTGCAGGCAAGGCTTCTGCATGACGGTCTTTACGCTAGCGACTCCGCTTCCTCGTCGCTCAGCTCCTCGAGATCCGCCAGCACCTGCTGCTCGATCCTGACCGCCAGGGCGGAAATCTTGGGCGCCTCGAAGAGGGCGCGCAGCGGCAGGTTCACCTCGAAGGTGGAGCGGACCCGCGACAGCACCTGGGTGGCGAGCAGAGAGTGCCCGCCGAGCTCGAAGAAGTTGTCCTCCACTCCGACCCGCGCGATCCCCAGAACCTCCGAGTAGATCTCGGCCAGCAGCTCCTCGATCCGGCTGCGCGGCGCGACGTAGGTATCCTCGACCTGCGACCGCTGCTGGTCGGGCTTGGGGAGCGACCGCCGATCGATTTTGCCGCTCGCCGTCAGGGGGAGAGCCGGAAGCGTCATGAACGCCGAGGGAACCATGTAGTCGGGCAGCTGCTGGCGCAGGAACTCGCGCAGCTCGCCCACCGTCGGGGCGACCGCCTCTCTGCCGACCACATAGGCCACGAGACGGCGCTCGCCGGAGCTCTCGGGCCAGGCCACGACCGCCGCCTGGGCGACCGCGGAGTGAGTGCCGAGCACCGACTCGATCTCCCCCGGCTCGACGCGGAAGCCGCGCACCTTGACCTGGTGGTCGACTCGGCCGAGGAACTCCACGTTGCCGTCCGGCAGCCAGCGGGCGCGGTCGCCGGTTCGGTAGAGGCGGGCTCCCGGCAGGCCGGAGAGCGCGTCGGGGACGAACTT
This sequence comes from Thermoanaerobaculia bacterium, assembly GCA_035644215.1. Taxonomy (GTDB): domain Bacteria; phylum Acidobacteriota; class Thermoanaerobaculia; order Multivoradales; family UBA5704; genus DASQPA01. The sequence goes on from DASQPA010000200.1 coordinate 10,493, forward strand.
CTCCGCCGTCAGGTCGGGGCGTCCCAGATAGCCGCGGGCGAGACCGCGGCCGCCCAGGCAAAGCTCGCCGGCGACCCCTATCGGCAGCGGTTCGAGGTCGAGAGCGAAGACGTACAGCCGGGAGTTGTTGAACGAACGGCCGATCGGCACCAGACTGTCGAGCGGCAGACCGTCGCCGTCGCCGTCGTAAAAGGAGCTGTCGATCGTCGCCTCACTCACTCCGTAGGAGTTGATCACCCGGGTCTCGCCGCCCCCGCCGCAGAGCCGGCGCAGCTCCGCCAGCTCGCGGATGTAGAAGGCATCCGAGCCCACGACCATCAGGCGCATGAAGGCGAGCGCGCCCGGGCTGTCCTCCAGGTACCGCAGGAGCCCCCGCACGACCGCCGGCACGAACTCCGCGGCGTCCACCCGCTCGCGCAGCATCAGCCCGAAGAGCTTGTCGGCCTCGAGCAGGAGCTCGCGCGGGCAGAGCACGAGGCGGGCGCCCGAGCAGAGCGCCCGCACGAAGTCACCGGCGAAGACGTCGAAGGAGAAGGCGGCCATCTGCAAGTGGCAGGTGGCGGCCCGCTCCAGGGCGTAGCCGTGCTCCCAGCCGCGATAGGCGTTGATCAGGCCGCCGTGCGACACCATCACCCCCTTCGGCCGGCCCGTCGACCCGGAGGTGTAGATCAGGTAGCAGAGGCTCTCTGCCGTAGTCGAGACCGGGGGATCGTTATCGGGTTGCCGGGCGATCGACTCGCGGTCGGCGTCGACCAGGACCGTCGAGAAGACCGCCTCCCCCAGGGGAAGCTCGGCGATCAGCCGTTCGCTGGTCAGGAGCACCGAGACCCCGGCGTCGGTCAGGATGTAATCCAGCCGCTGGGCGCTGGTCACAGCATCGACCGGCAGGTAGGCGCCCCCCGATTTCCAGACCGCGAGGACCGAGACGATCAGGTCGAACGAGCGCTCGAGACAGATGGCGACCACCTTCTCCGGCCCGATCCCCTGCGCTTGCAGGTGGTGGGCCAATTGGTTGGCGCGCCGGTTGAGCTCCCCATAGTCGAGCTCCTCGCCCGCGAAGGCCACTGCCAGGGCCGCGGGATTGGCCGCCGCTCGGGCCTCAAAGAGCTGCTGGATGGCTGTCGCGGTCTCCGGCTCGGCCGCGGTGTCGCCCCACTCGCAGAGCAGCTGGTGGATCTCCGCCGACGACAGGAGAGAGAGCTCCCCCAGCCGCCGCTCCGGCTCGTCGGCGAAACCGCGGAGCAGCTGGAGCAGGTGCCCGAGCAGGCGCTGGATCGCCACGGCCTCGAAGCGACGGCGCTCGTAGCTCACCCACAGGAAGAGCGGCGGACCGGGGATGGCGAAGAGGTTCAACGGATAGTTCGGCCTCTCCTCGACCCTCACCCGGTCGACCGCGAGACCGCGCGGTCGCTCGCCCAGGGCGCTCTCGATGGGGTAGTTCTCGAAGACCAGCAGGCTCTCGAAGAGCGGGCTGTCCCAGGACAGCTCGCTCCAGCGCTGCACCTGCTCGAGCGGGATGTGCTCGTATTGGCGCTGCTCGGCCTGCTGGTCCTGGAGCCAGGCGAGCCAGGGGAGCAGCTGTTCGCCCGGGGCGACCTCGACGCGCACCGGCAGCGCGCTGATGAAGAGCCCGACCATGGACTCGATTCCGGGCAGGTCCGGCGGGCGCCCCGACACGACGGCGCCGAAGACCAGATCGGTCTCGGCGCTGTAGCGCGACAGGAGCACCGCCCAGGCCCCCTGAACCAGCGTGTTGAGAGTCAGGCGGGAGCGCCGTGCCAAGGCCTGCAGACGGGCCGATGCCGCCCGGTCGAGCGGGGCGTCGACGCGGTCGGCGGCGTTGTCAGCGCTGGCGTCGGGCGCACGGTCGACGCCGAGCGGAGTGGGCGCCGAGAATCCGCGCAGCTGCTCGCGCCAGTAGCTCTCGGCCGCTTCCTGGCTCTGCCGCTCGACCCATGCGATGTAGTCGCCGAAGGGGCGCGGCGCGGGCAGGTCCGGCGCCCGGCCGGCGAGCGCGGCATCGTACAGGGCGAAAACCTCGCCGAAGACCAGCGGCAGCGACCAGCCGTCGAGGATCAGCTGGTGGAAGCTCCAGACCAGACGGTAGCGATCGTCCGCGAGACGCAGCAGAGCCAGTCGGACAAGGGGGGGGCGGACGAGGTCGAAGGTCCGCTGGCGGTCGGCGTGGAGGAAGGCCGCGAGCCGGCCGCGGCTCTCCTCTTCGCCCAGGCCGCGCCAGTCCTCTTCGCGCCAGGGCAGCTCCACCCGCGAGCAGACGACCGAGAGCGGCTTATCCCAGCCTTCCCAAACGAGGAAGGTGCGCAGCGCCGCATGGCGTTCGACGACCGCCTCCCAGGCGCGCCGGAAGGCGACAGGGTCCAGCTCGCCCTGAAGCTCGCAGGAGACCTGGTTGACGAACAGGCCAGACTGCTCCGGGTTCAGCATGTAGAAGAAGAACATCCCCTGCTGTGACGGCGAGAAGGGGTAGATCGCCTCGATGTGATCGGCGAGCTGGCGGTCGAGGCCGGACACCAGGCGCTCGAGGTCGTAGACGCCGAGACCGGAGAGCGGGAAGTCCGACGGCGTGTACCTTCCTGCCCTGGCGCTCGCGCACTGCTCGGCGAGTTCCCGCAGAAGGGAGAGCACCCGGTCGGCCAGGGCCTCGATGGTGGCGGCCCGATAGAGACCAGCGCTGTAGCGCAGGGCGAGCTCCAGCCGCCCCGATCGGAGCCCTGCTTCCACTTCCAGCAGGTAGGGACGCGGTTCGACCGGGCTCGCCGTCGGCGGCTGCTCCGCCTCGATCGTCAGCCAGGCGTCCGCGGGCAGCAGCCCGTCGGCGCCCAGGGGGAAGCGGAACACCACCTCGGGCCGGGGCGCACTGTGATCGGGCACCAAGACCCAGGCGAGACCCTGGCGGGGGACCGCTCGCGTCTGCTCCTTGACCCACTTGAGCAGCTCGCCGAGGTCGCCCTCGACGCCACGGGTCGCGATGAGCATCGGATAGGGAAGGTCGAAGCAGCCCACCGACCGCGAAAGGTCGACGCCGGAGAGGGGAACCTCCCGTCCCGCCCCGGAGAGCGCCAGGTACGCCGCTGGAGCGCCGCTCCAGGTGGTGAGCGCCTGGGCCAGGGCGGTGAGCAGACCCTCGTCGAGGCTCGCCCGGTAGAGCTCCAGGCCGCGCGCCAGCCGGTCGGTCTCCTCGACGGTGAGCTGGGCGACCACCGCTCGCTCGCTCGCCGCCCGGTTGTCGCCGCCGGGATGATCGACCGGGAGCGCGCCGGCCCGCTGTCCGTCGGCGCCGCGCCAGAAGGCGAGATCTTCCTCCACAGCCAGGCTCGCCGCCTCTCCCGCCAAGCGCTCCGTCCAGTGCTGGAAGGAGGTGGTCTTGGCCGGCAGCCGAACCTCCTCGCCGCGCGCCAGCTGCTCGCAGGCGGTCATGAGGTCGGCGAGCAGGAGACGCCAGGCGGGGCGGTCGGCGACCAAATGGTGGGCGACGAGCAGAAGGCGATCCGGCCGCCCAGGTCCGAGCCGGAAGAGCGCCGCGCGCACGAGCGGTCCGGCTGCGAGGTCGAGCTCCATCCGGAGGGCCGCAACGCACGCGGCGAGCGCCGTCTCCTGCTCCTCGGGCGTCCCCGCGAGGGCGACGAAGGAGAACGGCACCTCACCCTCGGGGCCGGCGCTGGTCGCCCGCCAGCCCTCCCCGGCGGCCACCGGGGCGGTGTAGCGCAGGCGCAGCGCGTCGTGGTGGAGGAGCAGCCGGCTCACGGCCTCTTCCCAGAGCGCTGCCGGGAAGCTCTGCTCCACCGCGAGGAGCAGGGCCTCGGCCTGGTGCCGAGGGTCGACCGGGTGGAGAGCCAGGATCTCCCGTTGCCCGGGCGCGAGCGCGACCGCTCCCAGGACGAGGCCCTGCTCGCGGACCACCGCCGGCTCCGGGTCGGCCACCGCCGCCAGGGCCGCCACCGTGGGGTGCTGGAAGAGCTGGCGCGGCGCGATCCCCAGCCCGGCGCGGGCGGCCCGGCTGACGATCTGCATGCCGAGGATCGAGTCGCCGCCGAGCTCGAAGAAGTTGTCGTGCACGCCGACCGCGGGGAGCCGCAGAACCTCGCACCAGATCCTCGCCAGGGCCGCCTCGACGGGAGTCCGGGGAGGGACGAGCCCGGTGCGGTCCGCCGGGACCGGCTCGGGAGAGGGCAGAGCCCGCCGGTCGACCTTCCCGTTCGGCGTCAAGGGGAGGGCAGGAAGCGCGACGAAGACCGCCGGCAGCATCGCCTCGGGCAGCCACTGCTTGAGGAACGCCCGCAGCTCGGCCGACGTCGGCGCTGGCACCGGAGCGGGCTCCCGTGGCACGAGATAGGCGATCAGCCGCAGATGGCAGGGGAGGATCGTCCCCGTCCCGCCATCGGCGCGCGCCGTGACCACCGCCTGACTGACCGCCGGATGGCGGCCGAGGGCGGCCTCGATCTCCCCCAGCTCGACGCGGTGGCCGCGCACCTTGACCTGCTGATCGATGCGGCCGAGGAACTCGAGCGCTCCGTCCGGGCGATAGCGCGCCAGGTCGCCGGTGCGATAGACCCGCGCGCCGGGATCGGCGCCCGTGGGGTCGGGCACGAAGCGCTCCGCCGTCAGCTCCGGGCGTCCGAGATATCCCCGGGCGAGCCCGCCGCCGCCGATCGTGAGCTCCCCGGCCACCCCGACCGGCACCGGCCGCAGGCCGAGGTCGACGAGATAGACGCGCGTGCTGTCGATCGGCCGTCCGATCGACACCGGTCCCTCCCCTCCCGTCGCGACCCGCGAGCGGAGCGACCAGATGGCGGTCTCGGTCGGCCCATAGACGTTCCACAGCTCCGCCGCGCGGTCGAGGAGCTCGGCGGCGAGCGCGCGCGGCAGCTCCTCGCCGCCGCACAGCACCTTCAGCGGCGTCCGCCCGCTCGGCCAGCCGGCGGCGAGCAGCAGCCGGAAGGTCGAGGGGGTGGCCTGGAGGACGGTGACGCCGGCGCCCTCCAGGCGCGCGAGCAGCCGGACGCCGTCGCTCACCGTCTCGTGGTCAGCGAGCTCGATCGTGGCGCCGGCAAGAAGGGGCAGATAGAGCTCCAGGCCCGCGATGTCGAAGGACAGGGAGGTGATGGCGAGAAGACGATCGCCGGTCGCTAGCCCCGGCCGATCGCACATCGAGAGCAGGAAATTGGCCAGCGCGCCGTGGCTCACCGCGACCCCTTTGGGCCGGCCGGTCGAGCCCGATGTGTAGATCACGTAGGCGAGGTGAGCGGCGGTAGGCCGGAGCGCGGGTGCGCTCCCCGTAGCAGTCCGGTCGCTAGGCGCCTCGTCCACGAGGACGACCCGCGCTCCGTGCTCGGGCAGACGCGACAGCAGCCGGTTCTCGGTCACCAGGAGTGGCACCCGGCTGTCCTGGAGCACGTAGGAGAGCCGTTCGCGCGGGTAGTCGGGGTCGAGCGGCAGATAGGCGCCGCCGGCGGTGAGGACGGCGAGGAGGGTGATCGGCAGGGCGAGCGAGCGCTCGAGGCAGAGGCCGACCAACACGTCGGTCCCGACGCCCGCGGCGGCGAGGCGGCCGGCGAACGAGCTCGCCCGGCGGACGAGCTCGCCGTAGGTCAGGTGCTCCCCGGAGCAGGTGACGGCCACGGCTTCCCCGAGACTCTGCGCCGCGGCGGCGACGAGCTCGTGGACGGGCATCCCGGCCGGCGGACGAAGGGTGTCGTTCCAGTCGAACGCAACGGCGTGCGCCTCGGCCGGGGTGAGCAGGGGCAGCTCCGACAGCCGGCACGTGGGGTCGGCCGCCAGACCGGCGAGCAGGGTCTCGAAATGGCCGGCCATCCGGCGCACTTCGGAGGCGTCGAGCAGGTCCGTGGCGAACACCCAATCGCAGCGCAGCTGTCTGCCCTGGCGGTCGACATTGAGCGTCAGGTCGTACTCCGACCCGATCTGGAGGTTCTCGACCTCGGTCAGGCGCAGATCCTCGAGCTGCACTCCCTCCATCAGGGAGGCGCCGAGGTCGAGCAGCACGAACATGACCTGGAAGAGCGGTGTACGGGAGAGGTCGCGCTCCGGGCGGAGCTCCTCGAGCAACGCCTCGAAGGGAAGGTCCCGATGGGCGTAGGCGCTCGCCGCCGTCTCGCGCACCCGTCCCAGGAGCTCGCCGAAGCTGGGGTCGCCGGAGAGGTCGGCGCGCAGAGCCAGGGTATTGAGGAAACAGCCGATCAGCCCCTCGAGCTCGGGCCGTCCGCGGCCGGTCACCGGCGAGCCGACGACCAGGTCGCGACTCCCCGAGTAACGCCCGAGCAGGGCGAAGAAGCCGGCGAGCAGGGTCATGAAGAGGCTCGCCCCCTGCCGTTGGGCAAGCTCGAAGAGCGCCTGCGACAGCGCGCGCGACAGCTGCTGGACGTGGCGCGCGCCGCGGTTGTTCCGCACCGGCGACCGGGACCGGTAGGCGGGCAGGTCGAGCACCGGCAGCGTTCCGGCCAGGCGCCTGCGCCAGTAGGCAAGGTCGGCAGCCAGCGTCTCGCCTCGCAACCCCGCGCGCTGCCAGGCGGCGAAGTCGGCGTATTGGAGCGACGGCTCGGGCAGCGCCCCGGGGCGGCCCGCACGCCTCGCCTGGTAGATCGTCGAGAGCTCCTGGATGAAGATCTGCCAGGAGCGGCGGTCGCTCACGATGTGGTGCATGACCAGGACGAGGGCGAAGTGCTCCTCCCCCAGTCGGAGCAGCCGAGCGCGCAACGGCAGGGCGGCCGCGAGGTCGAAGCGCTCGACGACCGTGGCCTCCGCCAGGCGCTGCGTCTCACCTTCCCGCGCCGCTGCGGGCAGGGCGGCGAGGTCGAGGACGGGCAAACCGGGGTGCGCCCCCGGCGCGGCCATCTGTACCGGCTGCCCGTCGACCACGACGAAGACGGTCCGCAGCGCTTCGTGGCGGTGGACCAGGTCACGGAGACTCGCCGCCATCGCCGCCGGGTCGAGCGGCCCGTGGAGGTGGATCACTTTGAACAGGTGATACCAGGGAACCTCGGGATCGAGCTGGTGAAGCAGCCAGAAGCGCTCCTGGGCGAAGGAGAGCGGGGCCGGGCCGGCCGTTGGGCGGCGGGGGATCGGCCGTTCGACCGGCGGGGAGGCGACCTGCTTCTGCCGCAGCTTGAGGGCGAGAAGTGCCCGGCGCTCGGGGGAAAGACTGGCAAGATTCTCGGCAAGATCGCTCATCCCTGACCTCCAGCGGCGGGATCATCACCCGCCGTTCCATCGACCGGCGCGACCAGCACGAGGTTGCCGTCCGGCCGCCGCACGGCGCGCCTGCCGCCATGCCACAAATGGGCCCCGGGAGGATCGCTTGGCACCGCGAGTCCCCCGGGCTCGACCCCCGCCCCCCGCTCGCCCCATCCCGCGACATAGAGCTCGCCCGCCACTCCCACCGGGACCGGCTGCCGGGTGGCGTCGAGCAGGTAGAGCCAGGGAGGGGAAGAACCGGGAGCGGCCCCGTCATCCAGGATCTTCCGACCGACCTCCCGCCATTCGACGACCAGCTGGTGGCGCTCGGCGGCGGAGAGCAGGTCGAGGCCGGCGAGGGCGCGGTCGGGATCGCTGGCCGCCCGCTCGAGCAGCCGGGCGAAGTGGAGCAGCATGCGGGTGGCATCGGTCGCGGCGAACCGATCGGCCCAGAAATCGAGCAGACAGTGGAGCCGGGAAGCCTCTGCCAATACTCGCAGGACGAGCCTGGGCGCCGCGGGTAAATCCTCGACCTGCGGCCGGCGCGCCGCCGTGCGCTCGAAGAGGAATCCCGCCGGCAGGAGCGCGCCAGCGGCATCGACAGCCCCCTCTCTCTCGGCCAGCGCGCACCGCACGCGCGCCAAAAGCGTGCGGAAAGCGACCGTGCCGCAGCCGGCGATCCGCACCAGGATGGGAGTCGCGACCAGCGCGTCGTCGCGCCCGGAGTAGCGCGCCAAGAGCCCCGCCCAGGCGGCAAGCAGGATCTCCGCGGGCTCGTACCCGGCCTCCCGCGCCAGGCGCAGGACGGCCTCGGCGAGCGGCATGGGCAGACCGAGCGACCGGCGCGCCCAGCGCCTCCCCGGCCCGGCGGCCGCGCCGGCCCGGCGCTCCTGGAGCTTACGGGCGAGGAGCAGCCGCTGCTCGGTGGAGAGGCCGGCCAGCGCCTCAACCCTCATCGCGCCTCTCCTCGAGCTCGCCCGCCAGGAGCGCCTGTACCTGCGCCTCGGAGAGGTCGCCCAGCTCGGCGAGCGCCGCGGCGAGGTCGTCCGCCGTGGCGGCCTCGATCTGCCGGTCGACGATCGCCGCGGCCAGGCCGGCCACGGTCGGCGTCTCTTCGAGCAGGAGACTCATCGGCACCTCGACCCCGAAGGCTCGGCGCAGCTCGGAGACCAGACGCAGGGCGAGCAGCGAGTGCCCACCCAGGGCGTAGAAATTGTCCTCGACTCCCACCTGGTCGATTCCCAGGCCCTGGCAGAGGATCCGCGCCACGGTCTCTTCCATCTCGTTGCGCGGCGCGACGTAGGTCTCGGGCGGCAACGGGCGCGGCTGGCCGGAGGGGGCCGCGGCGTGCTCGATCTCGGCGAGCATGCGGGAGTGTTTGAAGATCGTCGTCTGCAGATCCTTGGTCGAGACGACGACCTGGGGCACGGGGCTCGCCAGCAGGCGGTGAAATGCCTCCAGCCCCTCCGCCGTGGGGATGCCGTACATCTCGCGCATCAGCCGCAGCCGCGCCTTGAGCTCGGGCACCCCGCGGAGGCCGGCATCCTGCCAGGTGTCCGCCTGCCAGACGTCCCAATCCACGGTCAGGGTGCGCTCGCCGCGGCGCGAGCGGGCATGAGCAAAGGCATCGAGGAAGGCGTTGGCGGCGCAGTAATCGACCTGCCCGACCGCCCCGGTGATGGCGGCGAGCGAGGAGAAGCAGACCAGGAAGTCGAGCCCGGCGCCGTCGAACACCTGGGCGAGCGCCAGGGCGCCGCCGACCTTGGGCGCGACGACCGCCTCCACCCGCTCCCGCGTCTTCCCCTGAATGAGCCCGGCGCCCGCCACACCCGCGGCGTGGATGACGCCATGGATGGCACCGAAGCGCGCCCGGGCCGCCGCGACGACCTGCCGCAGCTGCCCGACCTCGGTGACGTCGGCGTCGACCACCAGGATCTCGGCGCCGCGCCACTCGAGCTCGCGGACCGCACGGAGGCGCGCCGCGGTCCGGTCCTCCGGGTCCGCCGCAGCGAGCCGCTCCTCCCAGAGCTCGCGCGGCGGCAACGGGTTGCGGCCAAGGAGGACGAGCCGGGCTGCCGCCCGCTCGAAGAGTGACTCGGCGACGGCCAAACCCAGCGTCCCGAGGCCGCCGGTCACCAGATAGACGCCACCCTGGCGGAGCGGCGCGGTCGCTTGGCGCGGACCGAGCGGCAGCGGATCGAAGCCGCGCTCCCAGCGGTGGCCGCCGCGCAGGGCGACGAGCGGCGGCCAGGCCTCGGCGAGGATCTCGTAGAGCGCGCTCTCCTCGCCCCGCGCATCGAGCGGCAGCGCGAGCTCCAGGGTGCGGCAACGGACCTCGGGGTACTCCTCGGGGATGACCGTCGTCGCCCCCAGGATGGTGGCCTTCTCCGGCCGCAGCTCCTCGGCCCCGGAGAGGTCGAAGATCTGGTCGGCGAGGACGTACAGATCGAGGGGGGCACGGCCGGAGAGGTCGGCGTGCGCCCGGATCAGACCGAGGAGGCTCAGGAGGCCCCTCTCCTGCGGGTCCCCGGCGGCCCCCAGGCTCCAGGCGTGGAGGACGCGCCGGGGCAGCCGGCCGCTGGCGCGGAGCTCCGTCCACAGCCGCGCCAGCTCCTCGGGCATCCCAGGGTCGAGGACGAAGGCGCCGGGGGAGTTCTCCGCACAACGGGCGCCGGGAGCGGGCAGCACCCGCACGACGCTGGCGCGGCGCTCGGCCAGACGCCGGGCGATCCCTTCGGCGGCGCCGCCGCTCTCGGCCAGGACGAGCCAGACCTCGCCGTCGTCTGCCGGCACGGCCGGGGCGACCGGCGGCAGCTGCTTCCAGAAGGGGATGTAGAACCAGTCGTCGAGGCCGCGCCGGCTCGGGCGCGGATCGCCGACGGCACCGCCGGCGGTTATCGGCGGGGGCGCCGCGCCCCCGCCGTCGACCCAGTAGCGGCGGCGCTCGAAGGGGTAGGTCGGCAGCGGCACCCGCCGGCGCTGGCCGCCGGGGTGGAGCGCCGTCCCGGCGGGCTCGATACCGGCCGCCCAGAGTCCGGCCGCCGCCGCCCGTACCCGCGCCCCCTCCGGCACATCGCTCTTCTCGGATCCCAGGGTCGAGAGCACGGCGCGAGAGGCGACCCCCGGCAGCTCGCGGGCGACTTTGGCCAGGGTCTCGGCCGGCCCGACCTCGAGCAGCACCCGCCGCGGCTCGGCGAGCAGGCGGACGAGGCCGTCGCCGAAACGCACGGTCGACAGGAGGTGCCGCCGCGACCAGTAGTCGGGATCGCGCGCCTCGTCGTCGGTGATCCATGCGCCGCTGACGTTCGACAGGAACGGGATCGCCGGCCGGCTCAGGCGGCGGCTGGCGAAGGCGGCGGCGAACGGCTCGACGGCCGCCGCCATCATCGGCGAGTGAAAGGCGTGCGACGTGCGCAAAAGGCGGCAGGCCTCCCCCGCCGCCGTGAGGCGCCGCTCGAGGGCAGCGACGGCAGCGAGCGGCCCCGCGACGACCGACAACGCCGGTCCGTTGACCGCGGCCAGGGCGAGGTCGGGCGCGAGGAGCTCCGCCGCCGCTTCCGCACCGCGATGGACGGCGAGCATGGCGCCCCGCGGCAGCCGCTGCAGGAGCGCGGCGCGGTGGGCGACGAGCTCCGCGGCGTCGGCGAGCGAGAAAACGCCGGCCAGGCAGGCCGCCACATACTCGCCGACACTGTGACCGAGGAGGGCCGTGGGAAGGACGCCCCAGCCCATCCACAGCCGGGCCAGAGAATACTCGAAGGCGAAGAGGGCGGGCTGCGCCAGGGCGGTCTCCTGGAGCGCCCGGTCCGCCTCCTCGCCGACGGCTTCGAAGAGCAGAGTGCGAAGGTCGGCCCCGAGGCTCGGCGCCATGAGCTGCGCGCAGTCGTCGAAGGCAGCGCGAAAGGCCTCCTCCCCGGCGTAGAGCTCCGCCCCCATCCCCGGCCGCTGCGCCCCCTGGCCGGTGAACAGGAAGGCAACCTGCGGATCGTCTATGGCGACGCCAGCGACGACCCGCGCCGGGGCGGCTCCGGTCAAGGCGCGCTCGGCGTCCGCGCCGCTCTCGGCCAGCACGGCACGGCGGTGCGGGAAGGGGCGCCGGCCGACGAGGAGAGTGTGCGCGACGTCGGCGAGGTCGAGCTCCGGGTGCGCGGCCAGGTGGCGCGCGAGCCACGCCGCCGACTCATCCAGGGACTGAGGCGAGCGGGCGGAGAGCGCCAGCACCCGCCATCTAGGCAAGGCCGGCGCGACGCGGACCGGCGGCGCCTCCTCGAGCACGACGTGGGCGTTGGTGCCGCCCAGCCCGAACGAGCTCACGCCGGCGCGGCGCGGTCCGCCCCGGTCCGGCCAGTCGGCGAGCGCGGTGTTGACGAAAAAGGGGCTCGCCGCGAAGTCGATCCGCGGGTTCGGACGCTCAAAGTGCAGGCTGGGCGGGATCTGACGGTGCGCCAGCGCCAGCACCACCTTGAGCAGGCCGCTAATGCCGGCCGCCGCGTCGAGGTGGCCGATGTTGGTCTTGATCGATCCCAGGGCGCAGAAGCCGCGCGCCGCGGTGCCGGCGCGGAACGCCTCGGTCAGGGCCGCGATCTCGATCGGATCACCGAGCGCGGTGCCGGTGCCGTGCGCCTCGACGTACCCCACGGTCTCGGGGGCGACCCCGGCGCTCGCGAGCGCCTCGGCGATCACCCGCGCCTGCCCCTCGACTCCAGGCGCGGTGAAGCCGACCTTGGCGGCGCCGTCGTGACCGACCGCCGAGCCCAGGATGACGGCGTGGATGGTGTCGCCGTCCGCCACGGCTTCGGACAGGCGCTTCAGGAGTACGACCCCCAGGCCATGGCCGAAGACGGTGCCCCGGGCGGCGGCGTCGAACGCCCGGCAGTGGCCGTCCGGGGAGAGGATCCCCTCCTCCTGGGCGATGTAGCCCAGCCGCTGGGGCGCCCGCACCGACACCCCGCCGGCGAGCGCCAGGTCGCACTCGTAGCCGAGGAGGGCCTGGCAGGCGACGTGGACCGCGACCAGGGAGGTCGAGCAGGCGGTCTGGATGCCCACGCTCGGGCCGCGCAGGTCGAGCTTGTAGGAGACGCGGTTGGCCAGGTAGTCCTTGTCGTTGCCGATCAGCAGCTGCAACCCCTCCTCGGGGCTGATCCCGGCGTTCGCCAGAAGATGGAGCAGATAGGTGCCCGCCCCGGAGCCGGCGTAGACCCCGATCAGGCCGTCGTAGCGCCCGGGGTCGTAGCCGGCGTGCTCCAGGGCCTCCTCGGCGCACTCGAGGAAGAGCCGCTGCTGGGGGTCCATGCGTTCCGCGTCGCGCGGGCTGTAGCCGAAGAACTCGGCGTCGAAGAGCTCGGCGCCTTCCAGGGTCGCGGCCGCGGTCACCAGCCGCGGATCGGCGAGCAGGGAGGGGGCGAGCCCGGAGGCGGCCGCCTCCTCGGGCGCGACCCGGCGGATCGACTCGACCCCGTGCGCCAGGTTCTGCCACAGCTCGTCGAGATCGCGCGCCCCGGGGAAGCGGCCGGCCATGCCGACGATGGCGACGGCGGGCAGCTCGGGCGAATCCGGCGACGGCCGCTCGCTCATCGCCGCGCCCTCCGTTCGAGCACCTCACGGCGCCGGCTCCGGCGCTCGCGGTCGCGCTCCGCGGCCGCCGGCCGGGCCTCGCGCCCCTCGAGGTGGGCGGCCAGCGACTCGACCGTCGTGTGGCGGAAGATGCCGGTGATCGGCAGCTCGTGGCCGATCAGCTCCTCCAGGCGGGCGTGGATGCGGACGATCGAGAGCGAGTTGGCGCCCAGCTCGAAGAAGTTGTCCCGCGTCCCCACCCGCTCGCGCCCCAGCTCTGCGCAGAGCAGCCGGGCGATCGAGGCCTCCAGGTCGGTGGCTGGAGGGACGTACGCCGGAGTGCCGGCCGCCGCGGAGTGGAGGAGCGCGGCGGGCAGGGCTCCCCGGTCCACCTTGCCGTTGGCGGAGAGCGGCAACGCGTCCAGGAAGACGAACGCCGAGGGGATCATGGCCTCGGGCAGGGTGGCCCCCAGGAATTCGCGCAGCTCGGCGGTGAGCGCTCCGCCCGCACCGGCCGGCTCCTCCTCCGGGACGACGTAGGCGGCGAGCCGGCGGGGCCGGCTGGCGTCCTTGGGATCGCCTGGCGCAGACACCGCCGACACCGCCGCGACCACCGCCTGCCGCACCCGCGGGTGCGCCGCGAGCGCCGACTCGATCTCCCCCAGCTCGATCCGGTGACCCAGGATCTTGACCTGCGCGTCCTCCCGGCCCAGGAGCTCCAGCTCGCCCCCCGGCAGGTACCGGCCCAGGTCCCCCGTGCGGTACAGCCGCTCTCCCGTCTCCCCGGCCGGCACGAAGCTCAACGCCGTCTTCGCCCCGTCCCCAAAGTATCCCCGCGCCAGACCCGCGCCACCGATGTACAGCTGGCCCGGAACCCACACCGGGCACGGCGACAGACGCGGCGACAGCACCGCGAAGCGCTGGTTGGCCAACGGGCGGCCATAGGGGATGCTTTTCCAACCCTCCTCCACCCGCTCCACGCGGTGGAAGTTCGACCAGATCGACGCCTCCGTCGCTCCACCCAGCGCCACCAGCTCCGCACCCGGGCAGGCGCGACGCAGACGCTCCGGCAGCGACAGTGGCAGCCAGTCCCCCGACAGCAGCACCAGACGCAGACTCCCTGGCAGACCCACGCCCCGGCGCTCGGCGTGCTCAAGCAGCATCTCGAAGAGCACCGGCACCGAGTTCCACACCGTCACCTGTTCCCGCTCGAGCAGCGCCAGCCACACTCCCGGATCGCGCTCCGCGCCCGGCCCCGGAAACACCACCGTCCCCCCCGCTCCCAGGAGACCGAACAGGTCGTAGACCGACAGGTCGAACGACAGCGACGACAGGGCCAGCACCCGATCCTCCGCCCCCACCCCGAACCGCCGGTTGACGTCGACGATGGTGTTGAGCGCCGCCCGATGCTCGATCACCACCCCCTTGGGTTCGCCCGTCGAGCCCGAGGTGAAGATCACGTAGGCCACGTCCGCCGCCACCTGGAACGGCTCCCCGGGCACCTCCCTCTCCCCCAACGCCGGCTCCTCCTCGACGCACAGAACCGAGATCCCAGAGGGCCACGAGAGTTCAACCAGGAGCCGGCGCTGGGTCAGCACCATCTCCACACCAGCCTGCGTGAGGAGCGTCGCCCGCCGCCTCTCCGGCTGGGCCGGGTCGACCGGCAGGTAGGCCGCTCCCGCCCGCAGCGCCGCGAGCACCCCCACCACCTGCTCCCAGCCCTTCTCCATCACCACGCCCACACGGCTCTCCGGTCCCACTCCCTGCCTCACCAGCGCCGCGGCCAGGGCGGCGCTCGCCGTCGCCAGCTCGCCGTAGGAGAGCCGCCGCAGGCCGGAGATCACCGCCGGCCGTTCCGGCGCCCGCGCCGCCCAGGAGAGGAACGGCGTGTGGAGCAGACCCGCCGGCAGCGGCGCCGCCGTGGCGTTGGCCGCCTCCCGCTCCGCCCGCTCTGCGGCCGGCAGGCGCACCGGGATCTCCTCCTCCCAGCACCCCTCCTCTCCCGCCAGACGTTCGAGCAGCTCCGTATAGGCCGCGAACATCGCGTCCAGGACCCCGGGCGCGAACAGCTCCTCGACCGCATCCCAGATCAGCGCCGCCTCCCCTTCTCGCTCGACCGCCTGGTGGTCGAGCCAGACCTGCGGGGTCTGGCCAATCCCGTAGCCGGTCGCGAGCGGCGGCAGGCCCGCCTCGCGCCCGGCCTCCTCCGCCCGGGGCAGATTGAGCAGGCTGGTGAAAACGACCGGCATGGTCAGCCCGGGAGCGCCCTGGCGGCGCGCCACCTCGCGCAGCACCTGCACGCCGCCGAACAGGCGGTGGTCGAGATCCTCCCAGAGCCGCTGCTGGAGCTGCCGGGCGCGCCAGGCGAACGTCTCCCCCTCGCCCTCCACCGCGAGCAGCAGCACCGAGGTGAAGTCCCCCACGATGCGGTTGATCTGAGGGTGGAGGGGGAGACGGTTGAAGAGGGTCAGGTTCAGGGTCATCCGCGGGCTCTTGCTCCACGTCCCCAGCACCTCGGCGTAGGCGGCGAGGAGGAGTCCCGTAGGGGTGAGCCCGGCGCGGCTCGCCCGGCTCTTGAGCCGCCGCCAGAGCTCGGCCGGCAGGTCTTTCCTTCGGCGCGCGAAGCGCGGCTGCGCGAGATCCCTCGGGCTCTTGGCGAGCGGTAGCGAGGGCGCCGGCGGCAGGGCGGGGATGCGCGCCAGCCAGTAGCGCCGGGCCGCGGCGTAGATCTCTGTCTCTGCCAGCGCCGCCTCGGCCAGCACGCAGTCGCGAAACGACAGATCGAGCGCCGGGAGCGCCGCCGCCGGCGCGCCGTAGAGCCGGTCGAGCTCGGAGAGCAGGACGTGCCAGCTCCAGCCGTCGCCGATCAGGAGATCGAAGCTCAGGAGGAGCCGCATCCGGCCGCCGGCGAGCCGCGCGGCGCGCAGGTCGAAGAGGGGCCAACGGTCGGCGGG
Source organism: Thermoanaerobaculia bacterium (assembly GCA_035644215.1). GTDB lineage: Bacteria > Acidobacteriota > Thermoanaerobaculia > Multivoradales > UBA5704 > DASQPA01. The sequence goes on from DASQPA010000200.1 coordinate 26,209, forward strand.
GAGAACCTGGTGCGACATCTCGCGGCGCAGCGCGAGGAGCGCGGCCTCGGCCTCCTCGGGCGCGAGCCCCGAGACGTCCAGGAGGGGGATGTCGTACGGTGGCACCCGCTCGAGCACCCGCTGACGGCCGTCGCGTTCGATCACCGCGCGCAGCATGTCGTGGCGCTCGATCAGCCGGCGCCAGGCGCCGGCGAAACGCGCCAGATCCAACCCGACCGCCTCGACCTCCTGGTAGAGGTGCGTGGAGACCTTGCCCAGGTCGAAGAGACCGCTGCGGCCGATCCAGTAGGCTTGCTGGACGTCGGTCAAGGGGAAGGGCTCAAAGCGGTGCTGCAGATCGGGAACGATGGCGGGCAGCTCCGCCGCCGGCCCCTCGCCCTCCGGCCGCTGTCCCTGCAAACGGGCGATCTCCAGGGCGAGCGCCGCGATGGTCGGCGCCTCGAAGAGCCGGCGCAGGGGCAGCTCGACGCCCAGGGCCTGGCGCAACAGGAGCACCAGCTGGGTGGCGAGGAGCGAGTGGCCGCCGAGCTCGAAGAAGCTGTCTTCGACCCCCACCTGGTCGACCCCCAGGAGCTCGGCCCAGATCCCGGCCAGGATCTCCTCGCTCGGAGTGCGCGGTGGGACCGGCTCGGCCGCGAGCTGCCGCCGCGGTCCGCGGCCGGCGACGGAGACCTGCGGGATCTCCGCGCCAGGGACCGTGGCGAGCAGGTCGTCCAGCGGCCGCTCCGCCTCCCGGCCGAGCTCCGCCAGGAGGGCGGTGAAGTGGGATAGGAGGCGGGAGACAGCGGCGGCGGACAGCCGGCGGCCGTCGTAGACCACCCGCACGCCCAGGGGCGGGCCGGGACGCACGATCACGGTGAGCGGCAGGTTGGTGCGGGCGCCGTCGCTCCTCCAGCCGGCGACCGTCAGGCCGGCGGACTCCGTCACGGCCCCGGCGCCCGCCGGGCTCGGGTAGCTCTCGTAGACCAGGACACTCTCGTAGAGCGGCAGGGCCGACCCCGTCGCCGCCATCTCGCTCCAGCGCCGGATCTGGCCGGTCGAGAGGTGCTCGTACTGCCGCAGCTCGGCGGCCCGCTTCTGCACCTCGGCGAGCCACGGCAGGCACGGGGAGACCGGCCGGACCTCCAGGCGCAGGGGCAGGGTGTTGATGAACAGGCCGATCGTCGACTCGATGCCGGTCAGGGTGAGCGGCCGGCCCGCCACGGTGACGCCGTAGAGCACGCTAAGGTCGCCGCTGTAGCGGGCGAGGAGCAGTGCCCAGGCCGCCTCGATCAGGGTGCCCATGGTGAGCTGGTGCCGGCGGGCCAGGGCCTTCAGGGCCGCCGTGCTCTCCGGCGACAGGGCGGCCTCCGCCTCGCCGAACCGGCCGGTATGGACCGGCGTCTCTGGCGCCGTCGGGTCGGCGGCGCGGCCGAGCGCCGTGGGGGAGGTGAAGCCTGCGAGTCGCCGGCGCCAGAATGCCTCCGCCACCGCCAGATCCTGCCTTCCCAACCACGCGATGTAGTCGCCGTAGGGGCGGGTGGGCGCCAGCGCGGGCTCGGCGCCGCGGGCCAGGGCCGCGTAGCAGGCCAGCACCTCGGAGAGCACCAGGGGGCGGCACCAGCCGTCCATGAGGATGTGGTGGTGCGTCCAGATCAGCTGATGGCTCCCCTCCTCCGTGCGGAAGAGGGCGAGGCGCAGGAGCGGCGGCTTGGCGGGATTGAAGCCGGCCCGGCGGTCGGCTTCCAGATAGCGCTCCAGGCGCTGCTCCCGCTCGCCGGCCGTCAGGGAGCGCAGGTCTTCCACCGCGAGCGGCAGCTCGACCCGCCGCAGCACCACCTGGAGCGGCTCGGCCTGCTCCTTCCACACGAAGGCGGTGCGCAGCGCGGCATGCCGGCCGAGGACCCGCTCCCAGGCTTGCCTGAAGAGCTCGAGACGCAGTGGGCCGGAGAGGGTGCAGCCGACCTGCTCGACGTGCACCCCTGAGCCCGGCGCGGCGACGCTCTCAAGCAGCATCCCCAGCTGCGACGGCGAGAGCGGATAGATGTCCTCGACCTCGCGGCTCACAGCTCGACCTCGTCCAGAACCTTCGCCAGCTGCTCGCGGGTCAGCTCGACCTTGGTGAAATCGGCCGGGGTGTAGCCCACCGGGCCGGCTGCGCGGCCGTGCGCGACGAGCGCCCGCAGGGCGTCGAGGATCTCGCCGGCCAGCCGCTCGATGGTGGCGCGGTGATGGACCTTCGCGCCGTAGCGGCAGACGACCTGCAGCTGTCCGGCCTCGACCCGGGCGTTGATCTCCAGCAGGTAGCGACGCCTCTGGGCCGGCGCCTGGGTGCCGGTGATCGCCTCCTCTGCCAGGGCGAGGAGCGGCTGGTCCGCAGTCTCCCCGAGTTGGCCCAGATAGTTGAACAGCACCTGCGGCTGCGGCAGCAGGGAGAGCGCCCGGACGGCCTCGGCGTCGCCGCTCAGGTAGCGCAGCAGTCCGTAGCCGATCCCATGGTCGGGGATGGCGCGCAGGCGCTCCTTGACCGCACTCAGGGCCGCGCCCGGATCGAGCTCGTCCGGAAGCTCGAGGAAGACCGGGAAGATGCTGGTGAACCAGCCGACCGTCCGCGACAGGTCCACGCCGGAGAAGAGCTCCTCGCGGCCGTGCCCCTCCAGGTCGACGGCGAGCGACACTCCCGGTGCCCAGCGCCCGAATGCCAGGGCGAGCGCGGTGAGCAGAACCTCGTTGCTCTGACTTCGGTAGAGCGCCGGCACCTCTTCCAGGAGCGCCGTCGTTTCCTCCGCGGAGAGCGCGACGGCGAGGACGCGCGCCGTGGCCACCCGGTTGTCTCCGCCGGGGAAATCGACCGGGAGGTCGATCGGGAGGGTGGGCGCCTGCGCCGTCCAGAAGGCGAGCTGGGAGCGGACCGCCGCCTCGCGCGCCCGTTCGCCCAGGAGCTCGGCCCAGCGCTTGAACGACGTGGTCTTCAAAGGCAGCGCGATCTCCCCGCCCCGGCTCGCCTGGAGGTAGGCGGCGCCGAGATCCTCGAGCAGGATGCGCTTGGACAGGGCGTCGACCACGAGGTGATGGACGACCAGCGCCAGGCGGCCCGGCTCGGCGCCCGCTGGTAAGCCAAGATCGCACCAGGCGGCGCGGAGGAGCGGCCCGGCGCCCAGGTCGAGGCTCGCCTGGAGGTCGGCCACGGCGGGCGCGATCGCGCCCCGCCGCACCCCGGCGGGTAGAGCGCTCAGGTCGACGGTTAGGAAGGGGATGGCTCCGGACACCGCGGCAGAGCTCTGTGACCAGCCCGCGGTGTCCGGGGGCGGGGCGACGAAACGCAGCCGCAGCGCGTCGTGATGGGCGAGGAGCGCTCCCACCACCCGGTCGAGCACGGTTGGGTCGAGCCGGCGGCGGGCGGCTAAGAGGAGGGCCTGATTGAAGTGCTGAGGTACCTTCAAGCCCTGCTCGAAGAACCAGTGTTGGACCGGGGTCAGGGGCACCGGACCGGTCACCGCTCCCTGCTCCGCCTCGACCCGGCGCGCCGCGCCGGCGACCGCGGCGAGGCGGGCGATCGTCGGATGCTCGAACACCTGGCGCGGCGTGACGCCGAGCCCCAGGGCGCCGGCCTTGGCCGCCATCATCGTGCTCAGGATCGAGTCGCCACCCAGGTCGAAGAAGTTGTCGTCGACGCCCACCCGCTCGACCCGAAGCACCTCCGACCAGACCCGTGCCAGCAGGCGCTCGGCCTCGTTGCGCGGCGCCACCCAGGGGCGATCGACCTCACGCCGGCCGGGATCGGGCGCGGGCAGACGGCGACGGTCCACCTTGCCGTGGACCGAGAGCGGCAGGGCGTCGAGCTCCACCATTGCGGCCGGCAGCATGTACTCGGGCAGGCGCCGGGCGAGGAAGGCGCGCAGCTCGGAGATCGAGGGAAGCGCAACAGCCTCCCCATTCGCCGCCGACCGCGCCGGTACCAGGTAGGCGACGAGCCGGGTGGTGCCCGGCAGATCCTCGCGCGCCGCGACCGCCGCCGCCCTCACCGTGGGGTGCTCGAGGAGCGCCGTTTCCACCTCCCCGAGCTCGATCCTGAAGCCGCGCACCTTGACCTGGTGATCGATCCGGCCCAGGAACTCGATCGCGCCGTCGGGGAGCCGGCGTGCCAGGTCGCCGGTCTTGTACAGGCGCGCCCCCGGCTCGATGCCCCAGCGATCGGGGATGAAGCGCTCGGCGGTGAGCTCCGGCCGGCCGAGGTAGCCGCGGGCGAGCGCCACACCGCCGATGTGCAGCTCGCCTGCCGTCCCCCAAGGCACCAGGCCGAGCTCCCGGTCGAGCAGGTGGATGCGCACGTTGGTGATTGGGCGACCGATTGGCACCCCTTTGCCGCCCCGCGAGCGCGCACAGGGCCAGGCGGTGACGTCGACCGCCGCCTCGGTCGGGCCATAGAGGTTGTGCAGCTCGGCCGCCAGGCGAGCATGGAAGCGCTCGACCAGCTCGGCCGGCAGCGCCTCGCCGCTCGCCACCACCTGCCGCAGGCCGGCCAGGGATGCGAGACCGGGCTCGTCGAGGAAGAGCCGCAGCATCGAGGGGACGAAGTGGGCGGTGGTGATCCCCTCGGCGGCGAAGAGCTCGGCCAGATAGCGGCTGTCGCGGTGGCCGCCGGGACGGGCGACGACCAGGCGGACGCCGGCGATGAGGGGCCAGAAGATCTCCCATACCGATACGTCGAAACCGAGCGGGGTCTTGTGCAGCACCCGGTCGGAGGCGTCCAGGCCATAGGACTCCTGCATCCAGAGGAGGCGATTGACGATGCCGCGGTGGGTGTTCAAGACCCCCTTCGGCCGGCCGGTCGAGCCGGAGGTGTAGATGACGTAGGCGAGGTTTCCGGGACCCGCCCCGTTGGCGGGCGGCGCCACGTTCTCGGCGGCCGGCCCCTCCTCGGGGTCGTCGATGGCCACCGCGCGCGCTACGGCGACGTCCTCCAGGCGCAGATCCCGGAGGAGAGCCGCAGTGCCGAGGAGGACCGGCGAGGCGGCATCCCGCAGCATGAGCTCCTGGCGTTCGCGCGGGTACTCGGGATCGATGGGCAGATAGGCCCCCCCGGCCTTGAGCACCGCGAGGAGACCCACGACCATCTCCAGCGAGCGCTCGACGACGACGGCGACCACGGTCTCGGGCCCCACCGCGAGCCGCCGCAGCCGGTGGGCGAGGCGGTTCGCGCGGCGCTCGAGTTCGCCCCGGGTGAGCTCCCGGCCCTCGCAGCGGACCGCCACCGCCAGGGGGTCGCGCGCCGCCTGCGCCGCGATCAGCCGGTCGAGGGAGAGGCTGACCTCGGGCGCATCGGTGTCGTTCCAGGCCGCCAGGAGCTGATGGCGCTCGCGCTCGGAGAGCAGGTCGACCACTCCGTAGGGCGCCTCCGGGTCGCGGGTCATCGCGGCCAGGGCACGGACGTAATAGGTGCCCAGATCCACCACCTGCTCGCGCGGCAGCTCGTTCTCGTTGCACTTCAAGGTCAGGCGAACGCGGTCGGTCCAGGGGTCGAGATAGAAGTTGACCGAGGCGGTGAAGCTCGTCTGCTCGTAGATGCCGTGCTCGATCAGCTCGACGCCGGGCAGGCCTTGGATGCTGTGGTAGATATGGTAGTGCGTGAAGTAGAAGACCGTCTCCTGCGCCCCCTCTCCCAGCTTGTGCTTGAGCTCGGCCCAGGGATAGCGGCGGTGGCGCACCAATTCCCGCTCGGCCGCAAAGGCGGTGACGACGAGGTCGCGGAAGCTTCCCGCGCCGAGGCGGACGCGAAGGGGCAGGCTGTTGATGAACAGGCCGAGCACCCGCTCGCCGTCGCGGCTCTCCGGCCGGCCCGAGGAGACCAGGGCGGTCAGCACGTCGGGGTCGCCCCCCTGGACGGCGAGCACCTTCAAGTGGGCAGACAGGAGCAGGCTCTTGAGCGGCACCGCGAGCTCCAGGGCGAGCTTCTTGACCCGCTCCGAGAGGACTTCCGGGATCTCGGGTTGGTGGACGTAGATCTCCCGCTCCACGCCCTCGACCGGCGGTCGCCAGCGCGGCAGCCGGCTGGGCGCGGCGCCCGCCAGCTTCTCCTCCCAGAATGCCCGCCCCTCCTCGATCGCCGCGCGCTCCAGAGCGAGGAAATCGCGGAACGGCGTCGCCGGCGGAGCCAGGTCGGCCGGCTCGCCGCGGGTCAGGGCGCGATACTGGTGAAACAGCTCGGTCAGCATCGTCGCCTCGCTCCAGCCGTCGAGGATGGCGTGGTGGAAGCTGACGAAGAACTGGAAAGTCTCCGGGGTACGGATCTGGAGGTGGAAACGGACGAGCGGCAACCGGCCGATGTCGAAACCGCGCTCCTTCTCCGCCTCGAGCCACCCCGCGGCCTCCCGCCGCCGCTCGTCCTCGGAAAGGTGGGAGAGATCCTCCACCCCGAGCTGCACGACCCCCCGACGGTGCACCAGCTGGAGCGGCTCGCCGTAGCGGCCGAGATCGAAGGTGGTGCGCAGCGTCGGGTGGCGGTCGACCAACTCCTGCAGGGCCTGGCGCAGGAGCGGCAGGTTCAAGGGCACCTTGAAGTGGATGGTCGTGATGTCGTGGTAGATCGGCGAGTCGGGCGCGTAAGCGGCGTGGAAGATCATTCCCGCCTGAAGCATGGTCAAGGGGTAGGCGTCCACCACGTCCGCGGACAGCAGCAGGCAGTCGACCTCGGCGACCAGGGCGAACGGGCCGCTCGGCGCGGCGGGCAGGGTGGCCTCCTGACGCGCCGCGAGCTCGGTCGCGAGCTGGCGCACGGTGGGATGGCGGAAGAGGTCGTCGATGGTGAAGACGAGCCCCCGCTCGCGGGCCAGGGCGACGATCTCGATGCTGCGGATCGAGTCGCCGCCCAGGGAGAAGAAGTTCTCGTCGACGCCCACGTCGTCCAGCCGCAGCACCTGGCCGAGGACCCCGGCCAGGATCTCCTCCTCGGGGGTGCTGGGGGCCAGGCGGGGACCCTCGGCGCCCGAGCGGTCCCGTGTGCGGTCGGGCTCGGGCAGGGCCTTCCGGTCGACCTTGCCGTGCGCGGTCAGGGGCAGGGCCGGGAGCACGACCACCGCCTGGGGGACCATGAACTCCGGCAGCCTCTCCCGGCAGAGCTGGCGCAGCTCTCCCGCGGTCAGGCGGCTCTCCGGCGCCGGCGCCACGTAGGCGACCAGGCGCCGCTCCTCCGGGGCAGCCCCGCGGTCATCGCGATCGTCGCGCGCCACCACGGCCGCCTCCGCCACCGCGGGATGGGAGAGCAGCAGGGCCTCGATCTCCCCCGGTTCGACCCGATAGCCGCGGATCTTGACCTGGCCGTCGGCGCGGCCCAGGAACTCGAACTCGCCGTCGAGCTGGCGGCGGGCGACGTCGCCGGTCCGGTAGAGGCGCTCCCCCGGCCGTGTCGCGAAGGGGTCGGGGACGAACTTCTCGGCGGTCAGGTCGGGCCGGCCGAGATAACCGCGGGCGACCCCGGGGCCGCCGACGTAGAGCTCCCCGCTGACCCCGGCCGGAACGGCTCTCAGGGCGGCATCCAGAAGGTGGATCCGGGTGTTGGCGATCGGCCGCCCGATGGGGACGGCCCCGGCGCCGCGCAGGTCCGGCGGCAGCTCGTAGACCACACACCCGACGACCGTCTCGGTCGGGCCATACTCGTTGATCAGCCGGGTGTCCGGCGCCACCTCGCTCCAGAACGCCGTATCGCTTCCCCAGAGAGCCTCGCCGCCGATGACGAAGGCGCGGGCGCGGCCCGCCGCCTCGGTGACGTCGAGCTGGCGGGCGAGCAGGCGGAGGTGGGCCGGGGAGAGCTTGACCACCGTCAGGTCGGCGCTCGCCTTGAGAGCGGTGGCCAGGGCCGTCGGTCCCCCCGCCGCGGGGACGACGATCACCTTCTGCCCCACCGCCAGGGGGGCGAGGACGCTGGTCACCGTCAGGTCGAAGGCGATCGAGGTGTGGAAGAGCGAGCCCTCCCCCTCCTTCATGTCGTAGGCGCGGGTCGCCCAGCCGAGGTAGTTGGCGAGGCCGCGGTGGGTGATCATCACCCCCTTGGGCCGGCCGGTCGAGCCGGAGGTGTAGATCAGGTAGGCGAGCCCCTCCGCGCGGTCAACGGGCGGGGCGACCGCCGGGGCGGGCGCGTCGGCGAGCGGCTCGGTATCGAGCGGCTCGCCATCGAGCAGGACGGTCGGGCGGTCGGCGCCGAGACGGGGAGCGAGGGCGGACTGGGTGACGACGATCGCCGCCCCGGAGTCGGCGAGCAGAAAGCTGAGGCGCTCGTCGGGGAAGGTGGGCTCCAGGGGGAGGTAGGCGGCGCTCGACTTGAGGATGCCGAGGAGCCCCACGATGAGATCGGGGCCGCGCTCGGCGCAGAGTCCGACCACCACCTCGGGACCCGCACCGAGGCCGCGGAGGCGCTCCGCCAACCGGTTGGAGCGCTGGTCGAGCTCACCGTAGGTGAGGGCCGGCGCGCCGGCATCGCCCGGCTCCACCGCCGGACGGTGGGGGTCCCGGGCTACCGCCGCGGCAAAGCCGGCGAGGAAGGAGAGAGGCGGCGGCGCCGGGGGCGCCGGCGTGCCCTGCCCCTCGGCCAACAGCTCCCGCTGCTCCGCGGGACCTACGAGAGCGAGCTCGTCGAGGGTCGCCTCCGGGTGGGCCGCCGCATCGACGAGCAGGGCGAGCAGGCGTTCTCCCAACCGTCCGGCGTAGCCCGGGTCGAGCCGCCGGGGATCGTAAGCCAGGGAGAGCGCCAGCGCCTCGGAGGCGTGGCGGCAGGTGAGCCTCAAGGTGAAGGGCTCGCAGACGCTCCACGGCGGCGCCGGGGTGAAAACCAGGCTGCCGTCGGCGATGCCGGCGGCGGCCGGCAGCGCGAGCTCCTCGAACAGGTAGGCGAAGGTGGCGAGGGGGGGGAAGAGGACGAAGCTCTCGGCCCGCTCCCGGGACTCCTCCAGGGCCACCCCGGCGCCTGCGAGGAGAGCGCTGAAACGGGTACCTCCGTCCGCGGTCAGGGGGACGGGGAGGCTCTGGGCGAAGAGCCCCACCGCCCTCTCCAGCTCCTCGTCCTGCCGACCGTCGACCGTGAAGCCGACCGCCAGGGAGGTCTGCCGGGTCAGCCGGAAGAGGAGCGCCTGGAACCCGGCGAAGACGAAGAGGGGGACGGTCGCGCCGTACGATCGGGCCGCGGCCGCGATCCGTCGTCGGAGCTCGGCGTCGACCGGCAGCTCCAGGGCGAGCGGCGCGAACGGTCGCTCGTCCGAAGCGCCGTCGACGAACGGCAGCGGGGCGTGCGGGGCGAGCCCCACGCGGCGCCAGAACGCCGTCCCCGCCTCCCCCACCTCTCCGGCGAGCAGCTGGTGCTGCCACTCCGCGAACTGGCAGTACTGGAGCGGCTCTTCGGGCTCGCCCAGCCCGCCGATCTCGCCGTAGGCCGCCGCGACCTCCTCCGTCAGGAGGACCAGCGAGCGCGCGTCGGCGGCGAGCGAAGTGAGGTCGGCGACCAGCAGGTGGCGGGCCGGCCCCAGAGAGAGGAGGGAAAAGCGCGGCCAGGGGCCGTCGGCGAGGTCGAAGTGATTCTCTCCTGCGGGCTCGACCATCGACTCCGCCGTCGCGCTCCCCGGGGCGAGCTCGCGCCAGTCGAAAGCAGCCGCGGGCGCAATCACCTGGAGGGGCAGGTCCATCCCCGGCAGCCCGCGGAAGGCGGTGCGCAGGATCTCGTAGCGGGAGACCACCCGCTCGACTGCCCGCCGCAGCCGCGCCGTATCGAGCGCCCCGGCGATCCCCACGGCGATCCGGCCGTGGAAGGCGAGGCTCCCGGCGCGGAGCAGCCAGAGCCGCTGCTGCTGCGGCGACAGGCGGTAGCCCTCGAGCTCGGACGGCTGGAAAGCGGCGTCGCGGTCGCTCATCAGCGGCTTCCCAGCCGATACCTCCGGTGGAGGATCGCGGCGCAGAGAATGAGGAAGAGGAGCGGGTCGAGGGCGATCCGCTGGCGGTGCTCCAGGCCGGGGAGGCGATCGAGCAGCCCGATCACGGCGCGCTGGTCGAAGAAGGGAACGGCGGCCAGGTCCGGGCCGCGCAGCACGTCCTGGGTCAGCTGGAAGAGGCCGCCGTTGGTGTCGAGCGTGCCGTGCGGCGCGGTGAACGGGTGCTTGGGGCGCCGGTAGACCCGGTCGCTGACGTAGGAACGGGTGGCCTGGCGCAGCACGTATTTCTCGGTCAGACCGCGGATGAGCAGCGAGACCGGCATCTCCCGTACCAGCTCCGCCACCCGGTGATCGAGGAACGGCATGCGGACCTCGACCGCATGCGCCATGTCGAGCCGGTCGGCGATCAGCACCTGGTTGGGGAGCATCGACTTGGTCCACAGGTAGAGTGACTGGAGGACCGGCTCGCGGCCGGCGAGTTGGCCGGCGACGTCGAAGCCCTCGACGAAGGCGAGCTGGGGATCGAGACCCGCGAACTCGGCCGCGAACTCCGGTGCGAGCAGGGGCCGGAGGTCGGCGCGGGAGACCGCGATCGCCTGGAGCCACGAGGGGACGAAGCCGAGCCGGCCCTCGACTCCCGAGCTCGCCGCCCCCGGCGTCGTCAGCACGGCGCGGAAGGCCGGGTTGTCGCGCAGTAGGGCGGCGAGCAGCTGCTGGCGCAAGCCCCCGTCCACGCCGGGCGCGCCGTGGAGGAGGTGGTCGTGGCGGAAGTAGAGGTAGCCGGCGAAGAGCTCGTCCGCCCCGTCGCCCGACAGCACCGTCTTGTAGCCCGCCTGATGGACCGCCCGGCTCTGCAGGTAGCGGGCGACCCCCAGCGCATTGCTGCCCAGGGTCTCCCCGTGCCAGACGGCGTCCGGGAGATGGTCGGCGAGGGCGCTCTGGTCGAGCGGGATGGGGAAATACTCGCCGCCCACCCGCGCCGCGGTCTCCTGGGCGATCGGCCCCTCGTCGTAGGCCGGATGATCGAAGGTGACGGTGAAGGCCCGGATGGGGTCGGCACAATCGCGGGCGGCCATCCCCAGGACCGCGGAGGAGTCGACGCCGCCGGACAGGAAGCAGCCGACCGGGACGTCGGCGCGCATCCTGATCCGCACCGCCTCGGCCAGGGTCTGGCGCAGCTCCTCGACGATCTCCACCTCCCGGCGGCGCGGCTGGTCGCGGCGCTCCTGGCGGGGGTAGTCGAGGTCCCAGTAGGGGGCGATCCGGAGGCCGGCACCGTCGGCCTCGAGGTAGTGGCCGGGCGGCAACTGGTGCACTCCGGCGAAGAGGGTGCGGCCCGGGTGGGAGCAGGCGAAGAGGTGCTGATAGACCTGCTGGTGGTCCCAGCTCGCCGGCACCCCGGCCGCCAACAGCGCCTTGACCTCCGAGGCGAGATAGAGAGTGTCGTCGACCAGGGCGTAGAACAGCGGCTTGATGCCGAAACGGTCGCGGGCCGCGAACAGGCGGCCGCGGGGCCCGTCCCAGAGCGCGAAGGCGAACTCGCCGCGCAGCTGGTCGAGGCAGCGCGCCCCCATCTCCTCGTAGAGGTGGAGGGCGATCTCGCTGTCGCTCTGGGTCGCCAGGCGGTGGCCGCGCTTCAGCAGCTCACCGCGGATCGGCTCGTAGGCGTAGAACTCGCCGTTGGCGACGATCAGGAGCGATCCGTCCTCGTTGGCGATCGGCTGGTCGCCGGTCACCAGGTCGATGATCGACAGTCGTGCGTGACCGAGGCCGACGCGACCGTCCGGCGCCACCCATTGGCGCTGCAGCTCGGGGCCGCGGTGGCGCAGGGAGCGGGTGGCCGCACAGAGCCGTTCGGCCGAGACCGGCGCACGCCGTGCGAGGATGGCGGTGATGCCACACATCGCTCAAGCCTGCTCTGCCGCCTGGGGAGCGTCCGGCGGGTAGGGCTCGGACATCGCCACCACCACCTGGCGCGCCCCCGTGTAGGGGGCGCGGCCGTGGGCCACCCGCATATTGTCGAGAAGCAGCAGATCGCCCCGCTGCCAGGGAAAGCGGACCGCCGCCTGGCGGTAGGCCGCGCGCACCGCCTCGAGCATCGCGGGGTCGATGGGCGAGCCGTCGCCGAAGCAAGCGTTCCGCGGCAGATCCTCCTCGGCCACGACCTTGAGCAGCGACTCGCGCAGCGAAGGCGGCAGGCTGGAGACGTGGAAGAGATGGGCCTGGTTGAACCAGATCGGCTCGCCGCTTTCCGGGTGGACCGCCACCGCCTGTCGCACCTGGCGGGTGGTCAGGCGCTCGCCCCCCTTCCAGGTGAAGTCGATCCCCGCCTTCTCGCAGTAGCTCTCGACCGCCGCCCGATCGTCGGTCTGGAACGCGTCCTGCCAGGAGAGGTCGAGCCCCTGGCCGTAGTTGCGCACGTACATCACCTGCTTCTCGGCGAAGGTCTTCCGCACGTCCGCCGGGATCAGCCCGTGGACCATGCGGCTGTCGGCGATCGGCGTCTCCCCGCCGGTCTCCGAGGGGCGGACGCAGAAGAACCAGATGCGGCGCGGCCAGGCGTGGGAGTAGGAGCTCTCGTTGTGCATCGGGATATGCTGGTCCGCCGCGTACTCCGTCGAGGTGTAGATCTTGCCCGCGACCGTGCTCCTCGGGGTCGAGCGCTCCCGGTACTCCATCCGCTGGGTGGCCACCGTCTCGACCACGGCGTCGAAGTCGGCGACCGTGTCGAGCCGGAAGCCGCGGAACAGGAGGCCGCCGTGAAGCGCCAGCTTCTCCTCGATCCAGCCGCGGTTCTCGGCGAACCAGACCTCCGGCCGCAGCCGCTCGACGGCGGGCTCGACCACCAGCGGGAGCGGCTGGTCCGGGGCGAAGGTCGAGGTGCGCACGAGGCTCTGCACCCCCACCTTGACGGGCGCCGGTTTCGCCCTGCTCAGACTGCTCCGCAACGACTCCCTACGCTGAGTCTTGTCCACCTTCGAATGCTCCTTTGCCAAGCTGTCGAGGGGTACGTCGGGGTGCACGACGACTTCGGCCAGCAGACTCTCGAGCTCCTGCTCCAAGCGAAGGACGACGGCCTCTTCGAGGAACTCAGAATTATACTCCAGAAACCCGGTCAGCGTCTCGCCAGCGATGGCGCCGCTGTCGGCGACGACGACCTCGAGCTCCAGGTCGAACTTCGCCCGGCCGCGGTAGAGATTGAGCGGAGTCAGGGCGAGCGCTCCCAGCGCGCGCGCCGGGGCCGGGGCGTGCCGCAGGCCGAAGACCACCCGGCTCCACGGCGGATTGCCCAGCTCGCGCCCGGGGCGCCTGGGGACGATGGCGCGGACCAGCCGGTCGTACGGCAGATCCTGGTGCGCGTAGGCGCCCAGGGTGGCCTCGCGCACCCGGCCGAGGAGGGTGCGGAAGGAGGGCCTGCCGGAGAGGTCGACGCGGATCAGCAGGGTATTGAGGAAGAGGCCGATGAGCCCTGCCGTGCCCGGGGTGCCGCGCTCGGCGACGCTGGTGCTGACGACGAGATCGCGCTGTCCGGTCAAGCGGCCGAGCTCGGCCATGAACGCCGCGAGCAGGGTCATGAACAGGGTGGCGCCGGCGCCCCGGGTCAGAGCGCGCAGGTCGGCCACCAGGGGCGGCGCCAGGCGCAGCTCGCGGCGCCCGCCGCGGGAGGAGCGGGCGGGCAGACGCGGCCGGGTGGAGGGGAGCTCGATCTCGGGCGGCGCGCCGGCCAAAGTGGCGCGCCAGTAGGCGAGGTGCTCCCGCTCCTCCTCGGCGCCGAGCGTCTGCCTCTGCCAGGCCGCGAAGTCGGAGTACTGGAGCGCCGGCTCGGGGAGCGGCGAGGGGCGCCCGGCGACGGCGGCGCCGTAGAGGGCGGCGAGCTCGCCCAGCAACACGTCGACCGACCAGGCGTCGAAGACGATGTGGTGGACGGCGAGGACGAGGGCGTGGCGCTCCCCGCCTGCACCGGAGAGGCGAAGGAGGCACACCCGGAGGAGCGGCCCACGCGCCAGGTCGAAGGGCTGGCGCACGCGATCCATGGCCCGCGCGAGAGCCTCCCGTTCCGCTGCCGCGGCGGGCAGGGCCGCGAGGTCGACCACGGGCAGCACCAGCGGGTCGGCGGGCAGCAGAGCAGCGACCGGCCGGCCGGCCACGGCGGGGAAGACGGTGCGCAGCGCCTCATGCCGGCGCACGATCTCGGAGAGACCGGTGGCGAGCGCCGCGGCATCCAGCCGGCCGTCGATCCACGCCCCCACGGGGATGGTGTAGAAGGCGCTCTCCGGTTCGAGCTGGCAGAGGAACCAGAGCCGCTGCTGGGCGAAGGAGAGGGGGGGCGGCGCGCCGTCGGCCGGCCGCGGGACGAGCGGCGGCCGGCGCAGCTCGCGCCCCTGACGCGCCTCCTGAGCCCGGCCGGCGAGGCCGGCGACCGTCGCCCGCTCGAAGAAGCGACCGAGGGGGAGGTCGACGCCGAAGGCTTCGCGCACCCGCGACACCAGGCGGATGGCGAGCATCGAGTCGCCGCCCGCCGCGTAGAAGTCCTCCTCGACGCTCCGCGGCGCCCGCCCGAGCACCTCCTCCCAGACCGCCGCGACCATCTCCTCGGGCGGCGTGCGCGCCTGGCCGTCCCCCCAGGGGTCGGCGACGCCCGCCGCCCGCTCCACCGCGGGAGCGGGCAGCCGCCGGCGATCCACCTTGCCGTTGGCCGAGAGCGGCAGGGCGTCGAGCAGCACGAAGACCGAGGGGAGCATCCAGGCGGGCAGCCGTTCCGCAAGCGTAGTACGCAGCTCGGCGGTGAGCTCGCCGCCCGCACCGGCCGGCTCCCCTGCCGGGACGACATAGGCCACCAGACGGCGGGACCGGCTGGGGTCCCGGGGATCGCCTGGCGCCAACACCGCCGCGACCACCGCCTGCCGCACCCGCGGGTGCGCCGCGAGCGCCGACTCGATCTCCCCCAGCTCGATCCGGTGACCCAGGATCTTGACCTGCGCGTCCTCGCGACCCAGAAACTCCAGCTCGCCCCCCGGCAGGTAGCGGCCCAGGTCCCCCGTGCGGTACAGCCGCTCCCCCCTCTCCCCCTCCGGCACGAAGCTCGACGCCGTCTTCGCCCCATCCCCAAGGTACCCCCGCGCCAGACCCGCGCCACCGATGTACAGCTGGCCCGGAACCCACACCGGGCACGGCGACAGACGCGGCGACAGCACCGCGAAGCGCTGGTTGGCCAGCGGGCGGCCATAGGGGATGCTTTTCCAACCCTCCTCCACCCGCTCCACGCGGTGGAAGTTCGACCAGATCGACGCCTCCGTCGCTCCCCCCAGCGCCACCAGCTCCGCCCCTGGGCAGACGCGACGCAGGCGCTCCGGCAGCGACAGCGGCAGCCAGTCCCCCGACAACAGCACCAGACGCAGACTCCCCGGCAGGCCAACACCCCGGCGCTCGGCGTGCTCCAGGAGCATCTCGAACAGCACCGGCACCGAGCTCCACACCGTCACCTGTTCCCGCTCGAGCAGCGCCAACCACACTCCGGGATCGCGCTCCGCGCCCGGCCCCGGAAACACCACCGTCCCCCCCGCTCCCAAGAGGCCGAACAGGTCGTAGACCGACAGGTCGAACGACAGCGACGAGAGGGCCAGAGCCCGATCCTCGGCCCCCACACCGAACCGCCGGTTGACGTCGACGATGGTGTTGAGTGCCGCCCGGTGCTCGATCACCACCCCCTTGGGCTCGCCGGTCGAGCCCGAGGTGAAGATCACGTAGGCCACGTCCGCCGCCACCTGGAACGGCTCCCCGGGCACCTCCCTCTCCCCCAACGCCGGCTCCTCCTCGACGCACAGAACCGAGATCCCAGAGGGCCACGAGAGCTCAGCCAGGAGCCGGCGCTGGGTCAGCACCACCTCCACCCCGGCCTGCGTGAGGAGCGTCGCCCGCCGCCTCTCCGGCTGGGCCGCGTCGACCGGCAGGTAGGCCGCTCCCGCCCGCAGCGCCGCGAGCACCCCCACCACCTGCTCCCAGCCCTTCTCCATCACCACGCCCACACGGCTCCCCGGTCCCACCCCCTGCCTCACCAGCGCCGCGGCCAGGGCGGCGCTCGCCGCCGCCAGCTCGCCGTAGGAGAGCCGCCGCAGGCCGGAGATCACCGCCGGCCGTTCCGGCGCCCGCGCCGCCCAGGAGAGGAACGGCGTGTGGAGTAGACCCGCCGGCAGCGGCGCCGCCGTGGCGTTGGCCGCCTCCCGCTCCGCCCGCTCTGCGGCCGGCAGGCGCACCGGGATCTCCTCCTCCCAGCACCCCTCCTCTTCCGCCAGACGCGCGAGCAGCTCCGTATAGGCCGCGAACATCGCGTCCAGGACCCCGGGCGCGAACAGCTCCTCGACCGCATCCCAGCGGAAGGCGAGGGCGCCGCCGTGCTCGGCGATCCCCTGGTCGAGGAAGACCTGGGAGGTCTGGCTGATGCCGTAGAGCTCCCGCCAGGGGCTCTCGGGCTCACGCTCGGCGCGTGGATCGGCGACCAGGGTGCTGGTCAGCACCACCGGCATCGCCGCCCGGGCGGTGCCGCCCCGCGCCCGGTTGAGCTCGCGCAGAACCTGGATGCCGCTCCACGCCCGATGGTCGATGTCCTGCCAGAGCTGCGCCTGGAGCCGCCGGGCGCGCGCGGCGAAGCTCCCCGCACCGCCGTCGACGGCGAGCAGGATCACCGAGGTGAAGTCGCCGACCACCCGGTTGACCTCGGGGTGGAGCTGGAGGCGGTTGAACAGGGTGAGGTTCAAGGTGAAGCGCGGGCTCTTGCTCCACGTCCCCAGCACCTCGGCGTAGGCGGCGGCAAGGAGGCCCGAGGGGGTGAGGCCGGCGCGCGCGGCGCGCCCCTTCAAGGCCGACCAGACGCCGGGCGCGAGACGCCCGCCCCGGCGCACGAAGCGGGGGGTGGCGACGCTCCCCGGGTCGCGAACGAGCGGCAGCTCGGGAGCCGGCGGGAGGTCGGCCAGACGCCCCCGCCAGTAGTCGCGGGCGGCGCGGTAGACGGCATGCTCGCGCAGGGCGATCTCGGCCAGCACGCAGTCGCGGAAGGAGAGCGCGAGCGGCGCCATGGCGCGTCCAGGGTCGGCATAGAGCTCGAGCAGCTCGCGGCCCAGGATGCGCCGGCTCCAGGCGTCGCAGATCAGCGAGTCGGTGCTGATGTGGAGGCGGAACCTGCCGCCGCCCAGGCGGGAGGCCTGGAGCTCGAACATCGGCCAGCGGTCGAGGCCGAGGATCTGGTGCGAGAGGTGGCGGCGGATCTCCGCCAGCCCCAGATCGACCCGTTTGACTCCCCCGACATCGAGGCCAGAGAGGTCGATCTCCGCCACCCGGTAGGGCAGCACCTGGGCCAGGATCTGCTGCTGTCCGTCCGAGCGCACCACCGCGCGCAGCATGTCGTGGCGCTCGACGAGGCGCCGGACGGCGCGCTCCAGGCGGCCGAGGTCCAGGTCCGGCAGCTCGAGCTCCAGGTAGCTGTGGGTCGCCACGTTGCCAAGCTCGAAAGAGCCGCTGCGCCCCAGCCAATAGGCCTGCTGGATGTCGGTCAGGGGGAAGGGCTCGTGGCGATGGAGCGGATCGGGGACCAGGGCCGGCAGCGGCTCCGTCTCACTCTCTCCGCCCGCCGGCAGGCGCTCGACCGCCGCGGCGAGGCCGGCGACCGTCGGGAGGTCGAAGAGCGCGCGCAGGGCGAGCCCCGGACGCAGCTCGGCGCGCACCCGGGAGACCACCTCGGTGGCGAGGAGCGAGTGCCCCCCCAGGGCGAAGAAGTCGTCGTCGATCCCCACCGCGGGCACCCCCAGAACCGCGCTCCAGATCCGGCAGAGGGCCGCCTCGACGGGGTTCGACGGGGCGCGGTAGGGGGCGGCTCCGTCCCGCCCCCCGGCCGCGGGCGCCGGCAGCGCGCGGCGGTCGACCTTGCCGTGCGGGTTGCGCGGCAGGGCGGGCAGGGTGACGAAGGCCGCCGGGAGCATGGGGCCGGGCAGCCGGTCGCTCAGGTACCGGCGCAGGGCCACGGGATCGGCGGCAGGATCGGCGACGGGCACCACATAGGCGATCAACCGCGGGGTGTGCGGGTCCGCCTCCGTCGGCCGGACGACCACCGCCGCCTCGGCGAGGGCCGGGTGCGCGGCGAGCACCGCCTCGACCTCCCCCGGCTCGACCCGCACGCCGTGGACCTTGACCTGCTGGTCGGTGCGGCCGAGGAAGTCGAGCCGGCCGTCGGCCAGGGCACGGGCGAGGTCGCCGGTCTTGTAGAGGCGCGCCCCCGGCTCGCTGGAAAGCGGGTCGGGCACGAACCGTTCGGCCGTCCGTTCAGGCTGCTCGAAGTAGCCCCGGGTGAGGCCCGCCCCGCCAATGTAGAGCTCGCCCGGCGCCCCTGCCGCGACCGGTCCCAGCGCCCGGTCGAGCAGCCGGAAGACGACGTTGCCGATCGGCCGTCCCACCGGCACGCTCCCCCTCCCGGTCGCGACCTCCTGCACCGGCTGGAAGCTCGCGGTCAGGGTGCACTCGGTGGGACCGTACTGGTTGACCAGGAGGACGCCGTCGCCGAAGGCCGTGCGCACGGCGGCGACGGCGGCCGGCCGCAGCACCTCGCCGCTCGCCAGGATCAGGCGCACCCGCCGGCGGCTCACCCCCTGCCGCGCGGCGGTACGCGCCAGCTCGGCCAGGAGCGACGGGGTGATGCTCAAGAGCGCCGTCACCTCAAAGCGGTCGATCGCCGCCAGCAGGGCCTCGGGCTCGCCGGCCACGGCGTCGTCGACCAGCGCCGTCCGTGCCCCCAGGGTGAGCGGCCCCAGGGTGTCGCGCAGGGCGGCGTCGAACGAGAAGCTGGCGAGCTGCAGCACTGTGTCGCCGGGTCCCAGGTCATAGGTGCGGGCGAGGTAGGAGAGATAGTTGACCACCCCGCCGTGGCAGCTCATCACCCCCTTGGGCCGGCCGGTCGAGCCGGAGGTGTGGGTGATGTAGGCGAGCTGCCCGGGACCGAGCGGCAGCGCCGCGATGTCCGCCGGGTTCGCCGGGATCGCCGGGTCGTCCGCCGCACCCTCGTCGAGCCAGAGGACGGGGCCGGAGAAGGGGAGGAGCGCCGCGGCGAGGGGGCGCGCGGCGAGCAGCAGCCCCGGGCGGGAGTCGGCGAGGAGCAGGGCGAGCCGCTCCGCCGGCTGCCCGGGATCGAGCGGCACGTAGGCCCCCCCGGCGGCGAGCACGGCGAGCATGGCGGTCACCCGCTCGGGCGACCGGCCGGCGAGGATCGCGACCCGCTCCTCCGGCCCCACCCCGGCGGCGCGGAGGCGCGCCGCCAGGCGCCCCACGGCGCTCGCCAATGCGCCGTAGGTGAGGCTCTCGGAGGCGGCGAGCACGGCCGGCGCCCCGGGAGTGCGCGCCGCCTGCGCCAGGACCCGGGTATGGATCCCCTCTCCGGGGTCGATCGCCGCCGGTGCCGCCGAAGTGTCGTTCCACTCGCCGGTCACCTGCCAGCGCTCCCCTGCGGCGAGGAGGGGGAGGGCGGAGAGCGGGGTCTCCGGCGCCGCCGTGGCCCCGGCGAGCAGGGTGAGGAAGTGGGCGATCAACCGCTCGATCGTGGTCGGGTCGTAGAGGTCGGTCGCGTACTTGAGCTCGGCCGCGAGCCCCGCGCCCTGGCGTTCGCAGTAAAGCGCGAGGTCGAACTTGGCGGTCCGGCCGGAGGTCTTCAGCAGCTCGACCGCGAGCCCGGGCAGGGAGAGCGGCGCGGTGGGGACGTTGTCGAGCTCGAAGAAAACCTGGAAGAGGAGCGCCGCCGCCGCGTTGCGCTCGGGTTGGAGGGTCTGGACCAGCTGCTCGAACGGCAGATCCTGGTGGGCGTAGGCCTCCAGGGTGGCGGCGCGCACCCGCGCCAGCAGCTCCCGCAGGGTGGGATCGACCGAGGCGTCGGCGCGCAGCACCAGGGTGTTGACGAAGAAGCCGATCAGCCCTTCGATCTCGCGGTGGGTGCGGTTGGCGATCGGCGTGCCGACGACCAGATCCTCCTCGCCGGTCTGGCGGGCGAGCAGGGCGAAGAAGGCGGCGAGCAGGGTCATGAACAGGGTGGCCCCCGCGCCGCGGCCGAGTGCCTCCAGGCCGGCGAGGAGGCCCGGGGACAGGGCGAAGGAGCGGCCGGCGCCGCGGAAACCCTGGCGCGCCGGCCGCGGGCGGTCGGGCGGCAGGGTGAGGAGCGCGGGAGCGCCGGCGAGCTGGCGGCGCCAGTAGGCGAGGAGCGCGTCGAGCCGTTGGCCCGCGAGGGTTTGCCGCTGCCAGAGGGCGAAGTCGGCGTACTGGATGGGCAACCCCGGCAGCGCCGGGGGGAGGCCGGCGAAGAAGGCGCCATAGAGCTCCGCCATCTCGCGCATGAGGACGGTCACCGACCAGGCGTCGGCCACGATGTGATGCAGGGTGAGGAGGAGCAGGTGCTCGCCGCCGCCCGCCGCGCGCTCCGTGCGGAGCAGGGTGGCGCGCAGCAGGGGGCCGCGGGCGAGGTCGAAGGGGCGGAGCGCCTCGGCCTCGGCGAGGGCCAGGGCGTGGGCCTCCCGCCGCGGGCCGGGCAGGTCCGCGAGGTCGACGACCGTGAGGGCCAGGGGGCCGGGAGGGGCGATCGACTGCTGCGGCTGACCGCCGCGCGCGGCGAAGGTGGTGCGCAGGGCCTCGTGCCGCGCCACCACCTCGCCCAGGCTGGCCGCGAGGAGCGCGGGGGCGAGCGGTCCGGCGAGACGGAGGGCGGCGGCGATGTTGTAGGCGGCGAGGCCGGGCTCGAGCTGGTCCAGGAACCAGAGCCGTTGCTGGGCGAAGCTCGCCGGCAGCGGCGCGGTGCCGGGCGGCCGCGACAGGATCGGCGGCGGCCCGGCGGCAGCGCGCTTCTCCCGCCGCATGGCCTCGAGCAGCGCCCGCCGCTCGGGGGACAGCTGCTCGATCCGTTCTCGCGCTGAAACGCCGCTCATCGTCGTCTTCTCGCCACCCTCGAAGCGTCCTCCCGCGCCCACCTGCCGCCGCGCGGAGCCGGGCCGCCGCTCACATCGCCCGGACCTGCCTCTCGATCAGCCGGCTCGTGACCTCCGCGTCGGTCAGGGCGTCGATCTCCTGGAGCATCCGCGCCAGCTCTTCCTCCTCCGCCGCCTGCCGCAGCTCCGCGAGCGCCAGGGCCAGGGCCTCGACCGTCGGCCGCTCGAACAGGACGCTCATCGCGATCTCGACTCCGAACCGCTCGCGCACACGGGAGATCAGCTGGGTGGCGATGAGCGAATGGCCGCCCAGGGCGAAGAAGTCGTCGCGCACCCCGACTCGGTCGACGTGGAGAACCTGCGCCCAGAGCTCGGCGAGGTCGGCCTCGACCGCGTCGCGCGGCGCGAGATAGAGCTCGGCGACGCCGGCGGGACGCTCCGGCGCCGGCAGGGCGGAGCGGTCGAGCTTGCCGTTGGGGGTCCTGGGCAGGCGGTCGAGAAAGACGAAGGCCGACGGCACCATGTGCTCCGGCAACCGGCTCTTCAGATGGCTGCGCAGCTCCAGGACGTCGGGGACAGGAGCGCCGGGCGCGGCCACCACATAGGCCACCAGCCGCTGCGCCCCGGCGATGTTGGCGGGGTCCCCCGCCGCGCTCACGTCCTCGCCGGCGGAGAGGGCGCAGGCGCCGACCGCCGGGTGGCGGGCCAGCGCCGCCTCCACCTCGCCGAGCTCGATCCTGAAGCCGCGGATCTTCACCTGCTGGTCGACGCGGCCGAGGAAGTCGAGGCTGCCGTCCGGCCGGAAACGGGCGAGGTCGCCGGTGCGGTAGACCCGGCCGCCCGACCCGCTGAGACCGGTCGGGTCGGGGAGGAAGCGCTCCGCGGTCAGCTCCGGCCGGCCGAGGTAGCCGCGGGCGAGCCCCGCGCCGCCCAGGACCAGCTCGCCCACCACCCCGATCGGCAGCGGCCGCCCAGAGGCGGTGAGGACGTGCGCCCGGGTGCCGGAGATCGGCCGGCCGATCCCCGGCGGCCCCTCCTCGCCGCGGCCGAACGCGGCCCACGTCGAGTAGGTCGTGTCCTCCGACGGGCCGTAGAGGTTGAGCACCCGGCCGACGCCGGGGGAGCCGGCATAGGTGCGCTCGATCAGATCGCGGCGCAGCGGCTCGCCCGCCAGGTTGACCGTCCGCACGCCGGCGGGAAGGCCGGTCCGCACCAGTTCGGCGAGCGCCGAGGGCACGGTGTTGATCAGGGTCACCTGGGCGGCCGCCGGCAGGCGGGGGAGCTCCAGGGCGTTGTCGGCCAGCACCACCCGCCCCCCCACGGCGAGGGGGACGAAGATCTCGAACACCGAGAGATCGAAGCAGATCGAGGTCGAGGCGAGGACCGAGGCCAGCTCGGCGCGGGTGAAGGCCGCAGCCGCCCAGTCGAGCAGGGCGACGGCGCTGCTGTGGCGGACGGCGACCGCCTTGGGCCGGCCGGTCGAGCCCGAGGTGTAGATGAGATAGGCGAGCCCCGCGGGGTCGGTGCGCCGGGACGGAGTCTCCGTCCGCTCCAGCGCCCAGTCGGGCGCCGGGGAATCGAGGAGGAGCCGCCGCGCGCCGCCCGCCTGCGGTTGGCCGAGGAACGCCGCGAACCGCTCCTCGGTCAGCACCAGCGGGGCGCCCGCGTCCTCCAGCATCAGCCGCAGCCGCTCCCCCGGATAGGCGGGATCGAGCGGCAGGTAGGCGCCGCCGGCCTTGAGCACCGCGAGCATTCCCACCACCATGGCGAGAGAGCGGCCGGTACAGATGCCCACCGGCACCTCGGGACCGACCCCGAGCCGGCGCAGGTGGTGGGCCAGCCGATCAGCCTGCCGATTGAGCTCGGCATAGGTCAGCGCCTCGCCGCCACGGCGGACCGCCTCCGCCGCCGGCGTGCGCTCGGCCTGCGCCTCGAATCGCTCGTGCAGGCAGCGATCTCCGGGGACACCGCTCGCGGTGTCGTTCCACTCGACCCGCAGCTGGTGGGTCTCGGCGGCGGAGAGCAGGACCGCCTCGCCGTAGCGACCGCCAGGCCGCTCCGCCATGTCGGCCAGGGCGCGGAGGTAGTAGCCCATGGCGCCCCGGACCTGCTCGCCGGCGAGCTCGTTGCCGTCGCAGTCGAGAGCGGCGATCAAGCGCTGCCGGCTGAGGTCGAGGTTGAACTGGACGGTGAGCGGGAAGTACATCTGGTCCGAGGCCCAGGCGTCCTCGACGGCGAGGCCGTGGAGGTCGCCGAGCAGCTGGTAGACGTGGAAGTTGGTGAAGTTGAAGGCGGTCTCGAAGAGCGCCCGGCCGCCGTGCTCGCGCTGGAGCTGCGCCAGGGGATAGCGGCGGAAGGGAAGGAGCTCGCGCTCGGCGTCGAAGGCCGCCCGGGCGAGGTCGGTCCAGGTGCCGCTGCCGAGCTCGCGGCGCAGCGGCAGGGCGTTCAAGAAGGTGCCCAGGATCTTGTCGCCGTCGGCGTCCTCGGGCCGGCCGTTGGCGAGCACGCCGGTCACCACGTCCGGGCTCCCCGCGAGGAGGGCCACGACCCGCAGGTGGGCGGCCAGGAGCACGCTCTTGAGCGGCACGGCAGCGCTCCGGGCGAGGGCCTGGAGCCCGGCGAGCACCGCGACCGGGACCTCTTCGAGGACGCGGGAGACCGGGGCGTCGGTCGTCCGGGCGCGGCCCGGCCGGCGCGGCAGCGCGCCCACCCGCATCCCGGCCAGGTAGTGCGTCCAGAAGGCCTGCTGCTCGGCAGATGCCATGGCCTCCCGCTCGAGCGCCACGAAGTCGCGCAGGCCCAGGGCGAGCGGCGGCCGGGACGGCGGAACCTCGCCGGTCACCCGGCACTGGTAGTCGGCGAGCAGCTCGGTCATCAGGGAGGCGACGCTCCAGCCGTCGAGGAGCGGCTCGACCAGGGTGAGCTGGAAGGCCTCGCGGCCGAGCCGGTGGACGCCCAGCCGGAAGAGCGGCGGGCGGCTCCAGTCGAAGCGGTGGCGCCGCGCCGCGCGCAGCCACTCCGCGACGGCGTCCTCTTGAGCGGGGGCGGCGAGCCTGGTGAGCGTCTCGACCTCGATCGGCACCTCGACCTGGGCCGCGCGATGGACGAGCTGCAGCGGCTCGCTGGCGTGGGTCAGGTCGAACGAGGCGCGGAGCACCGGGTGGCGGGCCACCACCGCCGCCGCCGCCGCCGCGAGCGCCCGGAGGTCGAAGGTCGCGCGCAGCCGGAAGGTGGTGACGTAGACCTCGTACGACGGGCTGTACTCGCTGTGGAAGACGAACCCGGCCTGGAGCTGGGCCAGGGGGTAGGCGTCTTCGAGATCGGGCGGCAGCTGCGCCCGGTCGTCGGCGCTCACCAGCGCGAAGGGCGGGACCGATTGGAGGGTCGCCAGGGGACCGGCGGCGGGCGGTGCCAGGGCCGTAGCGAGGTCGCGGATCGTCTGGTGGAGGAAGAGCTGCTCCAGAGAGACGTCGAGGCCCTGCTGCCGCGCCCGGGCACGGACCTCGATGCTGCGGATCGAGTCGCCGCCCAGGGCGAAGAAGTTGTCGTCGATGCCGATCCTGGCGATGCCCAAAACGGCGCTCCAGATGGCGGCGAGCGCCTCCTCCGCCGGCGTACGCGGCGGCGCCCAGGGGGTTTCCAGCTGGGGCCGCTCATCTCCCGGCGCGGGGAGCGCCCGCCGGTCGACCTTGCCGTTCGGGCTGAGCGGCAGGGCCGGCATCACCACGTAAGCCGCGGGCAGGGCATGCTCGGGGAGCCGCTCGCGCAGGAAGCGGCGCAGCGGCTCGACCGCCGGCGCCCGCTCCCCCGCCGGCACCAGGTAGGCGACCAGGCGAGCCCCGCCGGCGGGGGGCGGGGTGCGCGCCACCACCACCGCCGCGCCGATCTCCGGGTGCTCGCCCAGGGCGGCCTCGATCTCCCCCAGCTCGACCCGAAAACCGCGCACCTTGACCTGGTGGTCGAGGCGGCCCAGGTATTCGAGGGTGCCGTCGGCGCGGAGGCGGACGAGATCGCCGGTGCGGTAGAGGCGTGCCCCGGGCTCGGGGCCGCAGGGGTCGGGGACGAAGCGCTCGGCGGTGCGCTCGGGGCGCCCCAGGTAGCCGCGGGCGAGGGCGACCCCGCCGATCGCCAGCTCGCCCGGCAGGCCGGCCGGCTGCGGCGCCAGCCGGGCGGGGTCGAGGACGCGGATCGCGGTGTTGGCGATCGGGCGGCCGATCGGCACGCCGCGCCGCGGGTCGCCCGCGGCGCAGCTCCAGGCGGTGACGTCGACCGAGGCCTCGGTGGGGCCGTAGAGGTTTTCGAGCCGCGCTCCCAGCCGGGCCAGCCGGGTGATACAGCGCTCCTTGAGCTCGTAGGCGAGCGCCTCGCCGCTGGTCACGATGAGCCGCAGGGAGCGGCCGTCCAGGGCCGGCTCCGCGGCGAGGAAGGCGTGGAGCATCGAGGGGACGAAGTGGAGGGTGGTGATGCCGGCCTGGTCGATCACCGCGGCCAGGTAGGCGCTGTCCTGCTGGCCGCCGGGGCGCGCCATCACCACGGTGGCGCCGGCCAGGAGCGGCCAGAAGAGCTCCCAGACCGAGACGTCGAAGCTCACCACGGTCTTCTGGAGAACCTGGTCGCCCGGCCCGAGCCCGTAGGCGTCCTGCATCCAGAGCAGGCGGTTGACGATGCCGCGGTGCGGGATCGCCGCCCCCTTGGGCTGGCCGGTCGAGCCGGAGGTGTAGATGACGTAGGCGAGGTGGTCCGGGCCGGCGGCCAGGGTGGGCGAGGAGAGCGGCGGGGGCGCCACCGCCGCCCAGCCGGAGTCGAGACAGAGGACCCGGGCGCCCGACGCGGCCGGCGCGGGGAGCGCCGCCCGCAGACGCTCCTCGGTGAGGAGGACCCGGGCGCGCGAGTCCGCCAGCATGAAGGAGAGCCGCTGCCGTGGGTAGCCGGGATCGAGCGGGACATAGGCGCCGCCCGCCTTGAGCGCACCCAGGAGCGCCACGGAGAGCGCGAGCGAGCGCTCGACGGCGACGGCGACCGGCGCGTCGGGCCCGACCCCCAGGCCGCGCAGGTGGTGCGCCAGGCGGCCGGCGCGGCGGTCGAGCTCGCCGTAGCTCAGCATCCCTCCCTCGGTGCGGATGGCGACCGCGTCGGGGGTGCGCCCCGCCTGAGCGGCGACGAGGCCGTGGAGGGTCGCCTCGGGGAGCGGCGCCCGGGTGTCGTTCCAGGCCAGGAGCAGCTGGTGGCGCTCGGCCGCGGCGAGCAGCGGGAGCTCGGCCAGCCGGGTCTCCGGCGCCGCGGCGAGGCCGGCGAAGAAGACCGCGAGGTGGCCGGCCAGACGGGCGACGGTCGCGCGGTCGAAGAGGTCGGTCGCGTACTCGAACGCGGCGGCGAGGCCGCCGCCGCCCCGAACCATCGAGAGGGTGAGGTCGAACTGGCTCCCCCGCCGCTCGAGCGGGAGCGCGGCCAGCTCCCAGCCGCCGAGCCTGCCGCGCGCGCCGGCCCGCCCGAGGACGAGCTCCCCCAGCTCCTCCAGCCGGTGCGGCTTCTCGAGCACGAAGGCGGCCTGGAAGAGCGGCGAGCGGCCGGGATCGCGCACCGGCTCCAGCCGCTCGACGAGGAGCGGGAAGGGGAAGTCCTGGTGCGCGAGGCCTCCGAGGACGGCGTCCCTGGAGCGCGCGAGGAGGGCGGTGAAGGTCGGGTCGCCGGTCAGGTCGGCGCGGCAGACCAGCAGGTTGACGAAGTAACCCACGACCTCCTGGTCGGCCGGGCGGCCGCGTCCGGCCGCGGGCGACCCCACGGTCAGATCGACCTGGCCGGTGTAGCGGCCGAGGAGGGCCTGGAAGGCGGTGAGGAGGACGGTGTAGAGGGTCGTCCCGGCGGCGCTCGCCAGGCGCTGGAGCCGCCCGGTGGTCGCGGCGTCGAGGGCGACCGGCAGCGCGGCGCCGCGGAAGGAGGCGACCGGCGGTCGCGGCCGGTCGGCTGGCAGGTCGAGGATCGGGAGCTCCCCGGCCAGCCGGTCCCGCCAGTAGGCCGAGAGCTGCGCGCCGCGCGGTCCGGCGAGGAGCGCCGCCTGCCAGGCCACGTACGCGTCGTAGCCCGACGCGGCAACGGCGGGGGCCGGCGCGCCGGCGGCGAGGAGTCGCAGATCCTCGAGCAGGAGGACGAGCGACCAGAGGTCGACGACGAGGTGGTGCGCCGCGAGGAGGAGCGCCGGCGCCGCGCCGCGCACCAGGACGAAGCGCGCGAGCGGCCCGCGCTCCACGTCGAAGGGGGCGGCGGCGAGCGCGCTCAGCCGGCGCTCGCTCTCCGCCGCGAAGCCCGCCGCGTCGATCACCGTGAAGACGACCGGCGCCCGCGCCGCCACCCGCCGGACCGGCCCGACCGCGGTCTCGGGGAAGGTGGTCCGCAGCGCGGGATGACGGTCGACCAGACGCTGGCAGGCGGCGGCGAGCGCCGCCTCGTCGACGGGTGAGAGGAAGCGCACCGCGAAAGCGACGTTGTAGGCCGAGCTCCGCGGCGCCATCTGGTGCAGGAACCAGAGGGCACGCTGGCCCGGCGACAGCGGCCGGTCGCCGGAGGTCTCGGCGGCCGTCGCGGCGGTCCCGATGGTCGCGCTCGGCGCCACGGGCGCCGCGAGCTGCGCCGCCAGCTCGGCGGCGATCTCGATCCAGTCGGACGAGAGGAGGGTGGCGAGCGGCAGCTCGACCCCGAGGCTCTCGACAGCCGCGCTCTGGAGCTCGATCGCGGCGAGCGAGTCGAGCCCGGCGGCGAGCGGCGAGGTTGTGGTGACCAACCGCTCGGGTGACACGCGGGTGAGCCGCGCCACTTCGCCGCGCAGCCAGGCGGCGAGCGCCGGCGCCCGCTCGGCGGGAGGCAGGGCGCGGAGCGCCGCCCCGTCGACGCCCGCGGGCGCGACGGTCTCCGGGGCAGCGAGAGCGCTCCTCCCCGTCACTGCAAGCCGCCCTCCCAGGCGGCCTCATCCCCAAAACTGTCAAGAAAAGTATATATGAGGTCGGAGGCCCGGTTCACCGTCCGGGAGCGCAACATCTCGACAATCGTCGTACCCATACAATAAAAATACCTCTCACCAGGCGCCTCTTCTCCGCGGAGTGTTGCGCAGTGGAACCAGAGCCGGCTTCACAGAGAAACCTACACGCAATGTTACCAGCAGCTTTCAGGCACCGCAAGCAAGCGTTTGCGGGCGCGTGTCTCGCTTGGAAGATCTGCAAGGCCTTCCAGAGCAACTTTTTAAAGGATCGATGTAGATACGTGGCGGTCAAATGCAGCGCGATTCAGGCACTTCGCACAAGCGGAACTTTCGATGTGATCGATCGACCAGGTCGGGTTTACCGTTGATTTATACTTTTCTCCAGATTTCCTGAATTGCACCGGTCAACTTTGCAGAGTGATCCGGCACTGCGAGTTAGACACTTGTTGCTAAATAGACCGCCAATCCCTCCGCGCGCCGCCCAAACCCCTGGAAGTCCGCGGAAAAACCCTCCGGACACAAGTCCGATGTCTCCGGCTCGACTTCTGACCTCTCCGGGTCGACTTTCCATCCCTCCGGGTCGACTTTCCATCCCTGGAACGTTACTTCTGACGTCTCCGGGCGGACTTCTCATGTCTCCGGCTCGACTTCCCATGCATGGAAAGTTACTTTCCATGCCTCCGGGAAGACTTTCCTTGCATCCGGAAGCTTCCGGAAAGCGTCTGGAACCGTCCGGAGAGATTTTGGAAGCTCCCGGAGAGTTTTGGGAAGCGGCCGGAGAAGTTTGGGAGAGGCCCGCCGGAACCTCGCGGAGACCCTCTGGAAGCACCCGGAGAGATAAGAAAAGGGGCCGGAGAGCTTCTGGAAGCGTCCGGAGGAGCTCGGGACGCTGCCGGAGACCATCCAGAAACGCCTGGAGAGATTGCGGAACCGGCCGGAGGCGTTCCGGACGGTCCCGGAGGGGCTCGCCGGCCGGATCGCGAAGAATGGTGGGCCGTCAGAGACTCGAACTCTGGACCCGCGGATTAAAAGTCTGTCCGGGCCCATCCGCCACAATCCTCCACAACACGTCAACCCCCTCATTCTGCGCAGTTTATGCCTCTCTTTAGGGTATCTGAAGGTTGTGGAAGATTGCCCAGGTTTGGCCGGCACTGTACCGAAAGTGTACCGAATTTTCCGGCACCATGGCGCCGTGTCGCCTGAGCAGGTGGCCCGGTGAACCGCCGCGACCAGCCCGGCCAGCGGGCCCTCCCGACCAGGGTTTCAGCATTGGCGCACCAGCACCCCGAGGTTCCCCCAGCCGGTTGAACCCGCCCCTCCCGGCAGTGTCCGCGGGACAAAGGCCCCGCCTCCAGCTTCCCTCCTCCCCCACCCCACCCCACCCTGACGCCGATCGCCGACTCGCCCGACGACCCCAAGGCTCTCCTCCTCGCGGCCAAGGCTCTGGTCTTCTGCGGCTTCCCCTACCAGAAGAGCTCGTTGACCACCGTCGTCCGGGAGGCCCACCTCGGGGCCGACACCCACCTGACCGTCTACCTCGCGACGACCGAGCCGGGCATCCCCACCCCCTACGGCGCCGACCGCGCTCTCCTCGCCTGGATCACCACCCTCACCTATGATACCGGCTTCGTCACCTTCACCAGCCTGACCGACTTCTTCAACGCCTTTCGCCTCGCCCGCTCCGGCGTCCAGTACCGGCGCTTCGAGGAGCGCCTCCATCGCCTCTTGAGCTTCTCCCTTTCCTTGATCCTGCGCACCCCGGGTGGTGTCTCCCGTCTCAACATGAGGCCTCTCCAGAGAGCCTACACGCCGAGGGATGGTGTCGAGGCGCGCCGGCTGCTCGCCCTAGAGACCCACTCCCAGCTCTCTCTCCTCCCCTCGGACGTCAAACGCTACGGCATCCTCCTCGACCCGGTGTTTCATGAGTACCTGCGCAATAACCCCGTGGTCCTGCCGCTCGCCCTCATGCGGCGGTTCCACAACCGCCCTCTCTACTGGGATGCCGCCTCCTACCTCCTCTATCGATGCTGGTCGTCCCGCGCCCCCTGCGTGATCCCCTGGAAGATCGTCCGCCGCCAGCTCGCGAGCGTCGACCAGCTCGACCGCCGGCTGGCCCTCTCCTTGAACCGTGTGGCCGACGAGATCCGCGCCGACTATCCGGACTTCCCGGTCCGGGTCAAGCCCGGCTCACACGATCTCGTGGTCGCGCCGTTCCGGCCGCCCAGGGAGCACTTCAGGGTCTAAGGTGACGATCTTGAGAAGTACTTCGAAGAAAGAGCCTTGCCGACCGCTGTTGAAGACACGAGAGCATGCGGTATGAGAAAAGGTATCCCCGATGGGGCAAGCTCGCGCCGCCCAGGAGATCGCCTTCGATTCGTCGCCCGGAAGATCTCCGCTTCGCTCCGGGTCGATGGCCTGGACCTCCAGGCCGCCCTGGAAGCGGCGGAAACCTCGACGGCATCTCCGATGCCGACGCTCGCCGGCTGGCTGATGCGCGCCCACGCGGAGGTGAACCCTCGCGTAGAGCGGCCGGTCTATCACTTCGGCCTGAGCCTCTCCCAGGGCGGGCACCTGATACCGGCGAAGTGGAACGCCGCGGTGGACCGGGGCTCAATCGGATCAGGCTCTGGTCATTGCCCATGGGGACACCGACCGGGAGCACTTCCACATCGTCGTCAACCGGGTGGAGGAGGACCGCCGGACGTGGGAGCCGAAAGCCGACATGGTCAAAGCGTAGCCGCGGCAGACAGCCGGAGTCCGATTCGTTGATACAACGGATGCGTTCCGCCGACTTCCTTGTGCCTTTAAATACGGCAAGGCCGCACCACGAACGGCCTCATCCGGGCTCATACGTCAGATCGAGAGACCGGCCGCACGGGCGGCGCTCAGGTAACCGAACAGACATTCATCCACAGCAGGGGCCGGTGTTCAGCCTCGAGGTGGTCAAGGGCGCGGCTGGAGACCGGGCAGCCGACCGTTACCTCGGGCTCGCCCGCGGTGCGTGCCAGGACGGCCTGGAAGGCGGCGAGGAGGATCATGAAGAGGGCGCTCCCTCCCGCCGGTCGAGGGCGCCCAGGGCGGTCGCCAGAGCCTCGAGCACGATGCTCGTGGCGACGGCCCCCTCCGAGCTCCGCACCGCCTTCCGGGGACGGTCGGCCGGGAGCTCGACGGTGGGAAGATCCGCAACTGGTCCCGCTACCACGCCAGTTGCCGTTCGAGCGCCTCGCCGCGCAACCCTTCCCGTGCCAGATGGCGAAGTCGACATAGCGCAGCGGCAGCTCAGGAGTGCCGGCGCTCCCGGCGGAGCGCCGTAGAGCGTCGCCAGCTCCCGCGCCAGGAGAGTCAGCGAGTCCTCGTCCGCGGCGATGTGATGCAGGGTGAGGAGGAGATCGTGGGAGCGGGGCTCCCGGTGGATGAGGAGCGGCCGCAGGGGCGCCTCGCTCCCCAGGTCGAAGGGCTGCCGCGTCGCCTCCCGGGAGAGGCGCTTCGCCTCGGCCTCCCGGCGCGCCGGGTGGAGCCCGGCGAGGCAGACGAGCAGCAGCTCCATGGCCGCCTTTTTCGCCGGCACGATCTCCTGGACCGGTTCGCCGTCCACCTCGTGGAAACGGGCGAGCAGGACGTCGTGTCACGCCACCACCTGGCAGAGGGCGCGGCCGAGCGCCGCGGTGGAGAGCGGACCGATCAGGCGGGCGGCGCCGGGCATGTGGTAGACCGCGGTCCCCGGCTTCAGCCGTTCGAGCAGCCAGAGGCGCGCCTGGGCGAAGGAGAGCGGGAATAGCGCGTCCGCTCGTGCGGCGCGGACGGAGAGGCGGACGGGGATCCGCCGGGCCCGGGGCGAGCAGCTCCTCGGCCGGCGTGCGGAGGGGGCTCTCTGCGGTGGGCCGCGCGGCCTACACTTCCGGCGCGGGAGCGAGGCGCGCCAGGGCGCTCCAGTCCAGCTTGCCGTTCGGGGTGAGGGGCAGGCCGGGCAGGAGCACGATCGACTGCGGGATCATGGCCCGGGGAAGGAGACGCTGGAGCGACTCGCGAAGCACCGCGGCCTCGACCGACGCGCCCGCCCCGGCGACGGCGTAGGCGACCAGGCGCGGCGCGCCGTCCGGGAGCTGAACCAGAACCACCACCTCACGGAGCCCGAGGGTGAGGAGCGCCACCTCCACCTCGGCCGGCTTGATGCGGACGCCGCGGATCTTCACCTGCTGGTCGATGCGCCCGAGGAATTCGAGCTCGCCGCCCGTCCGCCGGCGCGCCAGGTCGCCGGTGCGGTAGAGCCGCGCGCCGGCTGCGAACGGATCGGGAACGAAGCGCTCCGCGGTCAAGTCCGGCCGCCGGTGGTAGCCCCGCGCCAGACCCGCCCCGCCGAGGTGGAGCTCGCCCGGCACGCCGACCTGCACCGGGCGCATTCCCCGGTCGAGGACGTGGGCCTGGGTGTTCGCGATCGGCCCACCGATGGCCGGCATCTCGTCCCCGTCGAGCGGGACGACGGCGAAGGTCGAGTAAGTCTTGTCCTCGGATGGACCGTAGAGATTCCACACCCGGATGGAGGGATGGGCGGCATGGACGGCACGCACCAAGCTGGCCGGCCACCCGCGGCCGGACCACCGCCGGCCCGAGGACCGCGCGGCGCGGAGCGCCACGGTAGCGTTCGAGATCGACGGCGAGCTCTTCGAGCAGCCGCGTTTCGAACCGTCCGCTGCGAATTTCCCGGCCTTCTACTGGCGCGCGGGTTGACCGACGACCGGACGTGCCAGATCTTGCGGCCGTCTTGCTGGACCCTACTTTACTGCCGAGCCCATAACGGAGACCCCTGCTCATCGCGGAACTCGAAGGTCTTGCCACCCTTCTTGATCTGTCGGGCGAGGAGCGCCGGGGCGCCCGCGACCTGCAGCTTGGAGCCGATCACCTCGATCGCCTCATCCTTGCCAAAGGCAGCGCCCTGGCGGGTGATGAAGGCCGAGGGCCCGACGAAGACTTCGACCACCTGCTTGCCGTCCTTGAGCATCAGATGAGTGCCCTCCACTCCGTTCGGGGCCTGGACCTTCTTGACCTCCTGAATGGAGCCCTTGAGCGTCACTTCCGTCTTCTTGTCATAGGGCGGCGGCCCCGCGAAGGTGCCCTCCGCGAACGCAAACGTTCCCACAAGTGCCGCGATCACGAGAGTGGAGAGGACGACGAGACTGAATTTGGCGCCAGGCTGAGTAGACATATCTGTTCTCCTTGAAGTCTAAAACGGCCTCATGTACTCGAGAGAGGGACATCGTTTTGCCTGAATTTATTATACCGCAGCTCCCGTGTGGCTCCGTCCCTACATTGCCATCGGCTGGACGGTGCCACCGTTGCCAAGCTCACCCGGGAGGAGGCCCACGCTCTCCCTCTCCGTCGCCTCCGGCTGTACCACGATGCTCATGTAGGCGCCATCCTCCTCGAAGAGCAGGCCCCGGTCCCGGAGGAGCTTGACTTCCCGCTCGACCTCGTCGGCCGACATCCCTTCCAGCCGCGACGCCAGGTAGGGAATCTTGGCCTGCTTGGTACAACTCTTGAGCACCTGCAGGGTCGGTGCCTCCAGCCGGTGTTCGATGGGCTTGGTTCCCCGGCTGTCGTAGACCCAGACACGCCCGTCCTCCTCCCGGAACACCAGCTCCGGCTTGGGGTCTCTCTGCCAGCGCGACTGCCACTGCACGCAATGCTCGCGCAGCTTGCCCAGCCATTTCGCCGTGCCCATCAGGTAGGGGGCCTTGAAATCCTCGTCGCGGAAAAAGTAGGCCAGGTGCTCCAGATCCTCGGCAGGGAACGGGTAGATCGCCGAGTAGAAGTCGCTGGGGCGCAACTTCAGTCCGTATTCCGCCGCCAGCTTGTGATACGGGCTGTAGCGGTCGAAGCGCACCGGAAAAGCACCGGTCGGCGGTCGCAGGTGCGTCAGCAATGGCAGATCGCGGCAGTACTTCTCGTATACCGACTCCGGTTCTCCAGGGAAACCGACCAGGAGGTTCCACAGCGGCAGGACGTCGTACATCTGGCAGTCTATCAAGAAGCGCAGATTCTGGAACGCCGTGGTACCTTTCTTCATCAGTTTGAGGGTCAGCGTCGACAGCGCTTCGATACCGGGCTGGATGCGCAACACCCGCGCCCTCGCAAGCGCCTCCATCTCATGCTTCTTGAGGTCGGCCTTGACTTCATAGAACAGCACCGCGTGCGGCGGCGTAACGAGATAGGGCAGCACTTCGGTCAGGTATTCACGCGGCAGGATATTGTCGACCGACTCGAAGTGGTCGGTCCGTGCTCCGTACCGCTCGAAGAGCTCCTGCAGCGTCTCTAACGCTACAGCCGGAGCCATCGCGCGATATTTCATGCTCATGCCGTTCAGACCACAAAAGGTGCAGTGCGACCGCTCACCCCACCAGCAACCGCGCGAGGTCTCGAAAGGTACCCTCGGTTTGATCGGCAGGCCGCGCATCTTGCGCTCGAGCAGCGCGAAGTACTCGTCATAATCGAGCGGGATCTTGACGTCGATGTCCAGCTCGTCGCCGATCTCGCGGCTCTGGCCGACCGAGGTGAGAGCGAGCTTGCGCCGCGACAGCACCCCGGGGATGCGGTGGCACTCCGGCTCCTGCCCCGCGAGCAGGTGCCCGACCAGGCGTGGGAAGCTCTGCAGCGCCGGGCCCGAAAAGACGAAATCGATCTCCGGCACGTTTTTCGCGATCACCGCGCCCATCGGAGTCTCGCAGTTGGCCCCCCCCATGACGACTACCATCTCCGGCCGTCGCTGCTTGAGCTTCTTGGCCATGGAGAACGAGCCGATGTTCTGGCAGAACATCGAGGTGAATCCCACCAGATCGTAGCCGGTCAGCTTGTAGCGGTCGATCAGGCTGTCCAAGAAACGGCCCGCAGTCCGCCGCTTGCTCAAGAGCTGCTCCTTGAATCGGGTCACCTCCATCCGCTGCTCGGCGAAATGACGGTTGAGGTAGCCCTCCGCGTCGTCCGGCAGGTCGGGAAATGCCACCGCGCTGAAAAACCAGTCACCGAGCCCTGACGTATTGGCCTGCACCGGTCCGGAGATGGCCTGAAAGAGGGGGAGGCCCAAGTAGTTGACAAAGTCAAGGTTGATATAGAAGACGTCGCAACTGACGCGGTCCCCCATCCCCTCCTGCACCCTGGAGCGGAGCTGCGAGAGGGCGATAGAGGGAATATCCGCCATCGCAAACGGCATGTTGATGAGCGCGATCCTGTACATCGATTTCTCCTTTCCTTCTCTCATGATAGAAATCTCAGCCGTCCTCCAGCCGTTGGGCCCGGAGACTCCGGATCCAGGCGATCGCCTCCTAGGCGAGAGCCCGGTTTTCGTCCATGATCGGTCGTTCGTCCACCAGCTTGCCGTATTCGAGGTGGACGACGCGGTCGCCGACGCCGTAATAGCTCTCGTCATGACTGATCACGACGACCGCCTTGCCACGCGCGCGCAACTCCGGCAGGATCTGGTAGTAGAAGACCTGCCGGAACTCGAAGTCCTGATCGGCCGCCCACTCGTCGAAGACGAAAATCGGGGAGTCCTCGAGAAACGCCATGAGCAAGGCGAGCCGTTTGCGCTGCCCCTGCGACAGCTCGATCGTCGAGAGCTTGCCGCCGGCGACCCGCACCTTGTGCTGCAGATGCAGCTCGACGAGATGCTTACGCGCTCTCTCGTCGAGGTCGGGCGAATCGAGCCCCAGCAGGGTGTCGAAGAGGAAGAAGTCGGAAAAGACGATCGAGAAGTGCTGCCTGAACCAGTCACGATTGGCCTCGGTGACGGGCTCGCCGTCGAAGACGATCCGCCCCGAATCGGGCGGATAGAGACCGACCAGCACCTTCGCCAGGGTGGTCTTGCCGGAGCCGTTGCCGCCCGACAGGAAGACGACCTCCCCCGGCCGCAGCACCAGGTCGATCGGCCCCAGGCTGAATTCCGGCTCGTCCACCTCCTCGCGCCGGTACCCCAGGACGACACCCGAAAGCTCAAGGCTCCGCCAGCCGGATCGGGGCAGGGCGCGGTCCTCCTCGCGTTCCTCGCTGGGATCGCTCACCAGCCGGAGGCCGAGCCGCTCGATCTTCTGCACCGAGACTCCCGCCTGTGCCAACAGGGGGAGGCTGTTGAGAACGACCTGGAACGGCCCGATCATGAACAGCAGGGTGAGCACATATCCGGTCTGCGCGCTGGCGACTTCGGCACTGCCGGCGGCGTTGGCAACGCCGGCGGTCCGCCAGCCGAAGAGGACGACGCCGATCGAGCAGTAGAAGAGGAAGTTTCCCCAGTTGGCGCCGGCCAGGAACACTCTCATGAACGCGATCCGGAGGCGGCGGAAATGTTGGGTGGCCACGTCGAGTTGCGCTAAGTAGTCTTCCCTGCGCCCCCAGCGCATCTTGAGCTCCTTGGTGCCCTGGGTGACTCCGCGGAAGAACTTGAAGAGATCGTCCTCCACTTCGCGCACCAGCCGCTGACGGCGCCAGCCGGAGCGCATCACTACCAGATAGATCGGCACCATGACGGCCAGGGTCGCCAGCAGAATGAATAGGTTGCTCAGGGACATCCAGGCCATGTAGACCAGGCAGCCAAAGACCGTGGCGGCGTTGAGGAAGAAGATCGGAAGCGTGGTCAGAGCTCCGGTGATGGACGTGATGTCGTTGGTCAAAGCCACCGTCAAGCGATGCGCGCCGATCTCCTCCAACCGGCGCATGTCGCTGCCCAGGATCTTGCGGCTGAGCTTCGACTGCAGGTCGGCGACCGCCTGCGCGCCGAGGACGACGAGGATCAGGCTGGAGGCCACGCGGGTGACGGAGATCGCCAGGGAGAGCGTGAAGAAGAGGACGGCCAGAACCCATCTGCGGTCAGGTTCCGGCCCCTCCAGAACCTCTCGGACCACGTGCGGGAGGGCGCCGGCCATGGCGCCGCTCAGCAGGCCGAGAGCCGTGGCGACGACCAGGGTGCTCGTCCGCGAGCACTGGCGCAGGATGGCGAACAGATCCTTCATGAGACCTCTCCTCTGGAAAAATGGGTGCGCAGGCATTCGGCGAGCGCGGCCGCGTGCGGCGGATGCAGGACAGAGAAGTGGGAGCCTTCGACGACCTCCGTTTCGACGCCGCCCGTCACCCAGCTCTTCCAACCGAGGCTCGGCGAGAGGAGGATCCGCAGGCGCAGGTCGCTGCGCCGGTAGAGGAGACGCAGCCAACGCGCGCCGCGCCGCCAGACGGGGGCGTCCGGACGAACCGGTTTGAGGGGCACGGGCTCGCGGGGCCGCAGCAGGAGGAGCCGGCCGGCGTAGGTTCCGGGGCAGTAGTCCTCGAGCGCGCGGAGATTGGCCTTGAAGATCTCGAAGTAGCGGGCGATCTGCGCCGCCTCGACCTCCGGGAGCACCGCGCCGGCGGCCTTGGCGAGGTCCAGGATGGCGGCGATCTGCTGGTGGGGCGACAGCGCGCCGATCTCTTCCCAGGTGAGCTTGATGTCGTCCAGGGACAGCCCGAAGTCGAGCGCGAAGAGGTGGAGCAGGGTCATGGGATCGTGGCCGGTCCCGCGGTCCGTCGCGGAGGGAACGGGGGTGTCGATGAGGGTCAAGGAGGCGACGGCTCCGCCGCTCTCGCGGAGCTGCCTCGCCACCTCGTAGGCGATCACCCCGCCGCTCGACCAGGCGGCGAGGTGATAGGGGCCCTCGGGGACGGCCTTCAGAAGCTCCGCAACATAGTGCCCGGCCATTTCCTTGACGGTCGTAAACGGCGCTTCCTCCCCGTCGATCCCCACCGACTG
Organism: Thermoanaerobaculia bacterium; assembly: GCA_035644215.1. GTDB lineage: Bacteria > Acidobacteriota > Thermoanaerobaculia > Multivoradales > UBA5704 > DASQPA01. The sequence continues at coordinate 63,790 of DASQPA010000200.1, forward strand.
GATGCCGTAGATCGGGCGCTCCTCGCCGAGAGCCCGCACCAGGTTCCGGTAGCTGAAAAGATTGCCGCCCACCGGGTGAAAGAAGAGGACGGGCCTGCCGGTCCCCTTGGAGCGGAGCGGCACCACGCACGAGGGCGACCGCGCGAAATCCCGCGCCAGGAGCAACTCCGCCATCCCGCGGACGGTCGGCGCCTGGAAGATGGCGGAAAGGGGTAGCTTCCGTCCGGTCGCGCGCTCGAGCTTCGACATCAACTGCACCGCCAGGAGCGAATGGCCCCCAAGCTCGAAGAAGTTGTCCTCCGGACCTACACGCTCCTGCTTCAACACTTCCGCGAAGATCCCCGCGACGATCTCCTCGGTCTCGGTGCGCGGCGCGAGCATCTCCGTCCGCGGGCGCTCCGGAGCCTTGAGCGCCCGGCGGTCGACCTTTCCCTGGGGTGTCAGCGGCAGCTGCGCCAGCACCACGAGTTGCGCCGGCACCATCGCAGCCGGCAGCTTCGCCCGCGCATGCTCCGCCAGCTCCTCGGCCGTCACCTCCCCGGCGGCATACCCCACCAGCCGCTTGCCCACCGCCCCCTCGACCACGAGCACCGCGGCGCTGCGTACCCGCGGGTGAGCGGCGAGCACCGCCTCGATCTCCTCGAGCTCGATGCGCACGCCCCGCACCTTCACCTGGCGGTCCAACCGTCCCAGGAACTCCAACCGCCCATCCGGGAGCGTCCGCACGAGGTCTCCCGTGCGGTAGAGACGCCCCCCCGGCTCCTCGCCCAGGGAGTCCGGCAAGAAACGTTCCGCCGTCAGATCCGGACGCCTCAAATACCCCCGCGACAGCCCTTCCCCTCCCAGGTACAGCTCGCCCATCACCCCCACCGGCTGCGGCGATCCCGCCCCGTCGAGCACGTGCGCCCGTACCCGCGGCAGTGGACGGCCCAGGCTCACCTGCTCCCCCGTCACCCGGCTCACCAGGCTGTCGACCGTGCACTCCGTCGGCCCGTAAGCGTTCCACGACTCCGACGCCGGGGCCGACGCCAGCGCGCGCCAGGTCCCCACCTCCATCGCCTCGCCCCCGATCTGCAGCTGGCGTGGCGCCGCCCCCGGACACTCCAAGAGGCCGGCCTCCAGCCAGGCCTTAACCTGCGCCGGTGTCCCATCGAGCAGATCCAGGCCCTCCCGCGACAGGAGCTCCATCATCCCCTCGCCGCTCGTCCTTGCCTCCTCCGGGACGATCACCAGCGTGCTGCCCAGTAGCAGGTGAAGAATATGCTCGACCGACGGGTCGAAGATCCAGGACGAGCTCAGGCCCACCCGCTTCAGCGATCCGGCGGGACCGGTCTCACGCCACGCCCCGAGAAGGTGGAGGAGCGAACGCTGCGTGATCAGAGTCCCCTTCGGCCTGCCCGTCGACCCCGAGGTGTAGATCACATAGGCCAGGTTCTGCGGCAGCACCACCGGCCGCTCCGGCGCCTCAAACGTCTCCTCCTCTGGCGCCGGATCATCCACACAGAGCGTCCGCACCGACACCGGCGGCAGCGCCGCGAGCACCGCGCGCCGGCTCAGTAAGAGCAGCGTGCCCGAGTCGGCGAGCAGGAATTCCATGCGCTCGGCCGGCTGTCCCGGGTCGAGCGGCACGTAGGCGCCGCCCGCCTTCCACACCGACAGCACCGCCACGATCATCGCCGCCGACCGGTCGAAGCAGACGGCCACCGGCACCTCCGGGCCCACCCCCAGACGCGACAGGCGACCCGCCAGGCGCTCCGCGCGCCGATCGAGCCCACCGTAGCTCAAGTGCTCCTCGCCCGCCACCGCCACCACCGCCACCGCCTCCGGAGCCCGGCCCAACTGAGCTGCGAAGTGCTCGGCCAAGGGCGCCTCGGACGACAGAGCGGACGCCGTGTCATTCCACTCCATGACCACCTGGTGCCGTTCGGCGGCCGACTGCAGCGGCAGCTCCGCCACCTGCATCTCCGGCGCCACCGCGATCTCCGACAGCAACCGCTCCACCTGCGCCAGCAGGCGCACCGCGGTCGCGGTGTCGAAGAGCGCTCGGCTGTAGCTCAAGAAGAGCTCGATACGACCTTGCTGTTCCTGGGCCACCAGCTCAAGGTCGAAGAGGAGAGGTGCATCCCCCTTCGACTTCCCTCCCGATAAGGGCGACACGGACAGGTTCGCCAGTTCCAGGCGACCGAACGGAGCGCTACTCTGCAGCGAGAACATCACCTGGAACAGCGGCGAGTGCGACAGGCTGCGCTCCGGTTGCAGCTCCTCGACCAGCTTCTCGAACGGCAGTTCCTGGTGCTCGAACGCTCCCAGGCATTCCTCGCGGCAGCGGCCCAGCAGCTCCCGGAAGCTCGGCTCTCCCGACAGGTCCGACGTCATCACCAGCGTGTTGACGAAGAAACCGATCAGACCTTCCGTCTTCAGCCGGTTGCGACCCGCGATCGGCGTGCCCACCGCCAACCGCTCGGCCCCCGCAAGCCGACCCAGGAGCGCCTGCCACGCCGCCAGCAACACCATGAACTGCGTCACCCGCTCCCGCTGCGCCAGCCCCTGCAGGGACTGCGACAGCTCGGCCGACAGCTGGCGCGAGCGGATCGCACCCCGCAGCACCTGCACCGCCGGACGCGGCCGGTCGAACGGCAGCTCCAGCACCGGCGGCACTCCGGCCAGATGCGCGCGCCAGTAGGTGATCTGGCGCTCGAGCGTCTCACCAGAGAGCCAGCTGCGCTGCCAATGCGCATAGTCGGCATACTGAATCGGCAGATCCGGCAGAGCGGCCGGACGCCCTTGGACGGCAGCGTTGTAGAGCGTTGCCAACTCGCGCGAGAAGATCTGCATCGACCACTCGTCAGAGATGACGTGATGCATACCGAGGAAGAAGACGTGCTCCTCTGCCTCCATGCGCACCAGCCCGAAGCGCAGAAGCGGTCCGCGCGCGAGGTCGAAGGGACGCCGCGCCTCCGCCGCCGCCAGACGCAAGACGGTGGCATGGGCA
>DASQPA010000201.1:0-14565 GCA_035644215.1 Thermoanaerobaculia bacterium
CTCCGGGGTGCCAGGCGAGCTGTATATCGGGGGAATGGCTCTCGCCCGCGGCTACCTCGACCGCCCCGAGCTGACCGCGGAGCGCTTCGTGCCCGATCCGTTCGGCGGCCCCGGCGTGCGGGGCGGCCGGCTCTACCGGACCGGCGACCGGGCGCGTTTCCGCGCCGGCGGCGAGATCGAGTACCTGGGGCGGGTCGACCAGCAGGTGAAGCTCCGCGGCTACCGCATCGAGCCGGGGGAGATCGAGGCCGTGCTCGCCGGCTGCCCGAGGGTGCGCGAGGCCGCGGTGACGGTGCGCGAGGATCGGCCGGGCGATCCGCGCCTCGTCGCCTACCTGGTGCCCGAGGAGGGATCGCCGGCGCCCGCCGTCCCCGACTTGCGCCGCCGCTGCCAAGAGGTGCTGCCGGCCTTCATGGTGCCCTCCGCCTTCGTCGTCCTGGAACGACTGCCGCTCCTGTCGAGCGGCAAGCTCGACCGGCGTTCCCTTCCTGCCCCGGAGATCTCTCGCTCCGAGCTCTCCGCCGGCTACGTGGCGCCGCAGAACCAGCTCGAACGGGCGGTCGCCCAAGTCTGGCGGGAGGTGTTGCAGGTCGACCGGGTGGGCATCCACGACAACTTCTTCGACCTGGGCGGGCACTCGCTCCTCGCGGTGCGACTCCACGGCCGACTGCTAGAGGCGCTGGGGCGCGAGTGCTCGGTGATCGACGTCTTCCGCTTCCCCACGGTCGAGAGCTTCGCCCGCTTCTTGGCGGAAGGGAGCGAGGCGGCGCCGCTCGCGGCGGAGAAGAGCGAGCGGCTGGTGACCGGCCGCGGCCGTCTCGCCGGACAGCAGGCGGCGCGGCGGGCGGCGAGCCAGAGGAGGACTTCGTGAGCGAAGGGATCGCGATCGTCGGGATGAGCGGCCGTTTCCCCGGAGCGGCGGACCTCGAGGCGTTCTGGCGCAATCTGCGCGAGGGCGTCTCGGGCATCCTCTCCCTCTCTCCCGAGGAGCTGCGGGCCGAGGGGGTCTCCGAGGCGGAGCTCGCCGATCCGCGCTACGTCCGGGCGGCGGCGCCGATGGGAGGGGCGGACCTCTTCGACGCGCCGCTCTTCGGGCTCACGCCGCGCGAGGCCGAGGTGATGGACCCCCAGCAGCGGGTCTTCCTGGAGTGCGCCTGGGCGGCGCTCGAAGACGCGGGCTACGATCCGGTGCGCTTCCCCGGCTGGATCGGCGTCTACGCCGGCGCCGGGATCGGCAAGTACCTGTGGATGAACGTGGCGAAGAGCCCGGAGGCGCTCGCCGCCGTCGGCACCTTCCAGGCCATGATCAGCAACGACAAGGACTACCTGTCGAGCCAGGTGAGCTACCGCCTCCACCTGCGCGGTCCGAGTGTCGGCGTGCAGACCGCCTGCTCGACCTCGCTCGTCGCCGTCCACCTGGCCTGCCAGGCCCTGCTCTGCTTCGAGTGCGATATCGCGCTCGCCGGCGGGGTGGCGATCGGCCTGCCCGAGCGCCGCGGCTACCTCTACCAGGACGACGGCCTGTCGTCGCCGGACGGCCTCTGCCGGCCATTCGACGCCAAAGCGGGAGGTACCGTCCGGGGCCACGGGGCGGGCGTCGTGGTGCTCCGGCGGCTCGCCGACGCGCTGGAGGCCGGCGACCGGGTGCTGGCGGTCATCCGCGGCTCGGCGATCAACAACGACGGCGCGGCGAAGGTGGGCTACACCGCCCCCAGCGTCGCCGGCCAGGCCGAGGTGATCGCGGCGGCGCAAGCTGTGGCGGGCGTGAGGCCGGAGTCGATCTCCTACGTCGAGGCGCACGGCACGGCGACCGCCCTGGGTGATCCGATCGAGGTCGCGGCGCTCACCCAGGTGTTCGGCGAAGACGCCCCGAAGGGCTCCTGCGCCTTGGGATCGGTCAAGAGCGGCATCGGCCACCTGGACGCCGCGGCCGGGGTCGCGGGGCTGATCAAGACGGCCCTGGCGCTCACCCACCGCGAGCTGCCGGCGAGCCTCCATTTCGAGAGCCCGAATCCGAAGATCGATTTCGCGCGCGGCCCGTTCTACGTCAACGCTGAGACCCGCGCCTGGCCGGCGGGGGAGGGGCCGCGGCGCGCCGGGGTGAGCGCCTTCGGCATCGGCGGCACGAACGCCCACGTGATCCTCGAAGAGGCGCCGTCTTCTTCCCTGGGAGCGCCGGCGTCCTCGCCGGCCCAACCTCCCCGCTGGCACCTTCTGCCGCTCTCGGCGCAGAGCGAGACAGCCCTCGCCGAGATGGCGACCCGCCTGGCGCGTCATCTGACGGACCATCCCGAGATCGACCTCGCCGACGCCGCCTACACCCTCCAGGTCGGGCGCCGCGAGCTCGGCCGGCGTCTGGCAATTGTGGCGCGGAGCCGCGAGGAGGCCTCCGCGCGGCTCGAAGGGGCGGCCGCGGCCCGGCCGGTGGGGGAGCAGGCCCAAGAACGCCCAGAAGTCGGTCCGGAGAGCGCCGCGCCGGAAGGCGAGGAGGAACGCCTCACGGACCTGGGGCGGCGCTGGATGCGCGGCGAACCGATCGACTGGGAAACCCTTCTCGCCGGGGAGCGCCGGCGGCGGGTCAGCCTGCCGGCCTACCCGTTCGAGCGGCGCCGCTACTGGATCGAGGGCGGAGAAGAGGTCCCGAGCGCGCCGGCCGCGCCGGTCGGTGCCCGCCGGCCGCTGTCCGAGTGGTTCTACCTCCCCTCCTGGCGGCGGACGCTGCCGCCACACCGCACGGTCCCTGCCGCCCCCGCCGACACCGAGAAACGGTGCCTGATCCTCGCCGACGACTGCGGGCTGAGCGAGGCGCTCGGGACGGCACTCCGCGAGCGCGGCTGGGAGGTCGCCCTGTCCTTCGCGGAGGAGGACCTGCGTCCCGGTGACGTCTCCGGCCACTCTCTGGTTCTCCACCTCTGGAACGTGACTGCCGCTCCGGAAGAGAACCTCGACCGCGGCCTCGCCCGCGGCTTCTACAGCCTGTTCCACCTGGCGCGGGGCTTCGGCCGCCATCCGGACCGGCCGGTGGACCTGCTGGTGTTCTCGAACCGTCTGCATGCAATCGACGGCGGCGACCGGCCGGAGCCGGTCAAGTCGGCGCTCCTCGGGATCTGCCGGGTGCTGCCGCAGGAGCAGGGCCAGGTCCGTTGCCGGAGCGTCGACCTAGTCCTGGAAACGGGAGCCGCCCCCTCGCCGCGCCTGGTCGAGCAGTGCCTGGCGGAGATCGGGGGGATGGGAGCGGTGGAGGAAGGGACCGTCGCCTGGCGGGGGCCCCATCGCTGGATCCCGAGCTGGGAGCCGGTCGAGCTGCCGGAGCTGCCGGCGATCGCGGAGTCGGGTCTCCTGCGCAACGGGGTCCACCTGATCACCGGCGGCTTGGGCGCGGTGGGACTGGAGGTGGCGGAGCTTCTGGCTGAGAGCGGGACCAAAGGGCTGGTGCTCCTCGGGCGCGGCGCCTTCCCGGAGCGGGAGGGCTGGAACGACTGGATCGAGAGCCACGGCGAGGACGACGCGACGAGCCGGAAGATCCGGCGCCTGGAGGCCCTAGAGACGCTGGGGACGGAGATCCTGACCGTCGCCGCGGACGTCGCCGACCAGGCGCAGGTGGAGGCGGTGCGGGCCCGGGCCGTCGAGTATTTTGGCGGGGTCGGCCGCATCGACGGGGTCTTCCATGCGGCCGGGATCGCGGGTGGCGGTCTCCTCGCCGCGCGCACGCCCGAGCAGGCGGCCGCGGTCCTGACACCGAAGGTGCGGGGCACCGCGGTCCTGGCGCAGGTGTTCGACGACGCCCGCCTGCTCGTCCTCTTCTCGTCGGTCAACTCGCTCCTCGGCGGCATCGGCCAGGCCGACTACGCGGCGGCGAACGCTTTCCTCGACGGCTTCGCCGCGGCTGAGGAGGCGCGGGGCGGGAGGCGCATGATCGCGATCAACTGGGACGCCTGGCAGGTGGGCATGACGGTCCAAACCGACGTTCCCGAGGAGCTCCGGGCCTGGCGCGACCAGCAGCTGGCGTCGGCCATCCGGCCCGAGGAGGGGCGGGAGGCGCTCGCCCGCATCCTCGCCGCGGGGCCGGCCCAGATCGCCATCTCGACCGATCCGCTTCCCCGTCGCCTCGCCGAGGCCGCCCGCCTCCGCCTCTCGACGGCGCTCCTCGCGGAAGCGGCGGGACCGCGCCGCGCCGCCCATCCCCGCCCGGCGGTGGCGCCGGCCTACGTCGCCCCGGCGACGCCGCTCGAAACCCGCCTGGCCGGCCTCTGGCAGGAGCTGTTGGGGATCGAGCCGATCGGCCGTGACGACGGGTTCTTCGAGCTCGGCGGCCACTCGCTCCTCGCCGGCCAGCTCACCTCCCGCCTGCGCGACGAGATCGGCGTCGAGCTTCCCCTGGAGGCGATCTTCACCTATCCCACCCCGGCTCTCCTCGCCGCCGCGCTCCAGGAGCTTGGGATGGAGGCTCCGGCCGCTCCGGCTCCCACCCTGAAGCCGTTGCCTCGCCAAAGCCGGCGCATCCCGCGCGCCTCCGACGGGAACGCCGGGAACGACGAGATCATCGAGGTCACCGAGATCGCCGAGGAGCCGGTCCGCACGTGAGTGCCGCGCCCGCCTACGAGGAGGCCTACGTCTTTCCGCTCTCCTACGCGCAGGAGCGGCTCTGGTTCGTCGAGCAGCTCACCCCGGGCCTCGCCGCCTACAACGTGCCGCTCGCGGTCCGCCTGCTCGGCCGGCTCGACCGGCCGGCGCTCTCCGCCGCGCTCCGGGCGGTGGTCTCCCGGCACGAGGCCCTCCGCACCCGCTTCCGCACCGAGGACGGGAGGCCGGTCCAGGTCATCGCGCCGGACGGAGACACCGGCCTGCCGCTGCCGGCGATCGATCTGCGGTCTCTCCCCGAGACCGCGCGGGAGCGGGAGGTGGCGCGCCTGGCCGCCGCGGAGGCCACGGCCGCCTTCGACCTCGCGCGGGGACCGCTCCTCCGCGCGCGGCTCCTCTGGCTCGGCGCGGCGGAGCACGCCCTCCTCCTCACCCTCCACCACATCGTGAGCGACCGCTGGTCGATGGGAGTGCTTCTCGGGGAGCTTGCGGACCTCTACGCGGGGCGGCCGCTGGCCGAGCTGCCGATCCAGTACGCCGACTATGCGGTCTGGCAGCGGGAACATCTCGCCGGCGGGGTGCTGGAGTCGCAGCTCGCCTATTGGCGGGAGCGGCTCGCAGGCCTCCCGGCGCTCGACCTCCCCCTCGACCGGCGGCGGCCGGCGCGGCCGGGCCACCGGGCCGGGGAGGTGGTGACGGCGATCTCGGGGGAGCTGGCGGCGGCGCTCCGGCGCCTGAGCCTCGACGCCGGCGCGACCCTCTTCATGACGCTCCTCGCGGCCTTCCTCGTCGTCCTCTCCCGCTTCGCGGGCGAGGAGGACGTCGCGGTGGGGACGGCGGTCGCCAACCGCGGGCGCCGGGAGCTCGAAGGGCTGATCGGCTTCTTCGTCAACACCCTGGTGCTCCGCGTGAGCCTGGCCGGCGAGCCGAGCTTCCAGGAGCTCCTGGCGCGCGTTCGCGAGGCCACCCTGGGCGCCTATGCCCACCAGGAACTGCCCTTCGAGCGGCTGGTCGAGGAGCTGCGCCCGTCCCGCGACGCCTCCCGCGCGCCGCTCGTCCAGGTCACCTTCCTGCTTCAGAACACGCCGTTCCCCGACCTCCAGCTCCCCGGGCTCACGCTGGCCGAGCTGCCGGTCGAGGGCGCGTCGGCGAAATTCGATCTCTCGGTCGCCATGACCGAAGAGGCGGGGGGTGGCCTCCAGGGCGTCTGGAGCTACGACGCGGAGATCTTCGCGGCCGAAACCCTCGCGCGGATGGCGGAGTCCCACCGGCGGCTCCTCACGGCGGTGGCCGCCGCTCCCCAGGCGCCGGTCTTCGATCACCCTCTGGCCGAGGACGGCGAGATGGCCAGGCTGTTGTCCGAGTTCACCCGTTGTCTCGCCTAGGGACCTGCCAGGAGAAAGTCGTATCGTGCAGCCGAGAATCGAAGAAGCCGAGGAGATCACGATCGTCGACGGAGTGCTCCGGGCGGCCGCGCGGGCGCTCGGGATGGAGGTGTCGAGCCTCGACCCCGAAACCCCGCTCACCGCGCTGGGGCTCGATTCGCTGGCGGCGATCGAGATCCAGCAGGGTCTCCGTGAGGAGCTGGACGTCGAGATCTCCCTGGAGCGGCTCCTCACCGGGGCGAGCGTCGCCGAGCTGGCGCGCGAGATCGCCGCCGGCGGCGAGCGCCCGGCCAAGCCCACCGCGCCGGCGGCCCTGGTCGCCTCGACTCTGGACGGCGACCCGCCGCTCACCTACGGCCAGCAGGCGCTCTGGTTCCTCAACCGCCTGGCGCCCCAGAGCGGCGCCTACCACATCGTGGCGGCGGCGCGCCTCCTCTCCCCGCTCGACGTCCCGGCGCTCGACCGCGCCTTCGCCGCCCTGGTCGCCCGCCATCCGGCCCTCCGCACCACCTTCCACGCGCACGAGGGCGAGCCGCGGCAGCGGGTGCATCCTCCCCAGGGCTCGCCGGAGGGCTTCACGGTGATCGACGCCTCGGGCCTGAACGAGGCCGCGGTCGAGGCGCTCGTCGCGAGCGAGGCCTACCGGCCGTTCGACCTCGAAGCTGGGCCGCTCCTGCGCCTGACGCTCCTCGACGGCGCGCCGGGGGGCGACCGGGTCGTGATCTCCCTCCATCACCTCGTCGCCGACTTCGCGTCGATGGCCCTTCTGGCGCGCGACCTGGGGCGCCTCTACGCCGGCGCGCCGCTCCCGCCGCTCTCCCCCTCTTCCGTGGATCTCTCGGCCTGGGAGGCGGCGCGGCTCGCCGGGGGAGAGGGGGAACGGCTCTGGAGCTACTGGCGGGCGGCGCTCGCCGGCGCGCCCCTGGCGCTCGATCTGCCGACCGACCGGCCGCGGCCACCGGAGCAGAGCTTCGCAGGTGCCGCCGTGCGGCTCACCTTGGGGCCGTCCGCCGCCGTTCTCGTCCGGGCGCGCGGAGCGACGCTTTTCATGGGGCTCCTCGCCGTCTACCAGACGCTCCTCCAACGTTACACCGGACAGGAGGATCTCCTGGTGGGGGTGCCGGCGGCAGGCCGCGATCGGGCAGAGCTCCGCGACCGCATCGGCTACCTGGTGAACCCGCTCGTCCTGCGCGGGCGGCCGGCGGGCGACCTGCCCTTCACCACACTGCTCGCCGAGACCCGGCGCGCGGTGCTCGACGCCTTCGCACACCAGGGCTTCCCCTTCCCGCTCCTCGCTGAGCGGCTGCGGCCGGAGCGCGATCCCGCGCGCTCGCCGGTCTTCCAGGCAAGCCTCGTCCTCGAACGGGCGGAGCCGAGCGAACCGCAAGCCCTGGCCGCGTTTGCCGTCGGCGAGCCCGGAGTCCCGATCGACCTGGGCGGCCTCGCTCTCGAATCGCTCTCCATCCCCGAGCGGTCCGCGCAGTTCGACCTCGCCCTGCGCGCCGCCGATCTCGGGACGCGCGGGCTCGTGCTCTCGCTCCAGTACAGCTCCGACCTCTTCGATGCGGTCACCGTCCACCGACTGCTCGGGCACTTCGCCCGCCTGGTCGAGGCCGTGGTCGAGGACCCCGAGAGCCGCCTGGGCGACCTGCCGATTTTCGGCGAAGCAGAGCGTTTCCAGCTCGCGGCCGAGTGGTCCGATACCCGGGTCGACTACGCGCTCGACGCTCCCCTCCACGCGCGGATCGCGGAGCAGGCGCGGCGGACGCCCGGGGCGATCGCAGTGGTCGCAGGAGAGCGGGAGGTCTCGTACCGGGAGCTCGACCGGCGCTCCAACCGCCTGGCGCGGCGCCTGGCGACCCTGGGGGTGGGGCCGGAGTCGCGGGTGGGGCTCTCCGTCGAGCGGTCGGTCGAGCTGATGGTGGGCCTCCTGGGAATCCTGAAGGCAGGCGCCGCCTACGTGCCGCTCGATCCGGAGTATCCCGCCGAGCGTCTGGCCTTCATGGCGGAAGAGGCGGTGGGGACGGGGGGGGTGGTGCTCGTGGGGCCGGACCAGCCGGCCGCGCCGTGGGTGGGGATGCGAGAGCTGCGGCTCGACGAGTCGGGGCCGGAGCCGGCGGACGGAGAAGAGTCGCCTGAGGTTCGGGCCCCGGTGGACGCTCTCGCCTACGTGATCTACACCTCAGGGTCGACGGGGCGGCCCAAGGGAGTGATGAACAACCACCGCGGCGTCTTGAACCGGCTGCTCTGGATGCAGGAGCTCTATCCGCTGGGAGTGGACGACCGGGTGCTCCAGAAGACCCCGGTGGGTTTCGACGTCTCGGTCTGGGAGCTGCTCTGGCCGCTGCTCTTCGGCGCGCAGGTGGTGCTGGCGCGTCCCGGCGGGCACCGCGATCCTGCCTACCTGGTGCGGTGGATGGCCGAGCAGTGGGTGACGGTGGCGCATTTCGTGCCATCGCTTCTCCAGAGCTTCCTGGAGGAGGATCTCTCGGCGCTTTCTACGCTGCGGCGGGTGTTCGTGAGCGGCGAGGCGCTGTCCTACGAGTTGGAGCAGCGCACCCTCTCCCGTCTCCCCGTGCCGCTCTGCAACCTCTACGGCCCGACGGAGGCGGCGGTGGACGTGACGGCTTGGCGTTGCCGCGCGTCGGTGGTCGCGCGGCCGGTGCCGATCGGGCGGTCGGTGGCGAACACGCACGTCTACGTGGTGGACCGGCGCGGCGTGCCGGTGCCGATCGGAGTGGCGGGGGAGCTGTGGATCGGCGGCGTCCAGGTGGCGCGTGGCTACCAGGGCCGGCCGGATGGGACGGCCGAGCGCTTCGTGCCGGACCCCTGGGCGGTGAGCCCGGGAGCGCGGGCCTACCGGACGGGCGACCGGGTGCGCCGGTCGCCCACGGGTGAGATCGAGTTCCTGGGGCGGCTCGACTTCCAGGTCAAGGTGCGGGGGGTCCGCGTCGAGCTAGGGGAGATCGAGTCGGCGCTCGCCGCGCAGCCGGAGGTCCAGGCGGCGGCGGTGCTGGCGCTGGGTGAGGGAGCCGGGGTGCGGCTGGTCGCCTTCGTCGTACCCGCGTCCGGTTCCGCCGTCGAGACGGCCGCTCTTCGGGACCGGCTGCGCGAGCGCCTGCCCGACGCCATGGTGCCTTCGGGGGTGGTGGCGCTCCCGGCCCTGCCGCTCTCCACGAGCGGCAAGCTCGATCGGCGGGCGCTGGCGCTACTGGCTCCTGCGGCAGCGCCGGCGGCGGACGAGGCGCCGCGGACGCAGGTCGAGGCCGTGCTCGCGGAGCTGTGGCGCGAGCTCCTGGGAACAGAGGAGCGAATCGGCCGGGGCTCGCACTTCTTCGCGCTCGGCGGCCACTCGCTCCTCGCCACTCGCCTCTCGGCGCGCCTGGCCCGGCGCCTGGGCGTCGAGCTGCCACTCACGGCGGTCTTCACTGCCCCGGTCCTCTCTGCCTTGGCCGCGCGGATCGAGGCTCTCGTTCCGGTCCGACAGCGCTCCACGCCGCCGATCCGGCGGGCGTCGCGCCGGCGGCCGCTGCCGCTCTCCTTCACCCAGGAGCGCCTCTGGCTCCTCGATCGCCTGGCGCCGGGCGGGGCCGCCTACAACATGCCCGCGGCCGTCCGGCTCGAAGGGCCGCTCGACCGGGCGACCCTGGGCGCGGTCTTCGCCGAGCTGGTGCGGCGCCACGAGGTGCTGCGCACGCGCTTCCTCACCGTCGAGGGAAACCCCGTGCAGGAGATCGCGTCGCCCGCGCCGGTCCCCCTGCCACTCGTCGACCTGGCGGGGCTCGATGGCGCCGGGCGGCCGGAGCTCGCGCGCCTCGAACGCGAGGAGGCGCGACGGCCGTTCGATCTCGCGCGCGGGCCGCTCCTCCGCGCCACACTTTTGCGCAGCGCGGAGGAGGAGCACAACCTACTCGTGATCCTCCATCACACCGTCGCCGACGGCTGGTCGGTCGGGGTGCTGGAGCGCGAGGTGGCGACGCTTTACGGCGCCTTCGCCCAGGGCCGCCCATCGCCATTGCCGGAGCTGCCGGTTCAGTACGCCGACTATGCGGTATGGCAGCGGGCGCGATTTCGTGGCAAACGCTTGGACCGGGAGCTGGCGTGGTGGCGCGAGCGTCTCGCCGGCGCGCCAGCCGAGCTGGCGCTGCCCTTCGACCGGCCACGGCCGGCGCTCCCGGGCGGGCGCGGGGCGGCGCTCCCTTTCCAACTGCCAGGGGACCTCTCGACCGCCCTCGCGCGCCGGGCGCGTCAGGCGGAGGCGACGCCGTTCATGGTTCTCCTTTCGGGCCTCCAGGCGCTCCTTGCGCGCTACAGCGGCGAGCGGACGGTGCCGGTGGGCACGCCGGTCGCCAACCGGCCGCGTTTCGAGCTGGAGGGGCTGATCGGCCCCTTCGTCAACACGCTGGCGCTGGTGGGCGACCTGGACGGCGATCCGAGCTTCGGCGAGCTTCTCGATCGGACGCGGAGCGCGACGCTCGCCGCCTTCGCGCACCAGGAACTGCCGTTCGAGAAGCTGGTCGAGGCGCTCTCCCCCGAACGCCAGCTGGGGCGGATGCCGCTCTTCCAGGTGCTCCTCGTTCTCCAGAACACTCCGCGGGCGGACCTCGCGCTCGAAGGGCTCCGGCTCGCCTGGCGCGAGATTGAGACCGGGAGCGCGAAGCTCGACCTCTCGGTGACGCTCGCCGAATCGCCGGCCGGGCTCACCGGGACGATCGAGTACGACGCGGAACGGTTCAACCGGACGACGATCGTCCGCCTCGCGGCTCACCTGACGCGATGGCTCGAAGCGGTGGTGGAGGACCCTGAGCGCCGCCTCTCCAATCTGCCGCTTCTCACCCCTGCCGAGCGCTTCCAGCTTGCGGCCGAGTGGTCCGACACCCGGGTCGGCTACACGCTCGACGTCCCCCTCCACGAACGGATCGCGGAGCAGGCGCGGCGGACACCGGGGGCGGTGGCCGTGGTCGCCGCGGAGCGGGAGGTGTCCTACCGGGAGCTCGACCTGCGGTCCGACCGCTTGGCGCACCGGCTGGCGGCCCTGGGCGTGGGGCCGGAATCGCGGGTGGGGCTCGCCGCCCTACGGTCGGTCGAGCTGATGGTCGGCCTCCTGGGAATCCTGAAGGCGGGCGCCGCCTATGTGCCGCTCGATCCGGAGTACCCGGCGGAGCGGCTAGCCTTCATGGCGGGAGAGGCGGTGGGGGCCGGTGGGGTGGTGCTCGTGGGACCTGGCGTCTCGTCCTCGATCTTCGAGGGGACCGGCGTGGAGCAGCTGGCGCTCGACGAGTCGGGACCGGAGCCGCCAGCGGGGGAGAAACCGGCGGTGCGGGTGCCGACGGACGCCCTCGCCTACGTGATCTACACCTCGGGCTCGACGGGGCGGCCCAAGGGGGTCATGAACCGCCACCGCGGCATCTTGAACCGGCTCCTCTGGATGCAGGCTCTCTCTCCCCTGAGCGCCGAGGACCGGGTGCTCCAGAAGACCTCGGTGGGGTTCGACGTCTCGGTCTGGGAGCTGTTCTGGCCGCTCCTCTACGGCGCGCGGGTGGTGCTGGCGCGCCCCGGCGGGCACTGCGATCCCGCCTACCTGGTGCGGTGGATGTCCGAGCAGCGGGTGACGGTGGCGCATTTCGTGCCGTCGCTCCTCCAGGGTTTCCTGGAGGAGGAAGGTCTCTCTCGGCTCTCGTCCCTACGGCGGCTGTTCCTGAGCGGCGAGGCGCTCTCCCACGAGCTGGAGCAGCGCGCCCTCTCGCGTCTCTCCGCTACGATCTACAACCTCTACGGTCCCACCGAGGCGGCGGTCGACGTGACGTTCTGGCGCTGCCGCGTGTCGGCGGTGGCACGGCCGGTGCCGATCGGCCGACCGGTGGCGAACACGCACGTCTACGTGGTGGACGGGCGCGGTCAGCCTTTGCCGATCGGGGTGGCGGGGGAGCTGTGGATCGGTGGGGTGCAGGTGGCGCGGGGCTACCAGGGCCGGCCGGACGGGACCGCCGAACGCTTTGTACCGGACGTTTGGGACGCGAGCCCGGGGGCGCGGGCCTACCGGACGGGCGATCTGGTACGCCAGATGCCGAGCGGCGAAATCGAGTATCTGGGGCGGCTCGACTTCCAGGTGAAGGTGCGGGGAGTCCGCGTCGAGCTGGGAGAGATCGAGTCGGCGCTCGCGGCGCAGCCGGAGGTGCAGGCCGCGGCGATGCTCGCTCTGGGCAAGGGCGCGACCGCGCGGCTCGTCGCCTTCGTCGTGCCGGCTCCCGGTTCCGAGGTCGATCCCGGACCGCTGCGCGAACGGCTGCGCGAGCGCCTGCCGGACGCCATGGTGCCGTCCGAGATCGTGGCGCTTTCCGTCCTACCGCTGACTGAGAACGGCAAGCTCGATCGGCGGGCGCTGGCGCGCTTGGCACCCACGACATCGCCTTTGGAAGCGGGCGAGCTGCCACGGACCCCGGTCGAGAAGCGACTCGCCACGCTGTGGCGCGAGCTGCTGGGGACAGAGATCCGGACCGGGCGCGGCTCCGACTTCTTCGCGCTCGGCGGGCACTCGCTCTTGGCCAGCCGCCTCTCGGCGCGCGTCGAGCGGCGGCTGGGCGTCGAGCTGCCGCTCGCGACGATCTTCGCCGCGCCGACTCTCTCCGCGCTCGCCTTGCGGATCGAGGCGCTCGTCCCGGAGAAGCGGCGTGCGACGCGGCCGATCCGCCGGGTGTCGCGCGCGCGACCGTTGCCGCTCTCCTTCGGCCAGGAGCGGCTCTGGTTCCTCGACCGCCTGGCGCGGGGCGGAGCTCCGTACAACATGCCCGCCGCCGTTCTCCTCCGCGGCCCACTCGACCGTGCGGTCCTGGCCGCGGTCTTCGCCGAGATGACGCGGCGCCACGAGGTGCTGCGCACGCGCTTCCCCGCCAGCTTCCCTGACATGGAGGGGAGCCCGGTGCAGGAGATCGCACCCGCGGCGGTCGTCGCACTGCCGCTCGTCGATCTCGCCGGGCTCACCGGGCTCACCGGACCCGACGCGGAGCGCACGCGCCTGGAACGGGAAGAGGCGCGGCGGCCGTTCTACCTCGCGCGCGGACCGCTCCTCCGCACCACGCTCGTCCGCGGCGCGGGATCGGCGGGGGAGAATGAGCACACGCTTCTCGTGACCCTCCACCACATCGCGGCCGACGGCTGGTCGGTCGGGGTGCTGGAGCGCGAGGTGGCAGCCCTCTACGGCGCCTTCGCGGCGGGACGGCCGTCGCCGTTGCCGGATCTCCCGGTGCAGTACGCCGACTATGCGGCGTGGCAGCGGGCGCGGTTCCGCGGGGAACGGCTGGAGCGCGAGGTGGCGTGGTGGCGCGAGCGCCTCGCCGGCGTGCCGGCCGAGCTTGCCCTGCCCTTCGATCGGCCCCGCCCGGCGCTCCCGGAACAGCGCGGCGCGACGCTTCCCTTCGCCCTGCCGGCGGACCTCTCCGCGGCCCTCGCGCGCCGGTCGCGGCAGGCGGAGGCGACGCCGTTCATGGTGCTCCTCTCGGCCCTCCAGGCTCTCCTCGCGCGCTACAGCGGTGAGCGGCGGGTGCCGGTGGGGACGCCGGTCGCCAACCGCCCGCGCGTCGAGCTGGAGGGCCTGATCGGTTTCTTCGTCAACACGCTGGCCCTGGTGGGCGACCTGGACGGCGATCCGAGCTTCGGCGATCTCCTCGCCCGGACGCGGGGCATGGCGCTCGCCGCTTTCGCGCACCAGGAGCTGCCGTTCGAGAAGCTGGTCGAGGCGCTCTCGCCCGAGCGGCACCTGGGGCGGATGCCGCTCTTCCAGGTGCTCCTGGCGTTCCAGAACACCCTGCCCGCGGAGGGGGCGCTCGCCGGCCTGCGGCTCGCCTGGCGCGCGGTCGAGACCGGGAGCGCCAAGCTCGATCTCTCGCTGCTCCTCGCCGAGTCGCCGGCAGGGATCGCCGGGACGATCGAGTATGACGCCGAGCGGTTCGACCGGACGACGATCGTCCGCCTGGCCGCTCACCTGACCCGTCTCCTCGAAGCGGCGATGGAGGACCCGGCGCGCCGCCTCTCCGCCCTGCCGCTCCTCGCCCCCGCGGAACGTTTCCAGCTGGCGGCCGAGTGGTCCGACACCCGGGTCGCCTACGCCCCGGAGTCTCCGCTCCACGAGTGGATCGTGGCCCAGGCGCGGCGGACGCCGGGAGCGGTGGCCGTGGTCGCTGGGGAGCGGGAGGTCTCGTACCGGGAGCTCGACCGGCGCTCCGGCCGCCTGGCGCGCCGGCTCGTAGCGCTGGGGGTGGGACTGGAGTCGCGGGTGGGGCTCGCCGCCCTACGGTCGGTCGAGCTGATGGTGGGCCTCCTGGGAATCCTGAAGGCGGGTGCCGCCTACGTGCCGCTCGATCCGGAGTACCCGGCGGAGCGGCTGGTCTTCATGGCGGAGGACGCGGTGGGGGCGGACGGCGTGGTGCTCGTGGGGCCGGGCGTTTCGCCCGTGATCTTCGAGGAAACCGGCATGCGGCAGCTGGCGCTCGACGAGTCGGGGCCGGAGCCGGTGGACGGAGCCGAGCCGCCGGACGTTTGGGTGCCCGTGGACGCCTTGGCCTATGTGATCTACACCTCGGGCTCGACCGGGCGGCCCAAG
>DASQPA010000202.1:0-68329 GCA_035644215.1 Thermoanaerobaculia bacterium
ATCGTCCAGATCCGCCGGGAACCACCGGCGCGGCCGGCGAGCCAGCGCTCCGCGGCGTCGACCAGCTCGACGTGCCGCTCGTAGCTTTCGCGCGCCGTCTCCCCCCAGGTGAAGAGGCCGTGCTTCAGGAGGACGAGCCCGACAGCGGCCGGCTGGGCGTCGTGGACCTCCGCCGCCCGCAGGGCCAGACCGAAACCGGGCATGACGTAGGGGACGATCCCCACCCGCTCGCCGTAGATCTCGCGCACCACCGCCTCGCCATCCGGCCGGTTGGTCAGGGCGAGGATGGCGTCGGCGTGGGAGTGGTCGATGAACTTGCCGGGCAGGAAGGCATGGAGCAGGGCCTCGACCGAGGGGTTCGGCGCGTCGGCGCGGAAGAGATGGGTGCGCTGCTGGTTGACCATCTCCTCGTCGGAGAGGGCGGCGAGGCCGCGCAGCCGTTGCAGGCCCGCGAGGCGCATCCCCGGCAGCCCCTCCGGGGCGAGGCTGTCGAGGTTCCATCCCGAGCCCTTGACGAAGATCGCCGGGACCGGCTCTCCCAGGAGGTCACGGAAGGTCGACTTGACCGAGGTGTTGCCGCCGCCGTGGAGGACGAGGTCGGGATCCGACCCGATGAGGCGCGAAGTGTAGACACGAAGGGCCAGGTCCTCCCCCTCCGCCATGTAGCGCTCGACAAAAGACCTGGCTTCCTCGTCCGACCAGCGGGATTGCATGGACCTCGTCTCCTCGTCTCTCGTCCGCTCAGGGCGACAAGTCTAGTGGAGAACGAGGGCGAAGCGGCAGCGCCCCGCAGGTGAGCCCTGCTGCCCCTTGCCTTACTGGCTGTAGACGCAGGACAGCGCGCCGCCGCCACACATCGGGAACGAGCAGTAGACGGTGCTGTAGCCGGAAATGGCGGGGCAGAGGCTGGCGTCGTTGTTGGTGCAGCACTGGCCGATGTAGTGGGAGATGAAGTCGAGATGCACGGTGGCGCTGTTCTGCACGGGCAGCAGGAGGTTGATCGTCGGCAGCGCCGGCAGCACGCTGGGGCTCGCGGCGCTGCAGGAGGGCTTGACCTCACACTGCTGAGGCGCGGCCGCCAGGACGGGAGAGGCGACAAGCGCCAGCGTGAGTAGCGCCAGGATGAAGGCGGCGTGGAATCGGTTGTAGGTCATAACTCCCCCCGGATCAATCACGGCACAGGATGTGCCGTGGCCCTGTCCTCTGCAAAACGCATGCGCAGCCGTCGATATGCTTACCGAGTTTACATCGATTCTGTTCTTTTCACATACGAGGAGTGGACTACTACTTGCGGAGAGAGGCGTCCACCGCGGGAATCCATTCGCGCGGGTGGAGGAAGACCTCGTAGAGCCGTGCCTCGGGGCTCCCCGGCTCCGGCCGCCAGTTGTAGCGGAAACGGACCTGCGGCGGGAGGGACATGAGGATCGACTCCGTGCGCCCACCGGACTGCAGGCCGAAGAGGGTGCCGCGGTCGTAGAGGAGGTTGAACTCGATGTAGCGGCCGCGGCGGTAGAGTTGAAAATCGCGCTCGCGCTCGCCGTACGGAGTACCCTGGCGGCGCTCGACGATCGGCAGATAGGCGCCGAGGAAGCTGTCGCCCACCGCGCGCTGGAAGGCGAAGCTGCGCTCGAACCCCCACTCGGAGAGGTCGTCGAAGAAGAGGCCCCCCACGCCGCGCGGCTCGCCGCGGTGGCGCAGGTAGAAGTACTTGTCGCACCAGCGCTTGAACCGCGGGTAGACGTCCTCGCCGAAGGGTTGGCAGAGGTCGTGCGCCACGGTGTGCCAGTGGACGACATCCTCCTCGAAGGGGTAGAACGGGGTGAGGTCGAACCCGCCCCCGAACCACCAGGCCGGCGGCGAGCCGTGCTTTTCGGCGACGAAGTAGCGGACGTTCAGGTGGGTGGTGGGGACGTAGGGGTTCTGCGGGTGGAGGACGATCGAGACCCCGAGGGCGGTGAAGCCGTACTCGGCGAGGTCCGGCCGGCTGGCGGTGGCCGAGGCCGGGAGCGCCGGACCGTGGACATGGGAGAAGGAGACCCCCGCCTGCTCGAAGACCGCCCCCTCCGCCATCACCCGCGACCGCCCGCCGCCCCCCTCCGGCCGCTCCCAATCGTCCTCGACGAACCGCGCCGCCCCGTCCACCGCCTCCAGGGCGGCGCAGATCCGGTCCTGCAGACCGGTCAGGTACTGCTCGACGGCTTGGGTCGAGGCGTCCATAAGTGTTACCACAGTACCGCGCTATTTGAGGATTTCGCCGAGGTCGAGGCTCCAGCCAGGGACCGCGTCCGAGGCGTCCAGGGTGTCGGAGGAACCGAGGCGCTGAACTGGTGCTCCAGGCCGGTAGACGAAGCAGGAATGCTTCTTGGGCAGGACGACGAGGACCAGCTTGGCACCACCGTCGAGCCACAGGTAGACCTTCTCCTGCACGTCGGCAAAACTGTCCGACGGGGACACTACCTCGACGACGAAATCAGGAGCGCCGGGGAAGTAGCCCTCTTCGTCGAACGATGTCGAGTCGAGTCGCTGGCGCGAGACGAAGGAAACGTCGGCCGCCCGCACGGTGTCGGGCTCCGAATGGAGTTTGAAGCCGGTTTCGGCGGCCGGCACGACGCCCAGGTCGTGGGCGTGGACATGTATGTAGAGGCGGCCGCTGATCTCACCGGCGGTGGCCCCATGCTGAAAGCCGGGTGGCGGCATGCGTCGCAGTTCCCCCTCCACAAGCTCATAGCGCCAACCGTCCCGCGGCATGCGGAGGAGATCCTCGGCGGTGACCAAGTGGGAGGCGACGACCATGGCTTATGCTACCACCTACTCTCCTTCCATCATCCGGATCGGGAACAGCTCGGCCTGGCGCTTGTCCTCGGCGCTGATGGGGACCCGGTAGTCGCCGGTCCAGCAGGCGGTGCAGTAGCTGTCCTTGGGGCCGGAGACAGAGGAGAGGAGGCCGTCGACCGAGAGGTAGGCCAGGCTGTCGGCGCCGATGAAGCGGCGGATCTCCTCGACGTCGTGAGCGGAGGCGATGAGCTCGCTCTCGGTCGGGGTGTCGATGCCATAGTGGCAGGAGTGGCGGGTGGGTGGCGCCGAAATGCGGACGTGGACCTCGGCCGCCCCGGCGTCCTGCACCATGCGGACGATCTTCTGCGAGGTGGTGCCGCGCACGATCGAGTCGTCGACCAGGACCACCCGCTTGCCGGCGATCAGCTCGCGCACCGGGTTGAGCTTGACCTTCACCCCGAAGTTGCGGATCGACTGCTTAGGCTGGATGAAGGTGCGGCCCACGTAGTGGTTGCGGATCAGCCCGAATTCGAGCGGCAGGCCGGACTCCCGACTGTAGCCCAGGGCGGCGAAGAGGCCGCTGTCCGGCACCGGCACGACGATGTCCGCCGCCGCCGGAGCCTCGCGGGCCAGGCGGGCGCCCATCTTCAGGCGCACCTGGGAGACCGAGTCGCCGAACACCTGGCTGTCGGGCCGGGCGAAGTAGACGTGCTCGAAGATGCAGCGGGCGGGCTCCGGCGGGAGGTCCGGCAGGTGGTAGCTCTCCACCCGGCCGCCGCGCGACACTACCACCTCGCCGGGGTCGAGCTCACGCACCTGCCGGGCGGAGAGGAGATCGAAGGCGCAGCTCTCCGAGGCGAAGCAGGGAGCGCCGTCGAGGTCGCCCAGGGCGAGCGGCCGGAAACCGTAGGGGTCGCGCGCCGCGATCAGGCACTGGTCGGTGATGAGGAGGAGCGAGTAGGCCCCCCGCACCTGCTCCAGGGCCAGCATGAACGACTCGACGACGTCCCGGCGCGAGTTGCGCGCCATCAGGTGGAGGATCACCTCGGTGTCGCTCGTCGTCTGGAAGATCGAGCCCTCGCTCTCCAGGCGCTGGCGGATCTCGACGGCGTTCGTGAGGTTGCCGTTGTGGACGATCCCCAGCGGCCCGAGCGAGGTCTTGACGACGATCGGCTGGGCGTTGGCGATGACGCTCGTCCCCGCGGTCGAGTAGCGGGTGTGACCGAGGGCGCGCGTGCCGGGCAGGCGACCGATCACCTTCTCCCGGAAGACGTCCGAGACCTGCCCCATGCCGCGCTCGACCCGCAGGTGCTCGCCGTCCCAGCAGACGATCCCCGCGCTCTCCTGCCCCCGGTGCTGCAGGGCGTAGAGGCCCAGGTAGGTGAGG
This sequence comes from Thermoanaerobaculia bacterium, assembly GCA_035644215.1. Lineage (GTDB taxonomy): Bacteria > Acidobacteriota > Thermoanaerobaculia > Multivoradales > UBA5704 > DASQPA01. Next base: position 4,163 of record DASQPA010000202.1, read on the forward strand.
TTGGCCGCGTCGTCACAGCCGTCGATGGCGAAAATGCCGCACATAAGGGTCCCCATCGAAAACTAACGAAATCGCCGCCGGCGATATTCTCTACAGTCCCAACGCCTTCGGAAGCGCCGTCGACCAGATCTCATGGAGGTCGGCGACCGGCGACCGCAGGGTCTCCCCGTCCGTCCGGATCACGAGGTCGGAGCCGCCCACCACGCCGATCGGGAGGGCCGGCACCCCTGCTTCCTCCGCGGCGCGGAGCAGCTTTTCGAGGGTGAACGGCCGGGCCGCCACGATCGCCCGCCCCTGGGTCTCCGAGAAGAGGTCGACCGACGAGAGCGGCACCGAGACCTCTGCTCCCAGGAGCCGGCCGAAGCAGGCCTCGACGAGGGCGATGGCCAGCCCGCCTTCCGAGAGGTCGTGGGCGGTGTGGATCAGCCCCTCCGCCACCAGCCTTCTCAAGAGCGCCGCGAGCCGCGCTTCGGCGGCCAGGTCGACCGCCGGCGGCAGCCCCTGCTCGACGTCGTGGAGGAGCCGCAGGTAGGCCGAGCCGCCGAGCTCCCCCGGTCCGCTCGCGTTCCCCAGGAGCAGGATGCGGTCCTCCGCCGCCAGGAAATGCGCCTCGGGCAGGTGCCGGAGGTCGGGGATCACCCCCACCATCCCCACCGTCGGGGTGGGATGGATGGAGCGTCCCTCGGTCTCGTTGTAGAAGGAGACGTTCCCCGAGATGACCGGCGCGCCCAGGGCGCGGCAGGCCTCCGTCATGCCGCGGATGACTTCGCGGAACTGCCAGGTGATCTCCGGCCGCTCGGGGTTGCCGAAGTTCAGGCAGTCGGTCAGGCCCACCGGCTCGGCCCCCACGCAGGCGAGGTTGCGCACCGCCTCGGCCACCGCCTGCATCCCACCCCGGCGGGGGTCCAGATAGCAGTAGACCGGGTTGACGTCCGAGGTCATGGCGAGCCCCGAGGGGGTGCCCTTCAAGAGGAGGACCGCGGCGTCGCCCCCCGGACCGGACACCGTGTTGGTGCGCACCGTGTGGTCGTACTGACGCCAGATCCACTGCTTGCTCGCCAGCTCCGGGGTGGCGAGGAGGCGACGCAGGTCGCCCATGGGATCGGCGGGGAGGGGCACCTCGGGGGGGCGCTGGCGCTCGGCCATGTCGGCCGGCGGCTCGGCCGGCCGGCGGTAGACCGGCGCCTCCTGGGTGAGCGGCAGGACCGGCATGTCGGCCACCGTCTCGCCGTGCCAGACGAGGACGGCGCGGCCGGTATTGGTGACCTCGCCGATCGCCGCCACCTGGAGCCCCCAACGCCGAAAGACCTTGACCACCTCCTCCTCGCGGCCGCGCTTCGCCACCAGGACCATCCGCTCCTGGGACTCGGAGAGCATCATCTCGTAGGGGGTGAGCCCGGCTTCGCGAAGGGGGACCTTGTCGAGGTCGAGCCGCATCCCCATGCCGCCGCGGCCGGCCATCTCGAAAGAGGAGCTGGTGAGCCCCGCCGCCCCCATGTCCTGAATCGCCACCACGGCGCCGGTCCGCATGGCGTCGAGGCAGGCCTCGAGCAGGATCTTCTCGGTGAACGGGTCGCCCACCTGGACGGTCGGGCGCTTGTGCTCGCTTTCGGCGTCGAACGACTCCGAGGCCATGGTGGCGCCATGGATGCCGTCGCGGCCCGTACGGCTGCCGGCGTAGAGGACGGGGTTCCCCGGGCCGCTCGCCCGGGCATGGAAGACCCGGTCGCGCCGCGCCACCCCGAGGGCGAAGGCGTTGACCAGGATGTTACCGTTGTAGGAGCGATGGAACCCGGTCTCCCCCCCTACCGTGGGGATGCCGACGCAGTTGCCGTAGTCGCCGATGCCGCGCACCACCCCGTCGATCAGGAAGCGCATGCGGGGGGCGTCGATCTCGCCGAAGCGCAGGGAGTCCATGCAGGCGATGGGGCGCGCCCCCATGGTGAAGACGTCGCGGAGGATTCCCCCCACCCCGGTCATCGACCCCTGGTAGGGCTCGATGAAGCTCGGGTGGTTGTGCGACTCCATTTTGAAGACCGCGACCCAGCCGTAGCCGATGTCGACCACCCCGGCGTTCTCGCCCGGTCCTTCGAGGACGTGCGGCCCCTCGGTGGGGAACTCCTTGAGGTAGATCTTGGACGACTTGTAGGAGCAGTGCTCGGACCACAGGGCCGAGGTGATGCCGAGCTCGGTGTAGGAGGGCTCGCGGCCGAGGATCTTTTTGAGCCGCTCGTACTCCTCGTCGGTCATCCCCTGGGCGCGGGCGAGCTCGGGGCCGACGGTGGGTTCCTGGAGCACGGTCATCGCCGGCCTCCGTAGCCCGACATCGCGACCTTGGCCCCGAACTGGACGGAGCTCTGGAAGATCTTCAAGCCGTCGGTGTTGCCCAGGATCTCCTCGGCGCAGCGCTCGGGGTGGGGCATGAGCCCGAGGACGTTGCCGCCGGCGTTCACGATCCCGGCGATCGCCCGGGCGGCGCCGTTGGGGTTCCACTCGTCGCCCTCCCCGCCGATCGCGGGCGAGCCGTCGGGCTGGACGTAGCGGAAGACCACCTGGCGCGCCGCCTCCAGGGCGTCGAGGTGCTCGGCCGAATCCTCGTAGTTCCCCTCGGCGTGGGCGATCGGCAGGCGGAGCACCTGGCCCACGGCGAGATCGCGGGTGAACGGCAGGTCGTTCCTCTCGGTCTTGAGATAGACGTCCTGGCAGAGGAAGCGGAGGCCCTGGTTGCGCCGCATGGCGCCGGGGAGAAGCTTGGCTTCGAGCAGGACCTGGAAGCCGTTGCAGATCCCCAGCACTAGGCCGCCGGCCTCGGCGTGGCGCTTCACTGCCGCCATCACCGGCGAGAGGGCGGCCATGGCTCCGGCGCGCAGGTAGTCGCCGTAGGCGAAGCCGCCCGGAAGGACCACCAGCTCGGCGCCCTTCAACGTCTCCTCGTCGTGCCAGAGGAAGGAGACCTCCTGGTCCAGCACGTGCTTCAGGACGTGGTAGACGTCATGGTCGCAGTTGCTGCCCGGGAAGACGACGACGCCGCATCTCACGGCTCGTCTCCGTTCAGCAATTCGACCTGGAAGTCCTCGACCACGGTGTTGGCGAGGAGCTTCTCGCACATGGCGCGCAGCTCGCCCTCTGCCGCCTGGGGGTCGTCGGTGCCGAGGCGGATGTCGAAGCTCTTGCCGGCCCGTACCGACTGCACTCCCGGGAAGCCGACGCGGCGCAGGGCGTTCTCGATCGCTTTGCCCTGGGGATCGAGGATCTCGCGCCGGGGGTAGACTGTCACTCTCGCTCTCACGTTAGAAATCTCCTCCGGGGACTCCGGTTGCTTCGAGCCAGGGGCTGGGCTGGAACTGGTCGGTCACCGCGAGCCCCGCCCGGCACCCCTCCCGCTCCAGGGCCTCGCCGATCGCCGCCGCGGCGAGCGCCGGCAGGTTGTTGGTACGGGAAAGATGGTACAGCGCCACCCAGCGCAGGCGGGAGGACAGGAGCTCGGGCAGCCCCTCCGCCGCCTCGCGGTTCGAGAGGTGGCCGTGCCGCCCGGCGACCCGCTGCTTGAGAGCCCAGGGGTAGGGGCCGTTCCTGAGCATGTCGAGGTCGTGGTTGGTTTCTAAGAGCAGGACGTCGACCTCGGCGAGCCGCGCCCAGGCGAGCCGGGTGCGGCTCCCCAGGTCGGCGGCGAGGCCCACCCGGCGGCCGGCCTCGTCCTCGACCAGGAAGCCGACCGGCTCCCGGGCGTCGTGGGGGATGGCGAAGGGCTCGATGCGGAAGCCGGGGATCTCGATCGGCTCACCCGAGCGGAGAACGCCGGCCGAGTCCGCGATCTCCGGCTTGAAGCCCCAACCGTCCAGGGTGCCGCGGGTGGCATAGACCGGCAGGCGATGGCGCTTGGCGAGCCGCGCCGCACCGCGGCAGTGGTCGACGTGCTCGTGGGTGAGGACGAGGGCCGAGAGCGATTTGGGATCCACTCCCACGGCGGCCAACCGGCGCTCGATCTCCCGGCAGGCGAAGCCGGCGTCGATGAGGATGCGGTGGGGGCCGGACTCGATCACCACCGCGTTGCCGCCGCTCCCCGAGCCGAGGACGGCGACCCGGAGCGACGGACCGGCCGGCGGGCGCGGGGCGGCGGCGGCGGGAGGCGGCGGCTCGACCCGGACGGCTGCCGGTTGGACGAGCGGCTGGGGCTCCTCGAAGCACAGCTCCCCCTGGCGCCAGAGCGGAGCGGACACACGACGCCGCCGAAAAAGCTCGGGTTGGAACGGGGGGACCACCTGGAACAAGGTAGCACGGAAGAGCTGGGTTGTCAGCCCAAGGGATAGCGTTTCCGGTCGGTCGACACCACTTTCCCTGGGCACTCCCCGCTTTCAGATCTCGTAGACCTTCCCCTGCTCCAGGTAGTCGATGTCCGGGTTGCCCAGCCGCCGGACCTCCTCCTTGATCCGCTCGATCGAGGGGGGCTTCAGGTGGTGGAGGAGGATGGGCACCCGTTTCTGGAGCTTCCGGAGCTCGGTCTCCAGGCTCCGTGGGGTGAGGTGGAGGGAGACGTCCGCCACCTCCTGGAGGGCGTTGTCGAAGCTGGTGTCGATGCAGAGCGCCTTCAGGTTCGGGGTGCGGTTGGCGACCTCCCAGAGGCGCTGGGTGGGGCCGGTGTCGGAGGACCAGAGGAGCGCCGCGCCGTCCTGCTCGATCAGGAAGCCGTGGGTCGGCACCAGGTGGTCGACCGGGATGGGGGTGAAGGTGACCCCCTCCAGGGTGAGCGGCACCTCGCTCTGGAACTCCTGGAAGCGGACCGCCGGGAGCAGGTGGTTGGGCAGCCGGGTGAAGTCCGGCCAGGTAGCGTTGTTGAACAGGTACTTGCGGATGGCGTAGATCGTCGCCTCGGAGGCGTGGATGTCGATCGGCCGCTCGCTCTTGCCGTAGACGTTCTCGATGAAGAACGGCAGCGAGTTGGTGTGGTCCATGTGGGAGTGGGAGAGCAGGATCGAATGGACCTCGACCTGCTGCTCGACCGAGAGGACCTGTGACAGCGATCCCGCGTCGAGGGCGATCGACCCGTTGATCAACAGGCAGGTCATCCGGCAATCCCGGCTTTCCCCCCCGTACCCGCCGAGCACCTGGAGACGCATAGATGGACTGAAATTGTATCCTCGCAACCGGAATGCCACAAGGAAGCCGCAAAAACAGGGCGCCCGGCCGAGGCCGGACGCCGTTTGGAACGGGTACGGGGAGAGCCTAGAAGCGGGTGCCGATCCAGAAGTCGGTGCGGTAGCCGCTCAGCTGCTGCTTCAAATCCCACTGCCTGGCGAAGTCCCAGTTGACGTCCAGCCCCAAGAGCTGGGTGGTGATCCCCCAGCCGTAGGCGGCGACGCCGTCCTTCAGCCGCTTGGTGTCGCTGTCGTAGTACTGGAAACGCTGGAAGCGGTGGAAGTAGGCCCCGCCGGTATCGAAGAAGATCACCCCCCGGATGCCCCGGAAGCCCAGGATCGGGGTGGCGAACACGTCGACCAGGGGGAAGCGGATCTCGGCGTTGGCGAAGAAGGCCCGGTCGCCGACCACGGTGGCGTAGTCGAAGGCGCGCAGGGTGTCCAGGCCGCCGAAGAAGAAGGGATTGGGGGTCTTGCCGCTGCTCGTCCCCAGGAAGACGCGGAAGGCGAAGTTGCTGCGCTGGGTGAGCGGCACGTACTGCCGGAGGTCCAAGCTCACGGTGGTGAACTCGCTGCCGCCCCCCTTGGTCGAGGGCGCGAAACTCCCCTCGAGACGCCAGCGCCGGCCGGAGATGGGACCCCATTCGGCGAAGCGCGCCGAGTCGCCCACGATCGACGCCTGGAGCAGGGGGAAGTTGTCGTCGACCGGCACGACCACCGGCACCGGGTTGCCGTTCTGGTCGAAGACGAACTCCTGGAAGTCGATCTTGCGGACGATGTAGCCCAGCCCGATCTCGGCGCGGTGGTAGAAGGTGAAGGGATAGATGAGCGAGGCGAGCGCCCCGGTCTCCTGGAAGGCGGCCCGGCCGCGGGTCAAAAAGCCGGTCGAGTCCTGGGCGATGTAGAAGGTGCGGTGGTCGAAGACCTCGATCTGCCACTGCTGCCGCTTCGACAGGTTGGCATAGGTGAAGTCGAAGTTCGAGAAGCTCTCGATCGACGAGAAGTTGGCGAGGATGCGGCGGTCGCCCAGGTAGTCGGAGAAGCTGAGCAGGACCCGGCCGAGGATGGTCTGGTCGCTCTGCACCCCGGCGTAGGCCTGGGCGTCCTCCAGGAAGAACTTGCGGCCGCCGTACTTCTCCTTGTTGCTGTTGTCGACCGTCACCTGGATGTCCGGCTCGTAGCGCGGCAGCTCCTTGGCCGTCGACGGCGCGGTCGCCGGCTTCTCCGGCGCCGCCTCGCGGACCGGCTGGTCGGTGTCGGTGACGTAGAGGTCGAAGTTGCCCTTCCAGTAGCCGGTGAAGACCAGCCGCTCCTTGTTCCCCTCTTTGCTCCGCAGGACGGAGGGCATGAAGGCGCCGGTGACGACGTTGGTGTACTGCTGGACCTTGCCGGTCGCGAGCTCCAGGCTGTAAATGTTGTCGGTGCCGTCGCGGTCGGAGGTGAAGTAGACCCGCGTGCCGTCGGTCGAGAAGATGGGGTCGTTGTCGTTGCCCTCGACGGTCGTCAGCTGGTAGCGCTGGCCCGGTTTGTCCAGGTCGATGCGGAAGAGCTTGTCGACCCCGGTGCCGTTGTTGTCGGCCTTGCCCACCGCGGAGACGAAGACGACCGAGCGGCCGTCCGGCGAGTAGACCGGGGCGCCGTCGAAGACCTCGTCGTCGGTCAGGTTGGTGATCGCCAGGGAGTCCAGGTCGACGGTAAAGATGTCGAACTGGCCCTTCCGGGAGCCGGCGAAGACGATGTGCTTGCTGTCGGGGCTCCAGTTGGGCGACTGCTGCTGCTCGACGTCGTCCATGTCGACGATGCGGCGGATGCCGCCATGGAGCACGTCCAAGAGGAGGAGGCTGCGGCCCTTCTCCCGCTTGGCGAAGACGGCAATGGTGTTGCCGTCCGGCGAGAAGGAGAGGTCGCGCCCGAGGCCACGGCCGGCGGAGACGAACTGCCCCGACAGGTACTGGTAGTCGTTCGAGTGGCGGGGAGTGACGTTGCGCAGGTGGATCCGCTTGGCGGTGTCGAAGAGCACGACTCCCACCTCTCCGGAGACGATCCCCATCGAGGCGACCAGGTCGCCTGAGGGCGCGGCCGAAGGCGAGATGGCCAGGGCGACCGACTTGTCCTTCTCGCGGAACAGGCGCCCGAAGTCGGAGGGCTCGCCGGTCTTGATCAGCTCGCCCAGGTACTTCTTGCGCAGCCAGCGCCTGAACTCCAGGTCGAAGTCCTCGGTCTCCAGCTTGAAGGCGCGCTTCAGCGCCCGGTCGACCCGCCCTCCCAGGCTGTTCCGCATCTCGTCGAGGAAGTCCAGGAACCCTTCCTTCCCCCAGCGCTCCTCGATGAAGTCGAAGACCGCGTGGCCGTAGCGGTAGGCCGGGTAGCCCTCGATGTCCTGGGTGACCGAGGGGATGCGGTCGTTGACCACGAAGTCGCGCAGGAACATCCGGTCGCTCGCCTGCTCGTCCTTCCCCATGTAGCTCGCCATGCCCTCGATGAACCAGGTCGGCGGCCCGGAGGCGAGCGAGCGGGCGAGGTTGCCCTGGTAGAGGATGTGGTACTGGAAGATGTGGGTGAGCTCGTGCGAGATGAGCTTGATCAAGAAGGCGTCGGGCGAGTCGACCGGCAGCACCATGCGGAAGCGCGCCGGGCTGGCGAAGGCGCCGATCCCCTCCTCGATGAAGTTCAGGATGACGTTGTTCTGCTCGAACGCCGAGTGGGTGGCGTAGAAGATGAGCGGCACCGGCTCCTTGATCTGGTAGTTGAACTCCCGCGACAGGGTGTCGTAGGCGCTCTCGGCGAACGACACCACCTTCGGCAGGAGGACCTCCTCGGCCGAGTAGTAGTAGACGTTGAAGTGCGGGGAGTGGTAGATGTTCCAGCGGAAGTTCCGGTACTGGATCTTGTTCTTACCGAAGATCTGCTCGGCTTCGTAGCCGGAGACCTGCGCTCGGAGCGGGCTCGCGGAGACGGCGAGGGCCGCGGCCAGACAGAAGAACGCCAGGCGATGGAATGGTCGGATCAAAGAGGTCTCCTTCGCACTATTGCGTGAAGAGGGTCCGGGTGGCCTCGACTTCTTTCTGGGTGAACACCCCGAGGATGCGGTCCTCGAGCGAGAGGAGATTCTCGAACATCCCCTTCAGGGGGTCGGCCTTCTGCCCCTCCTGGCTCTGGAAGTCCTTGAAGTTGTCCGTATAGAGGAGGTCGCCGGTCTTGCCGTCGTAGACCTGCATCAGGATGTCGTACTGGAAGCCGGTCTGCTCGACCAGGACCTGGCGGTAGTAGGGCTGGCCGTTGAACGGCGAGGTGTACTCCTCCGTCCGGTAGCCGGTCTTGTCCTGGATGTCGAAGTCCAGGCTCCCGGCGAGGATGAGGTCGGCCTGGGTGCGCTCGCCCAGGGCGCGCCAGAAGTCCTTCTGCTTGACCAGCTGGTCCGAGTCGTAGACCGGGAAGTCGAGCGGTCCGGAGTCGACGACCTTGAGCTCGGTCTCCCGCTTCAGCACCTTGCTCAGGTAGCGGCCGAACTCCTTCTGCACGTCGACGTCCCGGCCCAGGACCTTGTCCTTCTCCTGGCCCTCCTGGCTGACGACGATGAAGGGAGTGACCGCGATCGACTTCCTCCCCTGGAGGTTCAGGCGCGCGCGCTGCGGCAGCTTGAGCTTGACGTCGACGGCTCCCGCGCGGACGAGGGGGGGAAGCGCCAGGGCGGCGAGAGTGGCGAGCAGGACGATCGTCCGGGGGTGACTACGGCTCATGACATACCTCTCCTTGTGAGCGTTCCTGATCTCGAATTATTCGCCGGCAGGGCCGGGCGGGGGCGGGTCGACCCCGGGGGGCGGCGGGGGGACACCGCGCGGCGGCACGGTGGGGGGCTGCGGCCCTCCCGGGGGAGGGATCGCTCCCGGCGCGCCCCGCTCGACGCCGCCGGGACCCGGCGGCAGCTGCGGCTTGCCGGAGCCGGGGGTAGGGGCAGCCGGGGCGCTCTTGCCAGCGGCGGTCTTCGGCTTGCCCTTGAAGCTCTGGTAGAACTCGACGAAACGCGCGTAGTTGGATTTCGCCTCGCGACTGTTGGGGGCGAGCTCCAGGGCGCGCTTGTAGTGCGTGAGGGCCTGCTCGAAGTTCCCCGCCGCCTCGTAGGCGACCCCCAGGTTGTTGTGGACGCGGAAGTTCTGGGGGTCCAGGCGCTCGGCCTCGTTGAAGCGGAAGAGGGCCTCCTGCCAGAGGCCGCGCTGGGCCATGCTGGCGCCGAAGGCGAGCTGGGCGGCGGCGCTGTCGGGCTGCCGCCGGTTGCCCGAGCAGGCGGCAAGCGGCAGGAGGATACCAAGGACGGCGAGGACGGCGGCGGTGGTCAGTGGCTTTCGGTGCATCGGCGTGGGGCTCCGGTACGGACGGGATCGATCGAGCTTGCGTGGCTCCTTCACCCTTTGGGCCCCCGGGAAAACGTCGCTGTCGATGGCCCGCCGGGTTCGCCAGGCGGCCTAGTATATACGGCTGCGTCCCCGTGGGAGCGGGCGCCCGGCGGGTCCGCCGCAAGGAACCGTTCCGCAGTGAGTCCGGAGCCGACCCCGGGACGGTTCAACCCGGTCTTTTTTGGTCGTGAGCGATCGGCACCCCCTTTCTCCGTCCTCCTGGGTACGGGGGGTCTCCTCCCCCCGCTGCTCTTGAGGAGGATGCCATGGACGACCGTTCCGCCGCCCGCGACCTGTTGCTCGCGCTCACCGCCACCCCCACCCTCTCCCGCGCCGCCGTCTGCCGGCTGGCCGCCGAGCTCGACCGCTGGACCGGCCGCGACCTGCCGGCGGACCCCGCCCGGCGGGCGGCCGAGCTGGGGGTGCCGCCAGTCCAGCTCGCCCGCGCCCTGGCGATCCTCCCCCAGGCCGGAACGCTCGCCCGGCGCGAGGAGGAGCGGACCGAGCGGCTGGGAGCCCACCTCCTCACCCGGCTCGACCCGGGCTATCCCGATCTCCTCCACCAGCTCGCCCTGGCGCCTCCCGTCCTCTATGTCAAGGGTCACCTGCCGGCCGGTCCGGCGGTCGCCATCGTCGGCTCCCGGCGGGCAGACGCCTACGGCCGGGAGGTGGCGGACCTCTTCTCCCGCGCCCTGGCCGAGGCCGGGGTCGCCGTGGTCTCCGGCTTCGCCCGTGGCGTGGACGCGGCGGCCCACCGCGGTGCCCTGGCGGCCGGCGGGCCGACCGTCGCCGTCCTCGGCTGCGGGCTGGGGGTCGACTATCCGCAGGGGCACGCCGCCCTGGGGGAGGAGATCGCGGCCCAGGGCGCCCTGGTCTCCGAGTTCCCCTGTGGCCTGCCGCCCCGCACCTGGCACTTCCCGGTGCGCAACCGGATCATCGCCGGCCTGACCGCGGGCACCCTGGTGGTCCAGGCGGCCCCCCGCTCGGGGTCGTTGATCACCGCCCGCCACGCCCTGGACCTCGGGCGGGAGGTCTGGGCGGTCCCCGGGAGGATCTTCGACGAGCGCTCGCTGGGGCCCAACGCCCTCCTTCGCGACGGCGCCAGCCTCGCCGAGCACCCGCGGGACGTCCTGGAGGGGCTCCGGCTGGAGAGCCCGGGGCCGGCGGTGGCCCGTGCGGAGAGAGCCGAACCGGAGGTCCCGGTCGGCCGGGCACTGCCCGCGGGACTCGCCGGCCAGGTCCTCGCCGCCTTGCCGGAGGGGCCAGGAGGAAAGAATCTGGCTCCCGAGGACGTGGCGGCCCGCGCCGGGCTCAGGGTGGACGTGGTCCTCGGCGCTCTGCTGGAGCTCGAGCTGGAAGGCTGGGTCAAGCGCCACCCCGGGCCGGCGTACGGGCGGTTGGGGTAGAGGCACTGACTTTGGCTCCGAGCGGTCCGGGTGGTGGGTCCCTCCCCCCTGGGAGGGGGAGGGTTGGATCAGGGGGGAGGCCAGGAGGGGGGCGCCGCCGACCCGAGACCTTCTTGGCGGATGCAAGGAGGGCCAGGGATGGCTTAGAGGATATCGCCCTGCTGGCGCTCGGCCCGGCTTTCGAGGCTCCGGATGCGGCTGTCCAGATGTCTCAAATAGGGCTCGAACCACGCCTTGACCTGACCGAAAATCTGCGCGACTTCGCTCTTCAGCCGCTCCAGTCTGTCGTTGAGCCCCGCAAAGCCTTCGGCCACCAAGTTCACTTCGCCGCGGAGGTCCTCGATCAGGACGCGAGTCTGCCGGCCGGTCTCTTCCACCCGCTCGATGCGTCGGTCGATCTGCTCGAACCGCTGGTCCACCTTTTCGAACCGTTGTACGGTCTCGTCGCGGAAGGTCGAGATCTGCTGGGCGTTCTCGCCGAAACGCCGTTCGAGATAGGCGATCAGTTCCGGGTCCATCGTGCCTGGGCTCCTCAGAGACAGTTACGTCACTACGCGACAGCCTACCACGGAAACCGGTCCCGGCGTCGGCCGCTACCCGACCAGCGGCTCGATGCAATCCGGTGCATCGTGCGCCGGGCTGTTGACCGCCTTGCTGACCGGCAGGGTCTCGAAATCCGCGTCCGGCGCCGGTTTCAACAGCGCCTGGAGCTTCTCCTTGTCCTCGACCTTGGGATCGAGCCAGAGCCCGAAATCCGCGCGGTCGAGGACCACCGGCATGCGATCGTGGAGCCCCTTGATCGTCCCGTTGGCGTCCGTCGTCAGGATGGTGAAGGTCTCGACCAGACCGCCCTCGGGATTCTTCCAGGTGGACCACAGGCCGGCGAAGGCGAAGGGGCGGTGGTCTTTGTGGCGGATGAGGTAGGGCTGCTTGGCTTTGCCCTCCTTCTTCCACTCGTAGAAACCGTCGGCCGGGATGAGGCAGCGCTTCTTCTTGAAGCTGAAGCGATAGGCGGGCTTCTCGGCCACCCCCTCGGAGCGGGCGTTGATCATCCGGTTGCCGATGCTCGCCTCCTTCGCCCAGTAGGGGATGAGCCCCCAGCGCAGGAGGGCCAGGGTGCGCGGGGCGCCGGGCTCCCGCACCAGCGCCACCAGCGCCTCCTGGGTGGGGGCCAGGTTGTAGCGGGGAGGGAGGTCCGGCAGCTCCAGTTGCTCCGTGCCGCGGGCGGGGAAGGTGATCTCGAAGAGGTCGGCGACGACCTCGACGGGCGAGCTCAAGGTGTAGCGTCCACACATGTCGTCAGGCCCTCCCTTCAGTGCGCCGCCCCTGCCGAAAGCATCGGAAGCGGGATCTCCAGCTCGGGCGCCGCCGCAGCGCCAAGATATTCGTTCAGGGTGAAGCTGTCCACCGCCAGCGCCTCCTGCCAGGCGGCCTCGGCCTCCCGGACCTGATCGGCCTCGGCCGCGGTGATCTCCCCCGCCGCCACCGCCCGCTCGAGGAAGGTGGCGACCGGTTCGGCCGGGAGCCGGCCGGCGCGGGTGGCCCGCCGCAGCCGCTCTCCCACCTCGGCGCTTCGGGTGACCCGGAGAAAGGCCCGCTCCAACCGGCCGACCGCCTCGGCGGGGTCGTCCGGCAGGTCGATCCCGGCGGTCAACCGGTCACGCTGCTCGCCCGGGACCTGGAGGAGGGCCGCGAGGACCGCACCCAGGCGGTCCCCAGGAGGCGAGGCGATAGGATTCAAGCGCGACCAGAGAGCCCCGGGGCCACGGAGGAGAAAGCCCAGGGGGCCGGGGAAGTTCCTGTAGATGCCGTCGAAGGCCGCCTGCACCCGGGCCAGGCACTCCTCCACCGACCAGAGGACAAGCGGCAGGTCCTCCGGGCGGCGCCCCTCGGCCTCGAAGCGGCGCAGGGCGCAGGTGCCCAGGAAGAGGAAGGAGAGAGCGTCGGCGAAACGGCCGGAGAGCTTCTCGCTCGCCTTCAAAGCCCCGCCCAGGCTCACCAGGGCGAGGTCCGCGAGGGCGGCGAAGCGGGCCGAGCCCCAGGCGAGCCGGCGATACCAGGCGGCCGTCGGTCCGGGGACGGGGCTCCTGGCCAGCCGGCCGCGGGTGACCCCCAGGAGGGCGGCGCGGACGAGGTTCCGGACGACCGCAACCGCGTGCCCGAGGAGGGCCCGGCGGAGCGCCTGGCGGTCCCCCGCCGCGTGCGCCTGCATCTCGCGCTGGAGATAGGGATGGCAGCGGATCGCCCCCTGGCCGAAGAGGATGAGGGTACGGGTGAGGATGTTCGCCCCCTCGACGGTGATTCCGATGGCGGCCCCGGCGTAGCCGTCGGCGAGGAGGTTCCGCGGGCCGTGGCAGAGGCCGGCGCCGGCGAGGACGTCCATGCCGTCCTGCACCCGCTCGCGCAGCAGCTCGGTCGCCTGGAGCTTCAAGATCGCCGAGACCACCGCCGGCTTCTCCCCGGCGTCCACCGCGCCGCAGGTGAAGACCCGCGCCGCCTCCAGGAGATAGGTGGTGCCGGCGATCCGCGCCAGCGGCTCCTCGATCCCCTCGAAGCGGCCGATCGGCACCCCGAACTGCCGGCGGACGGCGGCGTAGGCCCCGACGGTGCGGGCGATCCGCTTGGCGCCGCCCACCGACTGTGCCGGAAGGGAGATCGAGCGCCCGGCGGAGAGCGCCTCCATCAGCATCCGCCAGCCGCGGCCGGCCTGCTCGATCCCGCCGAGGATCTGGTCGGCGGAAACCCGCACGTCCACCCCCTCGGTGGGGCCGTTGGGGATCGGGATGCCCATGGGATCGTGCCGCCGGCCGATCCGCACCCCCGGGGTCGCGGTGGGGATCAGCGCGCAGGTGATGCCCAGATCCTCCCCGCGATCGCCACGATCCAGGAGGTTCTCCGGATCGTAGAGCCGGAAGGCGAGCCCCAGGAGGGTGGCGACCGGGGCGAGGGTGATGTAGCGCTTCTCCCAGTCGAGGCGGAGCCAGGGCTTCCCCTCGGGGCCGCGATAGAGGACGCCCCGGGAGGTGAGCGAGGCGGCGTCCGAGCCGGCCTCGGGCTCGGTCAGGGCGAAGCAGGGGATCTCCTCGCCGCGGGCGAGGCGGGGGAGATAGCGCCGTTTCTGCTCCTCGGTGCCGTAGGCGAGGAGGAGCTCCCCGGGACCCACCGAGTTGGGGATGAGGACGACCGCCGAGAGCGCCAGCGACCGCGAGGCGAGCTTGCCGAAGACGGCCGAGGCGCCGAGGGCCGAAAAGCCGAGCCCGCCGTGCGCCTCGGGGATCGTCAAACCGAAGAAGCGCTGGCGCTTGAGGAATTCCCATACCGCGGCCGGCAGCTCCCGGCGCCGCGAGAGCTCCCACGGATCGACCCGCCGGCAGACCTCCGCCACCGGCCCATCAAGGAAGGCCTGCTCGCGTGCGGAGAGAGAAGGGTACGGCTCCGCCAGGATCCGCTTAAAGTCGGGCCGGCCGGAGAACAGCTCCCGCTCCACCCAGACCGTCCCCGCCTCCAGCGCCTCGCGCTCGGTGGCGGACATGCGGGGGATGCGCATGCGCTAGTGTACCGCGCCGGCCGGCGAGCGATTTCCTAGGGCACCTTGAGCACGAGGACCGTCTGGTCGTCCTCGCGCGGCGCGCCGCCGGTAAAGCGCTCGATGTCTTGGAGCACCCCGTCGCGCATCCCCTCCACCCCCCGCCGGGCGTGCCTGGCGAGGCTCTGCTCCAGGCGCTCGAAGCCGAACTCGTCCCCGTGCTCGGTCCGCGCCTCGACCAGACCGTCGCTGTACAGGAAGAGGATGTCGCCGGACGCGAGCTGCGCCTGCCGTGGCTCGACGACGAGCTGGCCGCGCACGCCCAGGGGATAGGCGATCGATTCCAGGGCGCGGACGCCGCCCTGGGGCGAGACGACGTAGGGGAAGAGGTGGCCGGCGCTGGCGTAGAGCAGTTCGCGGCTCTCGGGGTCGAGCAGGGCGTAGCAGAGGGTCGCCAGGAGACGCTTCCTCGCCGTCTGGTAGACCGTGCGATTGAGCGTCCCGAAGACCGCCGCCACCTCGGGATTGAAGGTGACCTGGACGGCGAGCGCCGACTTGGCCATCGACATCACGAGCCCCGAGGAGACGCCATGGCCGGCGACGTCCCCCACCGCCACGGCGAGCCGCCCGTCCTCCAGGGCCAGCACGTCGTAGAAGTCGCCCCCTACCTCGGAGGCCGGGAGGTAGGCGTGGGCGAGGGCGACCCCGTGAAGGCTCGGCGGCAGGTCGGGGAGGATGGAGCTCTGGATGCGGCGGGCGGTCTCCAGCTCGACCCGCTGGCGCTCGCGCTCGGCGATCCGCCGCACGTGGGGCGGGACGTCCTCGTAGCGGTAGACGAGCTCCTGGCCGCCGGCCAGGTGGCGCAGGCTGACGAGGAGCGGTGCCAGGAGCACGGCGAGGGCGAGCCACCCCTGGGCCGCGAGGCTCGGGGCCGCCGCCGTCAGCAGCGGGTAGCCGGCGAGGAGGACCGTCGAGACCACCGTGGCGGTCAGAACGGCCAGGAAGCCGTGGCGCAGGAAGAGGACCACCAGGGCCGCCACGAAGAACAGGGAGACCGCGAGACCCCAGACGAACGGCAGGGGAGAGGAGGGAGGGAGGAGGAGGACCGAGCCGAGGAGGACGGCGACGGCCACCCCCGGCCCGCGACCCAGCCGGCGCACGGCGACGGGCAGCAGACAGAGCGCCAGCACGAGGAGCAACGGCAACGTCGAGAACAGGGAAACGGCGAGGAGATCGAAGCCCGGCGCCGCGGTGGGCGGCAGGTCGAGCAGCGCGGCGACCGGCCAGGCGCCGAAGCGCTGGAGCGGCAGGAAGGCCAGGACGAGCCCGCCGGCGAGGGCCGTGCCGGCGGCGGCGCCGGCGAGCGAGGAGCGCGCGACCGTGGCGTTGCCCCACTCGCCCTGGAACAGGGCGTCGAAGGCGGCGAGCTTGCCGCCCCAGCGTTCCCGGCAGATCGACTCCCCCACCGACCAGGCGACGAAGGCGAGGAGAGCCGTGGGCAGGACCCGGAACATCGAGTAGACCACGACGAGGAGCCAGGTCGTCGGCTGACGCAAGGTAGCGCCGATGTTCCAGCCCTGGGCGGTGGCGCGGGCGCCGAGCAAAGTCGCCGTGAGGCCCAGGGCCAGCATGAGGAGAAAGATCTGGACACCCCGCCGCACCCCGATCTCGCCCTCGTGGTAGCGCTTGAGGAAGGGGACGGTGAGCACGAGCAGGGCGAGGTAGGCGAGGACCAGGCCGCCGACGCCGGCGAAGACGTTCTGCTGGAAGATCCGCTGCAACGACCGCTGTTCCGGGTCCTCCTCGAAGTGGGAGAAGCCGGTGAGCCGGTCGCCGGAGAAGCGCACGAGGACGCCGTAGACCAGGCCCTCCGCTCCGGGCAGTGGCCGGCGGTCGCGGTAGCGGACGGCCAGGTCGGTGCGGGCGGCGAGCTGCTCGCTGCGGATCTCGGGCTCGCGGTAGCGCCGGAGGTCGAACCCCTGGCGGCCGAGGAAGGCGTCGGCGCGGGCGCGCGCCTCCGGCGGGGCGAGCGGATTGCCGCGCGCCTCCGGATCGAGGTTCAGGCGCAGCCGTGCCACCTCGCCGGTGAACGCCACCTCGGCCTGGTAGGTCCAGTCCTGCGGCAGCGCCCCGGGAGGGTAGACCGTCACCTCCCAGGCCAGCACGCGGTCGGGGAGCCCCGACTCCCGCAGGCCCCGGCTCCCGGCGCGGCGGCGGGCGAGTTGGAGACGCCGCTCCAGCACCGCGTCGGTCTGGAAGCTCGCCACGACGTAGGCGTTGGGGACCGGCTCGCCCAGGTCCTTGAAGCGCGCCAGTGCGATGGCGATCGCCTCGTCCCGGGTCACCTTCAAGGCCCGCGGCGCGAACGGGAAGGCGAGCGGGTAGGCCCAGACGAGCGCCACCGCCCCGGCCGCGCCGAGGAGGAGCCAGAGGAGCAGGAACCGCACGTTGCGCATCAGAGCTTGCTACGCGGGAAGGGGCTGCCAGGTTGCGTGGGGGGGAGGGGGGAGGGCTGACACGGACGAGCACAGACGGACACAGACTGGCACAGACAGCGTCCGTGGTGGTCCGTGGAGAGTCCGTGTTCTGTCCGTGTCGTCCGTGTGGGCCGCCCGCCCCCCCACAACCCCCTACAGTTTCAAGCTTTTGACCAGGTTCTTGACCGCGTCGACCGACTTGTTGAGCTCGGCCTTCTCCTCGGCGGTCAGGCGGAGCTGGATCACCTCTTCGATGCCCTTCCGGCCGAGCTTGACCGGAATGCCGACGAAGAGGTCGTCGATGCCGTACTCGCCCTGGAGCAGTACGGCGCAGGGGAGGATCTTCTTCTTGTCGTGGAGGATGGCCTCGACCATGTCGAGCACCGCGGCCGAGGGGGCGTAGTAGGCCGAGCCCTGCTTGTAGTAGTTGACGATCTCGGCGCCGCCGTCGCGCGTCCGCTGGTTGATCGCCTCGATCCGGTCGGCGGGGAGGAGCTGCGGCAGGGGGATGCCGGCGACCGTGGCGTAGCGCGGCATCGGCACCATGGTGTCGCCGTGGCCGCCCAGGACGAAGGCGTCGACGTCCTCTACCGAGACCTTGAGCTCGTCGGCGATGAAGAGGCGCATGCGGGCCGAGTCGAGCACCCCGGCCATGCCAAAGACCCGCTCGCGCGGGAAGCCGGAGACCCGGCGCGCCACCTCGCACATGGCGTCCAGGGGGTTGGTCACGATGATCAGGATGGTCTCGGGCGAGCGCTTCACCAGCTGCTCGACGACCTCCTTCAGGATCTCGGTGTTCTTGGCCAGCAGGTCGTCCCGGCTCATGCCGGGCTTCCTCGCCAGGCCGGCGGTGACGACGCAGATGTCCGAGCCGGCGGTCGGGTCGTAGTCGCCGCCGCCGGTGATGCAGGCGTTGAAGCCCAGGACCGGCGCGGCCTCCATCATGTCCAGGGCCTTGCCGGTCGCCAGGTCGGCGGCCACGTCGACCATCACCACGTCGGCGAGCTCGCGCTCGGCGATCCTTTGCGCAGTGGTGGCGCCGACGTTGCCGGCCCCCACCACGGTCACTTTGTGCTGCATGGAAATCTCCTTTATCCCAGGTTCTCGACGATCGCCTCGGCGAACTGCGAGGTGCGCAGCAGCGTCGCCCCGTGCATCTGGCGTTCCAGGTCGTAGGTCACCCGCTTCTGGGCGATGGTCTCCCCTAAGGCGCGCTCGACCGACTCGGCCGCCTCGCCCCAGCCCAGCCAGCGCAGCATCATCACCCCGGAGAGGATGAGCGAGCCGGGGTTGACCCGGTCGAGGTCGGCGTACTTGGGCGCCGTGCCGTGGGTCGCCTCGAAGACGGCGATGCCGTCCCCCTCGTTGCTGCCGGGCGCGATCCCCAGGCCGCCGACCTGGGCGGCCAGGGCGTCCGAGAGATAGTCGCCGTTCAGGTTGGTGGTGGCGATCACCGAGTACTCCTCGGGACGCAGCAGCACCTGCTGGAACATCGAGTCGGCGATGCGGTCGTTGATCACCACCTTGCCGTCCTGCCGGGTGCCGGACGCGAGGTCGGCCTCGAGCACCACCCGATCGGCGAAGCTCTCGCGCGCCTCCTGGTAGCCCCAGTCCTTGAACGCTCCCTCGGTGTACTTCATGATGTTGCCCTTGTGCACGAGGGTGACCGAGGCCCGGTGGTTGGCAAGGGCGTACTGGATGGCCCGCTTCACCAGCCGCCGGGAGCTCGACGGCGAGATCGGCTTGATGCCGATGCCGCTCTCCGGCCGGACGGTGGCGCCCAGGCCGGCGAGGAACTCGATCAGCTTCTTCGCCTCGGGGGAGCCGGAGGGCCATTCGATGCCGGCGTAGACGTCCTCCGTGTTCTCGCGGAAGATGACCATGTTCATCCGCTCGGGGTGGTGGACCGGCGAGGGGACCCCGGTGTACCAGCGCACCGGCCGCACGCAGGCGTAGAGATCGAGAAGCTGGCGCAGGGCGACGTTCAGGCTCCGGATGCCGCCGCCCACCGGAGTGGTCAGCGGACCCTTCAAGGCGAGCCGGAACTCGCGGATGGCGGCGAGCGTGTCCTCGGGGAGCCAGGAACCGGTCTTGGTGTGCGCCTTCTCGCCGGCGAGGACCTCGAACCAGGCGATCGAGCGCGAGCCCTGATAGCTCTTGTCGACCGCGGCGTCCAGGACGCGCTTCGTGGCGCGCCAGATGTCGGGGCCGGTGCCGTCCCCCTCAATGAACGGGATGATCGGCCGCTGGGGGACTTCCAACCGCTCCTCGGCCTCGTGCCAGACGATCCGCTGGCCGTCGGCGGGCGGTTCCAAGTCATTGAATTTTCTGGTCAATTCCCTTGCTCCTCCGCGGGTGTTGGGGGGGAGATACCAACCGATGGGAAAACAATCGGGTCTCGCGGCGGAGAGTATCACGGGAGGTCCGTGCTAGATTCATCGAGTATGCAAGTGGAATGGGAGGCCCTGATCGCCGCCGCGACCGCCGTCCGCGCGCACGCCTACGCGCCCTACAGCGGCTTTCCGGTCGGCGCGGCGGTGCTCATGGAGGACGGCTCGATCCACGCCGGAGCGAACGTCGAAAACGGCATCCCGGCGCTCGCCGTCTGCGCCGAACGGGTGGCGATCGCCAAGGCCGCCTCGGCCGGCCTGCGCGCCCCGGTCGCCATCGCCGTGGTCACCGGCACCAGCCCGCCCTCCCGCCCCTGCGGCCTCTGCCGGCAGACCCTCTCCGAGTTCGCCCGCGACCTGCCCATCCTGGTCGCCAACCCGGCCGGCGACCGCGAGGAGCTGCGCCTCTCCGCGCTCTTCCCCCAGCCCTTCTCGCTCGCCGACGCCGAAGCGCGGAAGTCGCCATAAAAAAACGCAGGGGCACCCGAGGGTACCCCTGCGCTGTATCGCTAGGCTTGAATCGGGTTAGCTGGGCTTCTTGTCGGCGGCCGGCTTGGCAGCCTTCGCCTTGTGGATGGCGACCTTGGTGGCCATGTCGCTGTCCTTGGCGGTGGTGACGGTGACCTTGTCGCCGACGGCCGGGGCGGAACCCTTCGGGGTGACGACGGTCTTGTCGTCCCACTTGAAGTTCTTGTCGCCAGCCTTCGCCTTGACGGTCATGGTCTTGGCGGTCGCGTCGACAGCGGTCACCTCGCCCATGGTGTGGTCCCACTTGGCCTTGGACTTCGCCATACCCTTGTCCATGCCCGCATCGGTGGAGGCAGCCGCGGTGCCCTTGTCCTTCGGCGCGTCAGCCGCCGGGGCGGTGGCAGCCATGGCGGCAACCGACGAAGCAATCATGAGACCGGTGAGAACCCAAGCAGTCTTGCGCATAGCACTCTCCTTTTGGGGATCGGAGTCTAATCTCCGCCCTGTTGCATACTACAGATTGCATCCGTAATGCCAGCCTCTCCCCCAACGTTTTCCCCGGGGAACCCGTATACGGGAGGGGGCGGCGCGCATTCCTGGCGTGCCAGTCAGGGTAGAGGCTTGCCAAAACGGCGTATCAGGCCCGGAGCCGGGCCGCCACGCTCGCCGCCCCGAACATCGCCGCCCGATCGTTCCGGATGACCGAGACCGGGATCGCCTCCAGATAGGATTGGAACCGCCCCTTGGCGACGAAGGCACGGAGGAAGGTGCCGTCCAGGAGCTTCCCGAGGATCTTGGGAGCGATCCCTCCCCCCAGGTAGACCCCCCCGGTGGCCGTGCCGACGAGCGCCAGGTTGCCGGCGGCGGCGCCGTAGACGCCGGTGAAGAGGTCGAGGGCGCGGACAGCGAGCGGCGACTCCCCGGCGAGGGCCGCCTCGGCGATCACCCGCGAGGGATCGTCCGCCGCCGCCAGGCGCGCCGAGGTCTCCGGCGTCTCCGAGGCTCCCCCCCCCGCGCTCCCCCGCAGGTACTGATAGATGGCGTGCAGGCCCGGCCCGGAGACTACCCGCTCGACGCTCACCCGGCCGAAGCGGGCGCGGAGGGCCGTCGCCAGGGCCGCCTCCGCCTCGTCGCGGGGGGCGAAATCCATGTGCCCCCCCTCCGACGCCACCGGCACGTGGCGCCCGTCGATCCAGGGGAGGAGGGCCATTCCCAGCCCGGTGCCGGCGGCGATGAGGGCGCGGTTGCCCTCCGGGGGCGCCCCCGGCGCGCCCGGCGCCCCCGGATAGAGGACCGCCAGGTCGGCGGGTCCCAGCAGGGGGATCGCCTCGGCGGTCGCCACCAGGTCGTTGACCAGCTGGACGGCGGCGATCCCCGACGTCCGGGCGATCTCTTCGCCGTCGAGCTCCCAGGCGAGGTTGGGGGTCCGGGTCCGGTTGGCGAGCACCGGACCGGGGACGCCGAAGCAGGCGGCGCCGACCCGCCCGCCGTCCGTTCCCAGGAAGGCGGCGAGCATGGGCGCCAGGCCCGGGAAGTCGGGGCTCGCATAGTGGCCGGAGCGCAGCAGCCGCGGCGCCCCTCCCGCCGGTCGCTCGAAGAGGCCGAGGTTGGTCTTCGTCCCGCCGACGTCCCCGGCCAGCAGAAGGTCCCGGTCGGGACTCAAGTCGGGAGCGCCTCGCCGACCACCTGGCGGATCGCCTGGTGGATCGCCGAGACGCCGGCCGCGGCGTCCTCCCCCAGATCGACGGTCAGGACCTTCCGGCCACGCTGCTCGAGCGCCTTCCTGTCCCCCGCCGCCTGGGCCTGGATCAAGCGCGCGAAGGTGTAGTCGGTCTCCGGCACCGGCAGCTCCTGGTGGGGGTGGTCGACGAGCTGCAGGAAGCGGCTGCCGGGAGGCCCCCCCTTGTGGAGCTGGCCGGTCGAGTGGAGGAAACGCGGGCCGTAGCCGAAGGTGGTGGCGAGCCGGGTGCGGTCTCTCACCTCGCCCTGGAGGGCGTGGAGGGCCGCCCCCAGCGCGGGGGTGGGGGCCAGGTAGGCGTGGAGGCCGACGTAGCCCCCCGTCCCGCCCAGGAGATCGGCGAGCGCCGCCCCCAGGGCCGCCCGGTCGGCGACCGGCACCGTCTTCGCCTCCCCGCCGCCCCCCGCCCCGGCCTGCTTCATG
Organism: Thermoanaerobaculia bacterium; assembly: GCA_035644215.1. Lineage (GTDB taxonomy): Bacteria > Acidobacteriota > Thermoanaerobaculia > Multivoradales > UBA5704 > DASQPA01. The sequence goes on from DASQPA010000202.1 coordinate 26,120, forward strand.
GCCTCCCGGGCCAGCACCTTGGCGAACTCCACGTCCGGCTGGTTGAAGGGATGGATGCCCAAAACCGCGCCGGCCGCCGCCACCGCCACCTCCCAGCGGAACATCTCGCGGCCGAGGTCCAGCGGATCGGCGAGGGTGAGCCGCGCCACCGGGTGGCCCTGGGCTTCGAGCGCCGAGAGCAGGTCGCCCACCCCGGCGTCCTCCCCCGCCACTTCCAAGGTGACGAAGAAGCGGTCGGCGCCGTAGGCCTCCGGCCGGCCGAGCGGCTCGCCCGCCACCGGGACGATCCCCGTGTTGTCCTTCCCGGTGCTCTCGGCGATGAGCTGCTCCAGCCAGTCGGGGAAGGCGGCGATCGAGGGGGAGGTCCAGAGGGTCAGCTTGTCGCGCCCGGCACGGGCGAGCTCCCCCATCGCGGCGCCCAGCTGGAGCCCCGGGTCGTCGGCCGCCGCCACCTCCGGCCCGCAGGCGGCCGCCGCCTGGCGGGCGCGGTCGAGGAGCCCCGCGAGGTCGACCCCGGCCACCGCCGCGGGGACCAGGCCGAAGGGGGTCAGGGCGCTGTAGCGGCCGCCGACGTCCGGCGGGGCGGAAAAGACGGCGCGGAAGCCGCGCTCCCGGGCGAGCTTCTCGAGCGAGGTGCCGGGGTCGGTGATCGCCGCGAAATGTCGGCCCGGATCGCCCTTGGGGTCCCCTTTTTCGGCCAGCGCCCGCTTCACCCGCTCCCAGAAGGTATAGAAATAGGACAGGGTCTCGGTCGTCCCCCCCGACTTGCTCGACACCAGGAAGAGGCTCTTCAGGGGGTCGAGCCGGCCGGCCAGGGCGGCGACCGCGTCGGGGTGGGTGCTGTCGAGCACCGAGAGCTCCAGCCCGCCGGGACGGTGCCCGAAGGTGTGGGCGAAGACCTCCGGCGCCAGGCTCGACCCGCCCATCCCGAGGACCACCGCGTGGGTGATGCCGTCCGCCCGCACCCCGTCGACGAAGCGGCCGAGGTCGGCCAGGGTGGCGGGCGCGGTCTCCGGCAGGGGGAGCCAGCCCAGGCGGTCGGCGAGATCCGGCACCGGCTCGCGCGACCAGAGGGTGGTGTCCTTCTGCCACAACCGCCGGCCGAACCGCTCCTCCTGCCAGCGCGCCAGGCGCGCCGTCACCGCGGGCGCGTAGCGCCCCAACCTCAGCTCGGAACCGCTCGCTCCACCCGGGTTCGCCATCTCCGACCTCCTTCCCTCTCCAGCCGGGCACTGTATGCAAAACCCCGCGCACCGGCAACGTCGGGAGACCTGGGAGCGCATGCTACGATCGGCCCCGCGCGGAGAGCGAGGAACGCATGAAGAGCTACGAAATCAAAACCAAGAGGGGAAGCGCGACGGTTCTCCCCGGTCTCCTTCTCGCCTTTCTTGCCTTTCTCGCCAGTACCGGCTGCGCGCGCGGCGGGGGCGGGCGCGACTACACGGTCCGCGGCCGGGTGGCCGAGCTGCCCCAGGCCGGGAATCCGGCGAGCGCTTTCGAGATCGCCCACCAGGCGGTGGACGACTTCGTCGACCGCCAGGGGGAGGTGGTGGGGATGGATCCCATGACCATGTCCTTCCCCTTGGGTCCCCAGGTGTCGCTCGCCGGCCTCGCCGTCAACGACCCCATCGAATTCACCTTGCACGTCGACTGGCAGGCCAACCCGCCGGTCCGCATCACCCGTCTGAGGAAGCTCCCCCCCGGCACTCCCATCGAGTTCCGGGCGGCCCGGCCGCCCGGCAAGAAGCCGTGAGCTACCACCCGGGGCGGGGCATCGGCCAACCGAGAACTGAAGAGACATCCATTTCAAAAAGGAGGGAAACATGCCCGTACGTTCAGCCAAAGCGGTGTGGGAAGGGGGATTGAAGGACGGTCAGGGGAAGGTCTCCCTGGGGAGCGGCGCCTTCGAGGGGCGCTACTCGTTCGGCTCCCGTTTCGAGGAGGCCGGCGGCACCAACCCGGAGGAGCTGATCGGCGCCGCCCATGCCGGCTGCTTCTCGATGGCCCTCTCGGCCGGTTTAGGCCGCGCCGGCTTCGCGCCCCAGCGGGTCGCGACCTCGGCCAAGGTCCACCTGGAAAAGGTGGGCGAGGGTTTCAAGATCACCCGCATCGAGCTCGAAAACGAATCCCAGATCCCCGGGATCGACGACGCCGCCTTCCAGGATCAGGCCCGCAAGGCCAAGGAAGGGTGCCCGGTCTCCCAGGCCCTGGGCGGCGTCGAGATCACGTTGAACGCCCGTCTGGTCAGCTGAGGGTGGGTTGGGGCGCCGTCCGCGGACGGCGCCCCAGCCCATGCAAACATAGAAGAAACCCTATTTTTCTTCTTGACATCCTTTCGCCGCGCCCATACCCTCCATCTCATCCCGCTAGACGGTCAAGAAGGAGATTCTCGATGGCGTGGAAAAGAGACGATTCCCCCAACCCGCAGCCCGAACCCCCCGCCGCCCCCCGCCCCATGACCAGCGCCCCTCCCCCGCCGCCCGCCGCGGAGCCGACCCGCCGCCCGTCCGAACGGGCGACCATCGGCCCCTCGATCTTCATCAAAGGCGATCTCGCCGGCGAGGAGGACCTGGTGATCGAAGGGCGGGTCGAGGGCAAGGTCGACCTGAAACAGCACAACGTCACGATCGGCAAGAACGGCCGGGTGAAGGCGGACGTCTTCGGCCGCGTCGTCACCGTCGAGGGCGAGGTGGACGGCAACGTCTTCGCCCAGGAGCAGGCGGTCCTGCGCCAGTCGGGCGCCGTGCGCGGCAACATCACCTCTCCCCGCGTCACCCTGGAGGACGGCTCGCGGTTCAAGGGCTCGATCGACATGGAGCCCAAGGACCTCGGCCGGGCATCCGGCCCGGCGCCGGGAGGGCCGCGGCGCGAGCCCGGAACCGAAGCCCCGGCCAACCGGATCGCCAACGCGTAGATGAGCTGGTTTTCGTCGCACGGCTCCCGCGACAAGAAAAAGGAGCACCGCCCGACGGCCGAGACCGAGCCGCAGATCCACCGCTCGCTCGCCCTGACCGCCCTGCTCGAAGAGTTCCGCCGCGGCCGCAAGCTCCAGGTCCTGGACCTGGGGCCGGCCATCGGCAGCAACGTCGAGTTCCTCTCGCAGTTTGGCTGCAAAATCTATATCGAAGACCTCTACGCGGCCCTCTCGGCGCGCGCCGGGGGAGGCGACGGCGAGGAGGCCGGCCCGGAGTTCTTCGCCGAGTTCCTCCCCCGCTCGGAGGCGGTGAGCTTCGACGTGGTGATCGCCTGGGACACCTGGAACTACCTGACCCGCAAGGAGCTCGGCTACTTCCTCAAGCACCTGGCCCTATTCTGTCAGCCGGGGACGGTGATCTTCTCCCTGATCTCGATCCTGAAGCAGATCCCGGCGCAGCCGATCCGTTTCCGCATCGTCGACGAGCAGAACCTGGCCTACGACGTGCGGACGACCGCGCTGCGGCCCGCGCCGCGCTTCGCGCCGGCCGACTTGAACGACCTCCTGCGCGGCTTCCGGGTCGACCGCTCCTTCCTGCTGCGCCACGGCATCCAGGAGTACCTGTTCGTGAAGGAAGGGGAGCGGCGGTAGGCGGCGTACCCCCGAGCGTACCTTCGCCCCTTCGGGGCTTTATTTTCTTGTGGTTACCCCAACCTGGGGCTCTCGCCCCAGGCTACCCACCTGCGCCCCTTCGGGGCTGTCTTCCCAGATAGGACGATCGATCTTGGGTCCCTTCACCTCGGCGGCCGGCAAGGATCAACCCTTGCGATTCTGAGAGTTCTTCATGCGGCTACGCCGCACCCGAAGATGGATGAAAGGCGTATCCGCCTGCCACCCCCCTCCTGTCCTCCCCCCATCCCCTGGCACCCTCCCGCCCAGGGGGGAGGAACGCGGTAGTCAGCGTCGTCGTCGGGTGGTCAGAGCTCGAGTTGAAGCTGCCGATCGGGTCCCTCCCCCCTGGGTGGGTGTGAGGGTGGGGATGGGGGGAGGACAGGAGGGGGGTGGCACAGACGAGCGACGCCTAGCTCACAGGCTTTCGCCCCTTTGGGCACCTGGGCGGCGGCTGTCAAAGATCAACTACGATTGCTTGCGATTCTGAATCCGCCCCGAAGGGGCGCAGGTGGGTAGCCTGGGGTGCCAACCCCAGGTATGGTTAACCTCAAGAATCTACAGCCCCGAAGGGGCGACGGTAGTTTGAGACGTAACTGCCGTGGTCCCCTTTCAGGTTAAAGCCCCTCCTCTTCAACGCATCTCAGGCTCCTGGATGCCGATCGGAGGCCTCGGATGTCGATCTCAGGCCAGAGATCGCGATCCGAAGTCTCGGATATCTCTGGCGAGTCGCTTGGGCTCTCCGCAGGATGACGATGGGGAGGAGCGTGGCGAAACGACCTCCGGAGAGGACGAACTCACCTCCGGCCGGCTCGGGAAACCCTCCGCGGGCGCCCAAACCCCCGAAAAGGCCTCCAAAAACTCTCCGGGTCGACTTCCTGCGTCTCCGGGTCGACTTCTGATCCCTCCGGCTCGACTTCCGACGCCTCCGGGTCGACTTTTTCCCTCTCCGGGTCGACTTCCCATCCCTGGAAAGTCACTTTCGACGTCTCCGGGAAGACTTCTCATCCGTGGTGTTTTACTTTTCACGCGTGCAGCTCGACTTTCCGGGCGTGGAAAGTTACTTCCCAGGTGTCCAGGAAGACTTTCCGCGGTTTTGGAAGCTCCCGGAGGCCGTCCGGAAGCTCCCGGAGGGTTTCTGGAAGGTCCCGGAGGGTTTTGGGAACCTCCCGGAGAAATTTCGGCAGCGCCCGGAGGATCTCTGGAAGCTCCCGCAGACCGTCCGGAACCTCCCGGAGAGTCTCCGGAAGGACTTTGCACGGGTGCCGGACGACTTTCCAGAGGTTCCGGAAGCGTCCGGAGACGTCCCGGAAGCACCCGGAGGCGCTACGGACTTTCCACGGGTTCCGGACGTTCCCGGAGGGGTTTCTGAAGATCCCGGAGGCTTTCGCCGCGTTCTTACGTCGCGGCCACGCGGGCCGTCGCCGTCATCATGCCCCAGGGCCAGGGCGCACTATAAGACTCGACCGCCACCTCGGCCAGGCCGGCGGCTTCGAGGAGCTGCCGGCACCGGGCCTTGCCGTAGATGCGCTGGTGCGCGTGATCGAACCGGCGCACGATCCACTCGCAGATCCGGCAGGCCAGGAAGTCGGCGCACCAGTCGGTGATCACCAGGCGGCCGCCGGGCCGCAGGACTCGCCGGATCTCCTGCAGCGCCTCCTCCGGGTGCGGCCAGTAGTGAAAGGAGCTGATCGAGACGACGACGTCGAACGAGCCCGAAGGGTAAGGCAGGGCGCCGACGTCGCCCAGGGCGAGCGGGACCGCCGGAGGAAGACTCGCCCGGGCGCAGGCGAGCATGGCGAGCGACAGATCGACACCGCAGAGCCGCGGCGCGGCGCTCTCCAGGACCAGTTCCCGGAGCAGGGCGCCGGTACCACAGCCGAGGTCGAGCAGCTGTTCGCCCGGGCGCAGGGCCAGGCGGGCCAGGGTGGCCCGCGTCGTCGCCCGGATGTAGCGCGCCCACCGCCGGTCGTAGACCGCCGCGAGCCGATCGTAGGTCTGGCGGACCGGGGCGTTGGCAGAGTTCCTCATCCGGGCTCGCCCCGCATGTCAGTAGAGGATCGAGTCTGACCGCGAGTCTGGAGCTGTCCCCTGATCCCGCGCCGTGGGAGCCACCCGCCTTTAGTTAGGCGTCGTCCATATTTCAAGCCTCCGGCTCTGCCGGAGGTCTGTAACGGGTCAGTCCGATCTCGGCGGACAACTCGGCGCTGACCAACACGCGGATGCCGTGGCGCAGCAGGGATGTGAAATGGCGGCGGTTCTCGGTGGTGACGAGCTGCGCACCAGCCTGCCGCGCGATCTCGGCAATGTGTGCATCGTAGATCCTACCGCCCATCGTGCCCTCCCCTACGGTGGAGATCAGGAACTCCTCCCGCAGTTTCGATGGGAGGTCGTGGACCGAGAAACGAGGGAAGATCTCCTCCCGCAGGAGCCGTAGGGCGATCTCCGGTTCGAGGCGGTATTCTTCCGGTAGGCGCGTCGTCACCGAGTAGAACTCGAGACAGCAATGCCAAGCGGTTAGCGGGCGCTCGATCTGGCCGTTCGCGACCGCATCCATCAGCAGTAGGGCGTGCTGCGAGCTGCGGCCAAAGTCGATGCTTCCGGCGATGAGGATACTGGTATCGAAGAAGGCCCCCCTCAGCCCGGCCACCGGTCCCGCTCCTCTTCCATCAACCGCGCCACGTCGACCTCGGCGCGCTCTCCTTCCGGCACCCGAGGGCGGACGACCAGCCGCTCGCCGCGCCGGACGAGCTCGGGGCCGGCGACCGACCGGACCAGGTGGATGGCGAAGCCCTCGACCACCATCTCAAGCTCCGTGCCGGCGGCCAGACCGAGCCGCTTGCGCACCTCGGCAGGAATGACCACACGCCCGGCCTTGTCAATGGTCATGATCATGGGTGTAGCGTACCATGCCTTTGCCACTACCCTTCCCTCGTCCCTACCGCCCCCCCGCCCAGAGGCTCTTGCCGTCGAGCTGCACCGGCGGCTTCACCCCGTAGATGTCGAGAATCGTGGGCATCACGTCGCCCATCTTGGGCTCCGGGGCGTTCAGCTTGGCGTTGCTGAACAGGATGCCCTTGACGAGCGGCGGGTAGACCGAGCAGTGATCGCCGCTCCAGATGCGGAGGTTGGGCTCGACCACCGCCTTGGCGATGCCGCCCAGGCTGTCCTGCCAGCCCACCCGGTAGCCCTCGCTGTTCGAGGGGATGAGGTCGGGGATCAAGAGCGGGTCATAGGTGCCGTAGGCCTCGTCGCGGGTGAAGACGTGCTGCACCGGGTGCTGCCCGGTCTCGGGGTCGACGTAGGCTTCGAGGCCGGCCTTGATCTCCGCCGCCAGCTTCTTGTAGTCCTCGCCCGGCTGCACGATCCCCTTCGCCTCCCGCCCGGCGAGGTTCAAGTAGACCTGCCCCAGCCCGAGGGCGTAGGCGCGGGTCTTCGACCAATCGACGTTGACGAAGAAGTCCCCCTGGTCGAAGAGGTCCTCCAGGTTCTTGCGCTTGGTGTCCTCCCCGGTCAGCACCATGTAGTTGTTCTTCGCCAGCCAGGTGTTGTAGTTCATGCCGCGGCGGAAGGAGGCGAAGCCGTGGTCGGAGACGATGAGGAGGGTCGTCCCCTGAGGCAGCTTCGCCATCGTGGCCCCCACGATCTCATCCATCTGCTGGTAGGCGCCAAGGATCGCGCCGCCCCACTTGGCCGCCCCCTCCGCGGTGTAGAGCGGGTGCTTGGGATCGAGGAAGCGGAACATCATGTGCTGCACCCGGTCGGTGAACTCGAAGTAGTCGACGAGCACGTCCCAGTCGTCGTCCTTGAGGAAGCCGTCGAGGATCTGGCGATCCTTGGTCACCGTGTTCTTGACGTCCTCTAGGAAGACGTCCTCGGGGATGGTGCCGTTGTCCATCGACCAGGTGTCGATCTGCCAGCCGATGGTCTTGAAGAGGCCGAAGCGGTCGGTCATCTGGTGGATGAAGCGGGGCGGCGTCGTGAGGTCGACGATCGGCGGCAGGTTCTCCGGGTCGAACTGGATGGGCGAGAGGTAGAGCCGCACCTCGGGCGTGAGCGAAAGGAGCCGGAAGCGGCCGATGCCGTGCAGCTTGATAATCGCGTTGAAGGGGAAGGTGAAGCGCGCCCAGTCGCTCCACTCGCCCGGCTTCAAGGTCAGGTGCTGGCCCGAAACGTCGATCCCCAGACTCTTCTTGTCGTTCGCGACCACCAGGCGCATGGGGATCTTGAGGTACTCCTTCTCTTTCTGCTTGGGAAAAAGCTCGTTGGGCGGCCCCTTGATCTCGGTGTCGATCGTCCCCTTGTTGTCGGGGAGCTCGGTGACCTCGACCGAGAAGTCGCCGCCGCCCTTGGGGGTGAAGAAGAGCTCGGAGGTGAAGTAGAAGGGCTTGCCGATCCGCCCGGAGAGGTCGGGGGTGCCGAGGCCGGTCAAGAGCTCGCCGTGCTCGAACGGCTTGGGCGGAAAGGTGACCGGGACGCGGATCACCCGCACCCGCTGGCCGGCCTTGCCGAGGATCGACCAGAAGGGCTCCCCCTGCTGGCGGTTGGTGGCGTTGGGACGGTCGACCGGCAGGAGCCGCGCCGCGGCCGCCCCGGCGCCGATCCCCAGGACACCCCCGAGGACGAGGGCGGTGACGAAGGCCGGCCGGGTGCGCAGGCGGAAGAGCTTGAGGAGCAGGAAGAAGACGAGGGCCAGCGCCAGGGCGCCGCCCACCCCGACGATCCAGGGGTTGGCCGTCCCCCAGAGGAAGGGGGTGCGCTTCTCGTCGTACATGGCGAAGCTCGGCTTGTAGGTCGCCGGATCGCGCTTCAGGAAGTCGAAGATGCCGTGGCGGCCGGGGGAGAGGCCGGTCGAGAAGGTCGACCAGGAGACCGGCGTCTGCGACGGCAGGGTGGGGAGGAGGGGGGCGAAGGTCCCCTCCGCCCGCAGCTTCGCCAGGTTCGGGAGCTTCCCCTCGTTCATCCACTGCTCGGTGAGCTTGGCGTCCACCCCGTCGAAACCCAGGATGACGAGCTTGTGCCCGGCGGCGGCGGCGGCCGGCCGGGGGAGGGCGAGGGCCAGAAGGACGGTGAGCGCGGCGAGGATCAAGTACAGCCGGCGGACGTGCGGGGTGCGATCGGGCATGCGGCGGATTCTAGCAAAAGCCCCGCGGCAAACCCCGCGGCGCAGACAGCGTAGTATGAAGAGACCATGACCGACCGCCCTCCCGTCGTCCGGCCGTTGGGGTCGATCCTCGTCGGTGCCCTGGTCTTCGCCGCCGGGCTGGCCCTGGCCCTCGCCTGGCTGCCCGAGTGGCGGGCCGGCCGGCTGCCGGAGGAGGGGCGTTTCGTGGAGCGCTATCGCGAGCTCGCGGGGCGCGCCGGGGTGGGCCTGGCGCCCCAGCCGCCCCAGGTCGCCCTCGGTTTCGCCGCCCACGACCTGGGCCTGGCCGGCGCGGCCAGGGGCCGGCGGGGGCCGCGCGCCATCTCGCCGCGGCTCGCCGGGGTCAAGGTGACGGTGGCCCAGGAGGGGACCCTGCCCGGCGATCCGGCCCTGCGCACCCTGGCCCTCTCGTTCTCGCCGGACGGCGCGCCGCTGGGGATCACCTGGACCGCCCCCGGGCTCCAGCAGTTCTTCACCTCGCCCCTGCAGACCCTCCCACGCGCCCAGTCCCTGGTCTTCGTCCAGCAGCTCCTCGCTCCCGGCGAGTCGCTGGGAAAGCCGCTGGAGGAGGCGACGAACGACATGGCCCTCCTCTACGCGCTGCCGGGGACCCGGCCGGTCCAGCACCTGGGGGCCGCCTTCCTGCCCGGCGCGAGCCTCATCGCGCAGCGCAGCCCCGGCACCGTCGAGCAGGCCCTCGCCCGGGGCCGCCACATCAACATCGGGACTCTCCTGCAGCGCTGGTTCCCCGACATCCTTCTCTTCTTCCTCGTGGCCGGCCTCTTCTTCTTCCTCGTCTCACGCGGGCGGATCGACTTCAAGAACGGCCTGGTCCTCTGCGGGCTCACCCTCGTCGCCTCGCTCGGGGGGCTCTTCCACGCCCTGCCCGACACCCCCTCGATCGCCTCGGCCCTCCTCGCCCTGGCGCTCCATGCCCTCTGGGTCTTCCTCGCCTGGTCGGCGGGCGAGTCGTTCATCCGTTCGACCTCCCCCGACTTCACCACCAGCCTGGACGCCCTGCGCGCCGGGCGGCTGGGGCCGCGCGGCGGCCGCGCCCTGCTCTTCGGGCTGGCCCTGGGAGCGGCGTTCGCCGGCCTCCGGCTCGCCGTCACGGCCACCGCCCTGGCCCTGCCCGGGATCTGGCCGGAGAGGGCGAGCCTGTCGCTACCGATCTTCGATACGACGAGCCCGGTGGGCGTGGGGATCGCCTTCGCCGCCGAGTCGCTGGTCCTCCTCGCCGTCGCCGGCCGCCTCCTGCCGCGGCGCTGGGTGGTGCCGGCGGCGGCCCTCGCCGGCGCCTTCTTCCTCGCTCCCCTGGACCTCCACCCCTGGCCCGTGGGGTACGCCGCCAACGTCGCCCTCCTCCTCTTCCTCTTCGAGGGTGGACGGCGCTTCGGGCTGACCGCCCTCCTGACCGCCGCCATGATCTCCTTCCTGCTGCCGGCGGCGGCCTTCTCGGCCCTCCACCTCGACTGGCTGCCGGGGACCTTCGTCTTGACCGCCGTCGACCCGCTGGCCTTCGTCTTCCTCGGGCTCCTCGGGTTGCGGCGGCCGGACCAGGTGGAAATCGAGCGCCTCGCCCCGCCCGCCTTCATCCGCCGCCTGGAGGAGGAGCGCCGGGTGAGCTACGAGATGGACCTCCTCACCCGCATGCAGCTCGGGCTCCTCCCCGAGGCGGTGCCCGAGATCCCCGGCTGGGAGATCGCCGCCCAGTCGCTCCTCGCGACCGAAGCCGGCGGCGACCTCTACGATTTTCTGCACACCGGAACGCCGGGAACGCCGGGGACGCCGGAGAAAACGGACGGCCACCTGTGGATCGCGGCCGGCGACGTGGCCGGCCACGGCTACTCCTGCTCGATCGTCCAGGCGATGACGACGGCGGCCCTGACCAGCATCATCGCTCCCGGTCGTACCCCCGCCGAGGTGCTCAAGGAGGTCGACCGGGTGATCCGCCGCGGCGGCAGAAGGCGCAACTTCACCAGCCTCGCCCTCCTCCGCCTGGACCTCGCGACCGGCCAGGCGCTCCTCGCCAACGCCGGCCACCCCTACCCGCTCCTCCTGGTGGACAACGCGGTCGAGGAGATCGTCCTCCCTGGCCTCCCCCTCGGGCAGGGACCGAAGAGGGAGTACGCGGATCTCGCCCTCACCCTGCCGCCAGGGAGCGTCCTCATCCTCTGCTCGGACGGCCTCTTCGAAGCCCCCAACTGGGCAGGCGACCCCTACGGCTACGAGCGGCCGAGCGAGATCCTGCGCTGGACCTCCCGCCGTCCCGCCCAGGCCATCCTGGAAGCCCTCCTGGCCGACTGGCGCCGCCACCTCCACAACGAGGAGCCGCCGGACGACACCACGGTTTTGGTGATCAAGCGGCGGTGGGAGTCGATGATCGGGTAGCTAGGAGCGGCTGTCGATATAGTTCTGCGCGATCTGAGCAAGCTCCGCGGCGCGCTGTGGGTCTCTCCTATAGAGATCGTGAAAACATCGGGCGCAACTGGCGTGCTCGCTGGCGGAAGACAAGAGGCTTACGACGGCCCGATCCGCCAGGTCCCCCAAAGGGGAGTCCGCTCTTTCCTTCCATAGGAGAGCCAGATAAAGAGACCGGATGGTCTCGGCCCGCCCGCAAAGGAGATCCCCTCTCTCGTCAAGCGCGAAGAAATCGATCGTGACGATCGCACGCCGCATGGGATGGCCCTCCCGGATCTTCGGCACGGGGTTGATGCCGTTGAAGGTGAGGATCTCCTCCGGGTCTTCGTCCAGCTCTCCCAAGGGATACAGAAGGAACGGTCGCTCGGCGCGCAGCTCCACCGGATCGAGGCTCCCTGGGAGGCGTTCGGCGGCGATGGGAAAGAAGCTGCCCTTGAGCGAGGTATTGCAAGTCTTGCAGGCAATGGCATAGTTGAAGAGCTGATAGGCGAGGAGATAGTAGCCGGCCGGCAGGTCGCTCCCGGTCGCGAAGTCGTAGTGGAGGCCCCGTTCGCGCTCGATCCTCCGCGCCGGCCATACTCTGACCGTGCTCTTCGGACGGTAGTGCTCCACGTCGTGCTCGACGGAGCCAAATCGCTGGCCGGATAGCCTGCGCTCGCAGTAGGCGCACTTCTCCCGCTGGAGATCCATGAACACCCGCTTCACCTCACCCCAGGTGCTCTCGTCCTCCTCGTACCTGCCCAGCTCTCGGAACCGCTCGGTTCTCCGGGCAGCCTCCTCCAGCCAGCCGGGCACCGCAGCCTGGACCCGCTTCTCCAGCTCTTGCAAGGAGATAGGGTAACGGATCACAGGTCTTGGATCACCGGCCCGGGACTTCGGAGCCTTTGGCGAGTGTCTCCAGGAAAGAGCGGGCCGCTTCCGGATCTCCCTCCATCGCCCGTTTCGACAGCTGGCGCAGGTAATCCACGGCATCCGGAGCACGGCTCGACCTTAGATTGAAGTAGGAGCTCAATAGTATCTGATCGGCATCGAGCCCGTGGATGTTCTCCTCCAACTGCTGTACCGTCGATGCCCCGGAGTCGTCCATTTCCAAGACGAAAATGTTCTTCGCGCTCAAGGTGCCGGCGACGATCGGGCTATGGGTCGAGAGGACGAACTGGAGGTTGGGGAGCGTCTGTGAAATCGTGGGAACCACTCGTCGTTGCCACTCCGGATGGAGGTGAAGGTCGACCTCGTCAACTAAGACGACCCCCTTGAGGTCTCGTAGCTTTGTACCGGCAGGGCAGCCGAGAGTCATGTTATAGAGGAGGTCGGTAATCCAACCCAGGTAGGCACGGTAGCCATCGGAAAGTGCTCCGAAGGGCACCGTGATACCGCAATGCTCGAATAGATACTCCTCCTTCTCTAAATCTCCTATGAACCTTGTCCCCTCCGGCAACATGTCATTGACGATCCCCTGAATCTCTTGAAAGCGCTCGCCGTAGGCGAAGCGGGGTAGCCAGGCGGCTAGGGGAACGAGCGGGATGTGCTCCTCAAAAATCCCCGCTACCCGTTGATACCGGAGACGCCTTCTCTTGCGCTGCGTCGGAAGTGGCTCTGAACCGCTGGCATCGGTCGACCAACGAGTTGCTCCATAGCCCAGCAATAAAAAGGCTGGAGATTCCTCGTCATACATCTCATCCTTCCAACTACTGAGCCAGGACTCTTCGTAAAGCTCTCTCAGTACCTCCTCATCTCTGACCTTGCCAATTCGGACTCCAGAAGAGCCAGATCGGGAGGGTGAATCGATGCCATTGCCAAAGTGGCCTTGATCCTGACCATGCATCAACAGACCAGCATCGACGGAGGCCATTTCCATCTGTACGCCGCCGGTTTCTCTCCGGGTCAATTGGTAGGGTACGTACCCTGAGCCTTCCAGGAATCTGGAGAGGACCGCCAGCGCGATCGCCTTGAAGACGGTGGTCTTGCCGGACCCGTTGTCCCCGAGGAGGAGATTGACGTTCGACAGGGCCGGCGGCGACTCCTGCTCCCGCCCCGGGAACTGGAGCTCCAGCTCGGCTTCCCGGAAGCACCGGAGGTTCGCTATGCGCAGAGATCGGACGTACACCGCGCCAGTCTAACCCCTTCTCGCCGAAGGGTAAACAGCCCCCCTACCGCGCCGGCAGATGCAGGAACCGCACGTTGGTCACCGGCACCAGCACCAGGGGGAAGGCGGTGAGCTCGGCCAGCTCGCGGGCGGAGAGGGGGCGGATGCGCGCCACCGTGGTGGGCACACCCGTCCGGGTGGGATCGCAGCCGCGCTCGAGGAAGGTCAGAAGGAGCCAGCGGCCGAGGGTGCGACGCGCCGCGTTCACCGGCTGATTGTACCCGATGGTCTCTTAAGGTTCTCCGTAATCTTCGGGACATAGGATACGCTCGTCCCGCGGGCGCAGCCCGCCTCCCCCAACCCCCCCACAGGGCCCCCCCCACGGGCCAGGAGACTCGCCATGGACCTTTTCGGAGATGTGTTGAACGCCGTGACCGGTGCCGCCAATACCGCCGGCACCGCCAACCCCAACCCCCCCGCCACCGCCGACCTCGGCCATCCTGGGATGGTCCAGGCCCTCCTCGGCCTCCTGGGCAACCAGGGCGGCGCGGGCGGCCTCTCGGGACTTGTGCAGCTGTTCGAGCAGCAGGGGTTGGGCCACCTCGTCGGCTCCTGGATCGGCAGCGGGCAGAACCTGCCGGTCTCGGCGCAGCAGGTGGAGAACGTCCTGGGAAGCGACCGTCTGGGCCAGCTCGCCCAGCAGGCCGGCGTCCCCGCCGACCAGGCCGGCTCGCTGCTCGCCTCGGTGCTCCCCGGCCTCGTCGACCGGCTGACCCCCACCGGCACCGCCGACCACGGCCTCCTCGAAGAGGGCCTGATCTTCCTCCGCGGTAAGATGGCCTGAAATTTTGCGTCGAGCCTGCCCTTCCGGCGGGCGGAAAGGATCAACATGCTGAAGAAGCTGATCGTGGCTCTCGTGCTGACCGCCTCCCTGTGGACCCTCCCCGCCCACGCGGCGGCGCCCAAGACCTACCAGGTGACCGGCCCCGTCCTCGAGCTGACGGCCGACACCATCGTCGTGCAGAAGGGGAAGGACCGCTGGGAGATCGGGCGCGACGCGGCGACCAAGGTCACCGGCGACTTGAAGGTCGGCTCCAAGGTGACGATCGAGTATCGGATGACCGCGGCCACCGTCGACGTCAAGCCCGAGAAGGCGGCCAAGCCGGCCAAGAAGCCCAAGAGCTGATCCCCCGGGAGGCGCCCCGCGAGGGGCGCCTCCGCGTCCTCCTGGAGACGCCCTGGCAATCGTGCGATGCAAAGGTCTGTGGTAGCGGCTGGGCGTCTCTACTCCGTGAGGAACCTCGCCAGCAGGCGATGGAAGTGGTGCACCCCCGCTTCGCGGTCAGGGGAGTAGCGGCCGCGGTCGTAGAGCCGCGAGCGCACCCCCCGCTGCACGCTCTCGACCACCGCCTCGTCCTCGCGCTCCACCCGGTCGAGCCCGGCGCCGGCCCCGCGGTCGAGCTTGCCCGGGTCCCAGACGTAGGTCAAGAAGGAGACCCGGGTGCGGTCGACCGCGAGAGGCTTGACGACGTTGACCGAGATCCCCCAGGGGTAGACGTTCAGCATGGTGTTGGGAAAGAGAAAGAAGTAGTAGGCGGCGATCGACTGCCCCCCCGCCTGATCATCGGGCGAGGTGGCGGGGAGATCGAAGGTCTCGTCGCCCCCCGCGGCCACCCCGACCTGGAGATTGGCGTAGGGGAAGAGCTCGGTCCGGTAGCTGCCGTAGTCGAGCGCCCCGGCCAGGCCGGCATGGACGAAGGGGATGTGGAAACCCTCCAGGTAGTTGTCGCAGTAGAGCGCCCAGTTGGCCCGCACCAGGTAGTCGCGCGAGCGGCCGGGATCGAAGGTCGCCTCGGCCAGGGGGAGAAAGCCGATCCGCTCGCGCACCGGGGCGAGCAGCTCGTCGAGCGGGAAGGCCGGAGCGAGGGAGGCGAAGAGGAAGCTGCCGAAGGCGCCGAAGTCCACCCGCGGCAGGTCGTCCGCGGCAGTGGGGAAACCCGCCGTGCGCTCGAACTCCGGCATGGAGAGGAAACGGCCGTCCAGCCCGAAGCGGCGGCCGTGGTAGCGGCAGCGCAGGAAGGGGTCGTTGCCCGGGCTCTCCGCCACCAGGTTGCCGCGGTGGGTGCAGACGTTCGACAGGCAGTGCAGCTGGTCCTTGGCGTCGCGGGTCCAGAGGAGCGGCTCGTCCAGGCTCCCTTCGAGGAGGGTGACCGGGTGGACCTGCCCCGGCACCTTGACCGCGGCGGTGTCCGCCACCAGCTGCCAGCTGCGGGCGAAGACCCCCTCCAGGACCTGGCGATAGACCTCGGGATCGAAGTAGAGGCGCGAAGGCGGGGTCGCCGCCCGGGTGATGTCGGGGTCGATGTCGAGGCGCATGGTCCCTCCAGGGGGCCTAGAATAGAGGGATGCGCCCCGACCTCCAAACCAACGGCCTCGCCGTCTTCCTCGACCACCCCGGTCTCCCCGGCCCCTTCGGTGCCCTGATGGACGAGTACGCCCGGGCCGCCGGGGAGCTCTGCAGCGTGATCGAGGCGGTCCCCGCCGACCGGTTCGAGCGCGAGCTCCCCGACCCGGCGATCGAATTCCGCTCGCTCCGCTCCGTCGTCCAGCACGTCGCCCGCTCCGCCTACGGCTATGCCGGCGCCCTGCGGAAGGCGCGGTCGCTGCCCAAAGCCACGCTCGGCACGATCGAGGTCGCCGTCCCGGCCGATCTGCGGTCCCACCTCGCCGGCGCCCTGCGCTCCATGGAGGGGGCCCTCACCGGGTTCTACGACGCCGACGACGCGACCGTCACCGCTCTGCGCTTCGAGATGCCCTGGGGGCCCATCTACGATCCCGAGATCCTCCTCGAGCACGCCATCGTCCACCTCCTACGGCACCGCCGGCAGGTCGAGCGCTGGCCCGCAGGACTTCCGGGATGATGCAGGGATGACCCCCGGGCGCGCCTGCCGCTACCTCTGGGCCTTCCCGGTGACGGCCCTGGGTCTCCTCGCCGCGCTGTTGACCGCCCTGACCGGCGGGGTCCTCAGGCGGCAGGAGGGGACCCTGGAGATCCACGGCGGCTTCTCCTTTCCGCTCCTTTGCCTCCTCAACGCCCAGGCCCTCACTCTGGGGCACGTCGTCCTGGGGATCTCGCCCTACGCCCTCGCCTTCTACCGGATGCACGAGCGGGCGCACGTCCGGCAGTGCGAACGGTGGGGGATCTTCTTCCTCCCCGCCTACTTCCTGGCCGGCCTCTGGGCCTGGCTCCGGGGTGGGCGCTTCTATCACGACAACCGGTTCGAGATCATCGCCGAACGGGCCGAACGGGCCTCGCGAGCCGGCTTTTGAGCCTGGCCCGGACGGCAGCGGGAACTTCGCGTCTTTCTTCGTCGTACAAGACCGCAGGGAGGACTGGGATGCAGCTCACGATCGAGCGGGTCGGCAAGGTCTACAAGGGGGGTGCGGTGGCGCTCTCCGACTTCACTCTGGAGATGGGGCCGGGGGTGCTCGGCCTCCTCGGTCCGAACGGCGCCGGCAAGTCGACGCTGATGCGCATCCTGGCGACCATCACCCACCCCACCTCCGGGCGGGTGCTGTGGAACGGCGAGGACGTCGCCCGCTCCCCCGCCGCTCTCCGCGCCAGCCTGGGCTACCTGCCGCAGGACTTCGGGGTCTATCCCAACCTCACCGCGGTCGAGTTCCTCGAGTACCTGGCGGCGGTCAAGGGGGTGCCGGCCCGCCTCGCCCGGCCGCGCATCGCCGAGCTCCTCGCTCTGGTCAACCTCACCGAGGCGGCGCAGCGGCCGCTCGGCGGCTACTCCGGCGGCATGCGCCAGCGGGTGGGGATCGCCCAGGCGCTCCTCTCCGACCCGCGGCTCCTGATCGTCGACGAGCCGACGGTGGGGCTCGACCCGGAGGAACGGGTGCGCTTCCGCAATCTCCTCTCGGACCTCTCCGGCGACCGCATCGTCATCCTCTCGACCCACATCGTCTCGGACGTCGAAGCCACGGCGACCGGGATCGCGCTCATCGACGGCGGCCGGCTGGTCGATCACGCCTCTCCCGAGGCGCTGCTCGCCGCCGTCGAGGGGAAGGTCTGGGAGTGCGTGGTGCCGAGCGCCGAGCTGCCGGCGGCCAAGGCGCGCTGGCTGATCTCCGGCACCGTCCGCCGCGGCGACGGCGTCCACGTGCGGGCGGTGGCCGAGACGCCGCCGTGCGCCGGAGCGCGGCCGCTGCCGCCGACCCTGGAGGACGCCTATCTCTACCGGTTGACTTCCGGCCGGGCCGGCGGGTCGAGCCGGAAGGCGGCGGCATGACCACCCGGCTCCTCTACCACATGGCCCGCGCCGACTTCCTGGAGCGGGCGCGGCGCTACAGCTTCCTGGTCACGGTCGCCGGGGCCGTCTTTCTCGGCTACATGATCAACGCCGGGAACGTCAACCTGTCGTTCCAGGACCAGCGCGGCATCCTCAACTCGGCCTGGGTGGGGACGCTCATCGGGCTCACCGCCGCCATGATGCTGCCGCTCTTCGGCTTCTACCTGGTGAAGAACACGCTGGAACGCGACCGGGAGACCCGGGTGGGCGAGATCCTCGCCGCGACCCCGCTCGGCAAGGCCGCCTACACCTGCGGCAAGACCTTGAGCAACTTCCTCTTCCTCGGCGTGATCCTGGCGATCCTCACCGCCGCCGGCCTGCTCCTCCAGATGCTCTCGGGGGAGGACCGCCACGTCCACCTCGCGGCGTTCCTCCAGCCGATTCTCTGGATCGCCCTGCCGCCGATCGCGGTGGTGGCGGCGCTCGCCGTCCTCTTCGAATCGATCCGCTGGCTCCGCGGCTCGCTCGGCAACGTCCTCTTCTACTTCCTGTGGACCGGCTTGCTCACCGCGGCCCTCCTCTCGCCCGCCCTCGATTCACTCGGCTGGCACCTGGTGCAGGACAGCCTGCTCCAGAAGGTGCCGTCGCTCCAGACGGTTGCCGCCGGCAAGGTGGAGCAGGCCTCCTTCAGCATCGGTCCCCACCAGGAGATCCACAAGACGTTCCATTGGGACGGCATCGACTGGACCGCCGCGATCGTGGCCCAGCGGCTCGCGGTGGCCGCCGCAGCGGTGGCGGTGGCTCTGCTGGCCGCTTTCTTCTTCGGCCGGTTCGATCCGGCCAAGGAGGGAGGCCGGCTGCCCAGGGCGGCGTCAGAGGCGGAAGGGGAGGCCGGAGCCGAGGCCCGCCGACCGCGGAAGCGCCGGATCGCGCTGCCCTCCGGGTCGCCGGCGAATCCCTTCCTCGCCCTGGTGGTGGCCGAGCTGCGCCTGATGCTTCAGGGGCGGAACTTCTGGTGGTACGTGGTGGCCGCCGGCCTCTTGGTGGCCGGGACCGTCTCCCCGCTCATCGCGATCCGCGTCGGCATCCTCCCCGCCGCCTGGCTCTGGCCGATCGGCCTCTGGTCCGGGATGGGAACACGGGAGAAGCGCTTCGGAACCGAGGAGCTGGTCTTCTCCGGCCCGCGCCCGGCGGCCTACGGCGGGGCGGCGATCTGGACCGCCGGGGTGCTGGTGGCGGCGGGTACGACCTTAGGCGCCGGCCTACGGTTGCTCGCAAGCGGCGATGGACGATCGTTCCTGGCCTGGGTGGCCGGGTGTCTGTTCATCCCCGGGCTGGCCTTCGCGCTGGGGACGGTCTCGGGGACCAGCCGGCTCTTCGAGGTGATCTACCTGATGCTCTGGTACATCGGCCCGATGAACCACGTGCCGGCCTTCGACTACATGGGAGTGACGCCGCAGGCGCTGGCGCAGGGGATGCCGTGGGTGTATCTGGGGCTGACGGCGGGATTGGTGGTGGCGGGGCTTGCGGCGCGGGGGCGGTGGGGGCGGGTGTAAGGGGGGCTATCGCTGACGCGGCGCCGAGGTAGTACAGCCGCCGTGGGTGTATTT
This sequence comes from Thermoanaerobaculia bacterium, assembly GCA_035644215.1. GTDB lineage: Bacteria > Acidobacteriota > Thermoanaerobaculia > Multivoradales > UBA5704 > DASQPA01. The sequence goes on from DASQPA010000202.1 coordinate 45,261, forward strand.
GCGGCTCAGCGACTCCGCAGGCTCCTCTTACCTGCGCAGATCGGCACCCTTGCGACGCGGCCGGAGATCCAGGGTCAGTTGCCATCCAATGGCTTGGGCATAGCGCTCGAGCGTCGAGAGCCGGATGCTCCCGGCACTGTGTTCGATTCGGCTGATCGCCGATTTCTTCGTCTCCAGCCGCTGGGCGACCTGCTCCTGCGTCAGGCCGGCCTTTTCTCGGGCCTGCCGAAGCAGGGCACCGACCTTGAAATCCTCATAGCCCGCCTCCAGGTTGTCCGCAAACTCAGGATCGCGTGCCGCCCGCGCCCTCGCGTACTTAGTTAGATCGCTCATGGTCTTGCCTCCTGCTCAGGTAGTCCTGCCGCCGCTTCTCGGCCAGCGTAATCTCCTGGTGCGGCGTCTTCTCGGTCTTCTTTGCGAAGCCGCTGGTGAGCACGAGCAGCCGGGCACCGTCGAAGAAGCCGATCAACCGGAAGGTGTCTCCACCGTGCTGCGCCCGTACCTCCCATAGGTCCCTTGTGCCGACCAGCTTCTTGAGATACTGCGAGGGTACCGTCTCTAACTCTTCCACCAAGCGCAGAACCCAGACCACCTTCTGGGCCTGCTTGCCACTGAGCGCATCAAGGAACTCTCCAACGGGACAGTGGCCCGCCTGGGTCCGGTAGAAGCGGACTTCGCGCACTCGTCGAGGTTAACACAAACGTGAACCTGACGCTAGGTGTGCCTGCGGGCTTCTGCGCCGCATTCACCTTCAGGGCTGGCCTTTGCGCTGGGGACGGTCTCCGGGACCAGCCGGCTCTTCGAGGTGATCTACGAGGATCTCCGCCCGCTGATTCCCGCGATTCATAGTGCTCTCACGGTCGTTTCTCCCGGGCAGGTGCTGCGACTGGGGACGTGAGCTTACGCTGGACCATTGTCTCGGGAGACGGGCCGTATCTGCTTACGCTGGACCATTGTCCCGGGAGACGAGCCGTATCTGCTTATGCTGGCCCATTGTCTCGGGAGACGAGCCGTATCTGCTTATGCTGGACCATTGTCCCGGGAGACGGGCCGTATCTGCTTACGCTGGACCATTGTCTCGGGAGACGGGCCGTATCTGCTTATGCTGGACCATTGTCTCGGGAGACGGGCCGTATCTGCTTACGCTGGACCATTGTCTCGGGAGACGGGCCGTATCTGCTTACGCTGGACCATTGTCTCGGGAGATGGGCCGTATCTGCTTACGCTGGACCATTGTCCCGGGAGATGGGACGTATCGCAGACGATCGGTGTTGAACAGCCCACTCTCACTCGACATGGCACTTTTCGACGACGTCATTGATGAGAGTCACCCATTCCCCCTCCCACCCGACCCACTCCCGAACGATCGACTCTTTTTCCGTCGCCAAGGCATCAGGCCCTAGACGGCCTCCGATCCTGGCGATCGAGTCGAAGCACAAACTGATAATCCCGTCCACCGGCGGCACATAGGTTTCGAGTGCGAGGTGAGCAGCGGCCGCGCTCGCCGGTACAAGGTTCTCGAGCTTCTTCAGCACGGCCGGCCAGAACTCTCGATGGACGAACCCCAGGGCTCGCAGGCTGCCCAGCCAACACCGCACGGCGTCTGGCAATACACCACGGTCTTCCTGGACTCGGCCCAACGCATACAACGAGTAACACGCTCCGCTCAGGTCGTGCTTGCGCAGGTAGAGTGTCACAACCCACTGGAACTGCTTCGCGGCTTTGTCGAGCTCCCCCTTACGATGAAGGACGTTCCCGATGCGCCTCGCTGCGCGCGGCATGCCGACCGGGTCGAGGTCGGCATCCGCACGCTCCAAGCTCCGGCCATATAGATCGGCGGCCTCTTCGAACTTACCCTCCTCGAAAGCCAGATCGCCAAGCGAACGGAGGCAGCGCGCGATGCCGATCGCATCCGCGAGCGTTTCCGCGGCAGACAAGCTCTCTTGGTACAGCTCGCGTGCGGCTTCGCGCCGGTTCTGGCGCACCTCGATATGAGCGAGGCGGCGCAATGCCATGATTCCGCGCTTGGGATCATCTATCTCTTTGCAGAGCTCTATGCAGTGCACGAGATGGCTTCTGGCCGCTTCCAGCTTGCCGCGGATGATCTCGATGTTACCGAGCTCCAACAGGAATCTACACTCGTCTTTTCTGCTATTCGCCTTGACTGCCGCAGCCAGCCCCTTCTCGCAAACGTACTTCGCCTGCGCAAGATAGCCACTGAGCCGGTTGGGCGGAACCAGCGAGAACCGATCCTGGCGAAGCACGAAGTGCCGGACCTGCATGGTGATGTCGACGAGATCCTTCCAGTCCTCCATGGTCGCGAGAAGATCCATGGCGCCAAAGATGTTCTTTTGCTCTCGGTCCAGTGCTCCATAGTTGTCCCAGGCTCTGCCGCCGTGCTGGCGCGTGATGCCCAAAAAGTGTATTACGAACTGTCGGCGCATCTCGTTTTGCAAGGACGGATTTTCCTGCAGCTTGGATTCGGCGAATTTCTTGGTGAGGGGATGGAGTTGATATCCTCGCATGGTGTCGGCCGTCTCCTCCGAGGCTTCGACGAGGATCATCTCTACGAGGGCTTCGATAGCCGCCTCGAGGCGCTCTTCTGTCAGCCCGGTGGTGGCGAGGAGAGAATCCCAACGGGCCGGGGCAGCGAAGATCGCGAGGCCACAGAGGACCAATCGGGCATCGTCACTCATCTCATCCCAAAGATCTTCATAGAAGCTGAACGTCTCACCCTTGGCTCTGTCGAGAGCGTCCAGGATGCGGTCCAGCGACAAGCCTTTTTTGAACCGCGCCATCGCGAGCTTCATGAACAGCGGGTTGCCGCCGGTACGTTCCCAAATGATCCGTAACTTCGGCCTCTTCTTCTGGCCCGGATAATACCTGCTCCACTCGCTACGCAGCAGCCGCAGCGCATCCCCCTCCCTCATCTGGCCGACGGCAACGTGCGTCGCTTCAAGTTTCTCGAGCCGGCGACTCGCGATCAGCGCCTTGCTCGGCGGTGGCAAATCGCTCAGAAACGAGCTGATGGAAGAGCGGTCGCGTTCGATGGTATTGAAGTTGTCGATGATCACGAGGGTCTTCCACGTCTTCAGCAGGCGGTGAGTGAGCTGGACCTGATCGTACTCCTCCAGGTTGGCATTGTCTTGAAGAGTCCGCAAGATCGAAACCATCACATCCTGAAGGCTAAGGTCGGAATCCTTCGCAGTGTTGAACACCGCGGCATCGAAGATCCCGTCCTCGACCGCGACGTAGGCCGCCTGGATCGCGAGGCTCGTCTTCCCAATCCCGGCGATCCCTTCGATGGCCGTCAGCCAGGAACGGGGATGCTTGAAGCTCGCGATCACGGAGTCCAACTCCTGAGCTCGGCCGATGAAATCGGGCCGGTGTGGCAGGTGGAGGCGTGGCAAACGATCAGGAGCGGGTTCGGAGCCTGGATGCATCGCAGCGGGAGAATCCAGGCGCTTGAGCAACAACCGGATAAGGTGATCCTCGAGCTGCCTGGCGAACGCATGTATGCCGGCTTGACTCCTGTCGTTATACTTCAAATAGACGCGTGAGCCCAGCTCGCCAGGAATGGCTTGCTCATCCAGCGGTTCGATGACGACCGGAACGATGTAGCCCTGTCCGCGATGCTTTTCCTTTTCGAGCGCCCACTGCAGCTCGGCCTTGACCCACGGTGACTTGACCGAGTCTCGACTGAGAAAGATGACCAGGCACGAGGTCCCATCGTCGATGGCCGCCTTGATACCTTGGCTCAAGGGTTCACCGGCAATCAATTCGTGCTCGTCCACCCAGGTCTCGAGATGGCTGAAATGCTGCCGCAGGGCATGGATCAAGGGCTTGTCTTGATTGCCGTGAGAGAAGAAAATCTTCACTCCCTTCACCTCCTGGGGTCGAGACGGCGGACGAGACGCTTGCCGCGACGAGCGGCCAAGCCGGCACTCGGAGGGGACGGCTAGTTCCGCGCTTCCGCGATGTCCCCGCCGTTCATCCGGCGGTCCACCCGGAGCACCCCGGTGAGGGAGCGGACGTTGCGCATCAGGCGCTCCAGGTGCTTCCTGTCGCGCAGGCCGCAGACGACGCTGATCGTGGCGTGGCCGGTCTCCCGGGTGATCGCCTCGATGTGGCTGATGTTGCTGTCGAGCTTGGCGATCACCTCGGTCAGGCGGGCGAGCATCCCCTGGGTGTTCTCCGTCTCGACGAGGAGCGAGACCTGGTAGACGTCGTTCTTCTGCTTCGCCCACTCGACCTCGACCTCGCGCTCCGGGTTGTAGAGCAGGTTCTTGACGTTCGGGCAGTCGATCGAGTGGACCGACACCCCCCGGCCCCGGGTGATGTAGCCCACGATGTCCTCGCCGGGCAGCGGGTTGCAGCACTTGGCGAGGTAGGAGAGGAGGTCGCCGTGCCCCTTGACCGCGATCGGCCCCTCCTTGAAGGGGAGAATCTTCGACACCGCCTGGCGCAGCCGGCCGGGCGGCGACGCCTCCTGGAGCTTTTCCTCCCCCAGGGCACGGGCCAGCACGTTCTTGACCTCGATCTTGCCGAAGCCGATCCGCGACAGGAGGTCCTCGCTCTTGGCGATCCCCTCCGCCGCCAGGTACTCCACCATCCCCGGGCTCTCCAGCACCTTCCGGGGGCTCAGGTTGTAGCGCCTTACCTCCTTCTCGTAGAGCCGCCGCCCGATCTCCATCGCCCGCTGCTTCTGCTGGGTGTTCAGCCACTGGCGGATCTTCGACTTGGCGCGCGGCGTCTTGACGTAGGTCAGCCAGTCGCGGCTCGGGTTCCGGGTGGGGCTCACCAGCACCTCGACCATGTCGCCGTTCGAGAGCGCCGTGCGCAGGGGCACCAGCTTGCCGTTGACCCGCGCCCCGGCGCAGTGGTGGCCGAGGTCGGTGTGGACCTTGTAGGCGTAGTCGAGCGGCGTCGCCCCGCGCGGGAAGGAGAAGACCTCCCCCTTGGGAGTGAAGACGTAGACCTCGTCCGGATAGAGGTCCATCTTGAGCGTGGTGAGGAAAGTGCGCGGGTCCTGCACTTCCTTCTGCCACTCCAGGAGCTGGCGCAGCCAGAGGATGTTGGGATCGGTGGGGCGCGGCTCGACCTTCCCCTCCTTGTAGCGCCAGTGGGCGGCGATCCCCTCCTCGGCGATCAAGTCCATCTCGCGGGTGCGGATCTGCACCTCGAAGGGTTGCCCCTTCTCCCCCACCACCGTCGTGTGCAACGACTGGTAGAGGTTGGGCTTGGGCATCGCGATGTAGTCCTTGAAATGCCCGGGAATCGGCCGCCAGCTCTGGTGGACGACGCCCAGGGACGCGTAGGTGTCCCGGATGCTCCCGGTGACGATGCGGAAGGCCAGGTAGTCGTAGAGCTGCGAGATGTCGATCCCCTGCCGGCGCAGCTTCTCATAGATCGAGAAATAGCGCTTCACCCGGAAACTGATCTCGGCTTCGATCCCCGCCGATTCGAGGCTCTTGACCATGCGGTCGTGGATACGCTCCATCGCCTCCTGGCCGAGCTTCATCTTCTCCGCCACCTTCGAGTGCAGCTCGGCGAACTGGTGCGGGTAGAGGTGGTAGAAGGCGAGGTCTTCGAGGTCGCCCTTCACCCGCGCCATCCCCAGGCGGTGGGCGATCGGCGAGTAGATCTCCAGGGTCTCGCGCGAGATGCGGCGCCGCGAGTCGACCGGCAGGTGCTCCAGAGTCTGCATGTTGTGCATGCGGTCGGCGAGCTTGACGACGATCACCCGGATGTCCTTCGCCGAGGCGAGGATCATCTTGCGGAAGGTCTCGGCCTGCACCTCGTCGCGCCGCACGTACTCGTGGCGGCCGATCTTGGTCACCCCGTCGACCAGCTCGGTGATCTCGGGGCCGAAGGTCGACTCCAGCACCTCCCGCGTCGTCAGGGTGTCCTCCAGCACGTCGTGGAGGAGGCCGACGGCGACGCAGGTCTGGTCGAAGTTCAGCTCGGCCAGGATGAAGGCGACGTGCAGGGGGTGGATGAGGAACGGCTCCCCCGAGCGGCGCACCTGGTCCTGGTGCATGCGGGCCGAGAAGTCGTAGATCGCGGAGAGAAAGTCGCGGTCGACCTTGCGGCCATGCGCCGCCAGGCAGGCGAGGAGGTCCTCGAAGCGCAGGGTGGACCGCGCCGGAACCGGTGGTGTGAGGTTCTGTCTCAACCCTGGCATGGAGGACAAGCCCGACGGAACGGGCGACAGGCTCGTTGAAGTGAACAAGTATACGGGAGGGTTCGTTCCCATGGCAAAGACGGCGACGCCCGGCACCAGGCCGGGCGTCGACGGGAGCTGCGGGAGCGGGCGGACCGGATCAGCGCCGGCGGCTCGCCACCCGGGTGGGACGGTTGGGCTGGGCCGGCCGCGGCGCCTCGCCCTTGGGCGAAGCGGTGACCGGCTGCGGCCCCTTGGCGGGAGGAGCGCCCTTGCGCAGGCGACCCTCGCCGCCGAAGAGCTGCTCCCAGAGGAGCGCGAAGGGGCTCGCCACGTAGATCGACGAGTAGGTCCCGACGACGATGCCGACAGTCATGACGAAGGCGAAGCCGCGCAGCACGTCGCCGCCCCAGACGAGGAGGGCGAGGACGGTCAGCATGGTGAGGCCGGAGGTCATGACGGTCCGCGACAGGGTCTGGTTGATCGACTCGTTCATGATCTCGATCAACGGTTTACGCCGGTTCTTCCGCATGTTCTCGCGCATGCGGTCGAAGATGACCACCGTGTCGTTCACCGAGTAGCCGACCAGGGTGAGGAACGCCGCGATGGTCGTCAGGTTGAACTCGAAGCCCAGCAGGGTGAAGAGCCCGAGCGTCACCAGCACGTCGTGGATACAGGCCATGATGGCGCCGATCCCGAAGCGCATCTCGAACCGGAAGCCGATGTAGAGCAGCATGCCGAGGAGCGAGCAGAGGACCGCGAGGAGGCCCTGGCGCGACAGCTCCTTGCCGATCTGCGGGCCGACGGTCTCCACCCCGATGACCGAGAAGTCGCCCAGAACCGTGCGCGCCTTCAGGGCCTCGACCGCCGCCGGGCTCACCCCCTTGATGCCGGCGAGCTGGTCCCAGGAGCTGAAAAGCCCGTCCTTCTTGCGCTCGCCCAGGAGCGTGTTGGTGATCTGGGTGTAGTGGAGGTTGGCCGCCTCCGGCCCCTGCGCCACGAAGTGGTCGGGGTCGGCCTGGAGCAGGAGCTGCGCCACCTGCTCGGCCGCCGCCTGGTTGAGGTCGGGTTTGCCGGCTTGCCCGCGGTTGAAAGCTTGGTTGAAGGCGCCATAGATGCGTTCGCGGTTCCCGGCCTCGTTCTGGGTTGCCGCCGTCTTGATGATGACCTCATTGCTGTTCTTGTCGCCGTAACGCTGGATCGAGGCCTGGCCCAATCCCTGGGTCTCCAGGATGCGGCGCAGCTGGTCGATCTGCGGCTTCTCCTTGAAGCGCAGCTCCATCTGGGTGCCGCCGGCGAAGTCGATGCCTAAGTTCAGGTGCTTACTCTCCAGGCCGAAGACGGCGGCGACGCCGCCCGCCACGAGGAGAGCCGAGACCACGATCCAGAACTTCCGCCACTTCATGAAGTCGAAGTTGGTGTCCAGGAAGAGGCGGGTCATGGTCAGGTTGTGCACCCAGCGGCGCGACAGCCAGAAGTCGAAGATGAAGCGGCTGACGAAGACGGCGGTGAAGAGCGACGCCGAGAGACCGATGATCAGGGTGACGGCGAAGCCCTTGACCGGACCGGTGCCGAACTGGAAGAGGAAGAGGGCCGAGACGATCGTCGTCACGTGGGTGTCGATGATCGAGCTGAAGGCCCGCTCGAACCCCAGGTCGATGGCCGAGCGGAGGGTCCTCCCCGCCCGCATCTCTTCCCGTATCCGCTCGAAGACCAGGACGTTGGCGTCGACCGCCATGCCGATCGTCAGGATGATGCCGGCGATGCCGGGAAGGGTGAGGGTCGAGTGGAGCGCCCCCATGCCGCCGAAGACGATGAGGATGTTCAGGATCAGCGCCAGCACGGCGTTGACCCCCGAGAGGTGGTAGATGAGGAGCATGGTCAGGATGACCAGCGAGGTGCCGATGATGCCGGCCTTCAGGCCCTGCTGGATCGAGTCGCGGCCGAGCGAGGGCCCGACCGTCCGCTCCTCCAGCCAGCTGAGGCTGGCCGGCAGGGCGCCCGAGCGCAGGACGGTCGAGAGATCCTGCACCTCGGTCGCCGTGAAGTGCCCCTCGATCACCCCGGAGTCGCTGATCTTCGACTTGATGACCGGCGCCGTGACCACCCGCCCGTCGAGGACGATGGCGAGGCCGGTGCCGACGTTCGCCGCGGTGGCGTTGCCGAACAGCTCCGAGCCGGCGCCGGTCATGCTGAACTGCACCACCGGCTCCTGGAACTGCCCCTGGCTGGGCCGCGCGTCCTTGAGCTCGCGGCCGGTCATCACCCGGTGCTTGTCGACCGCCCAGTACTGCTTGCCGACGACGTTCTGGTGCTCGTCGCGCACGTCGCCGTCCAGGATCTCGACGTCGGGCGGCAGGTGGCCGCCGAGGGCGTCGACGACCGCCTGGCGGGTGGTCAGGCCGTTGCCGCCGGACTTCGGCACCCGGGTCAGACGGAATTCCAGGAGGGCGGTGTTCTTGATCAGCCGGCGCACCCGCTCGGGGTCGTCGACGCCGGGGAGCTGGATGACGATGCGGTTGCCCGAGGCCTCCTGGATCACCGGCTCGGTGACGCCGAACTGGTTGACCCGGTTGTCGATCGTCGTCTTCGCCTGGGTGACGGCGAGCCGCTCGTTGCGGCTGACCGCGGCGGGACCCATCTCGTAGACCAGGCCAGGCGCGCCCTGGCGCCGCTGGTAGTCCTTGTAGGAGTCCTCGATGAGCTTGGTGACCTGGTCGCGGTTGGCGTCGGTCGCGCCGGCGACCTCGAAGGCGGTGTCGCCGAGGCGACGCGCGGTGATGCCGGGGAGGCTCTTGTCCTGGGCCAGCCGGGGCAGCCGGTCGATGTCGTTGTCGACCGTGGCGCGCAGCGCCTCCTGGGTGTGGACCTGGAGGACGAGGTGCATGCCTCCCTGGAGGTCGAGACCCAGGTTGATCTTGTCCTTGGGCGGGTAGGCGAGGGCGATGGCGGCGAGGACCACCGTCAGGATGAGAATGCCCCGCCCGAGCAGCTTGCGTTTCATGGTTTACCCCCTGTGTTGCCGTCCCCCTCGAGGCCGGCGATCGCCGATTTGGCGACTCGGAGCTTCACGTTGTCGGCGACCTTGAGCACGACGACCGCGGTGTCGATCGCGACGACCTCGCCGTAGAGGCCGCCCGTGGTGACCACCCGGTCCCCCTTCTTGACGTTGTCGATGAGCGACTGGAGATTCTTCTGCCGTTTGCGCATGGGCACGACGAGCAGGAAGTAGAAGATGGCGAAGATGGCGACCATCGGCACCATGCCCAGCCACGGGCTCTGGGAGGCCGTCCCACCCCCGCCGGCCTGGAAGGCCACGGGCGCAGGTAGGGATAGGAAAAAGGGAATCAAACTCATCTGTACCCCCGCCAGTCCGGCCTGGCTTCACGAGCTCTCAAGCTCTACGTTCCTCTTGGGGATTGAAACGGGTGGCCTGTCGTGCTGCCAGTTCCGTTAGCGTATCGAGCACTATAGACTGCCGGACCTCGGCCATGAAGTCAAGGTAGAAGCGCAGGTTGTGGAGGGTGGCGAGGACCTTGGCGGTCAGCTCCCCCGCGCGCTCCAGGTGGTGGAGGAAGGCGCGAGAGAGGCGGGAGCAGAGCGGGCAGGCGCAGCCCGGGTCGACCGGCCGCGGGTCGTCCCGGTAGCGGGCATTGCGGATCTTGACGACCCCATCCCGGGTGAAGAGGACGCCGTGGCGGGCGTTGCGGGCCGGCAGCACGCAGTCGAAGAGGTCGACCCCGCAGGCGACGGCGTGGAGGATGTCCGCCGGATAGCCCACCCCCATGAGGTAGCGCGGCCGGTCGGCCGGGAGCGCCGGGGCGGTCCACTCGACGGCCGCCCGCCGCAGCTCCGACGGCTCGCCCACCGAGACCCCGCCGATGGCGTGGCCGTCGAAGCCCTCCCCGGCGAGGTCGGCGGCGGCCTGGAGACGGAGGTCCTGGTAGCCGCTCCCCTGGACGATGCCGAAGAGAGCCATGCCGCCGATACCGCCCGTACGACGCGACGCGGCGCGGGCGCGGAGAGCCCAGCGCCGGGTCCGCTCCCAGGCGGCGGCCGCCGCCTCGTGGGTCACCGGGTAAGGCGGGCACTCGTCGAGGACCATGGCGACGTCGACCCCCATCCGCTCCTGCATGGCGACCACGCTCTCCGGGGTGAAACGGGCGGGCGAGCCGTCCAGGTGGCTCTTGAAGGTCACCCCGTCGTCGTCGATCGCCCGCAGCCCCCCCAGGCTCCAGACCTGGAAGCCGCCGCTGTCGGTCAGGATCGGGCGCTCCCAGCCGGCGAAGCGGTGGAGCCCGCCGAGCGTCTCGACGACGTCGATGCCCGGCCGCAGGGAGAGGTGGTAGAGATTCGAAAGGAGGATCGACGCGCCGGCCGCCTCCAGCTCCTGCGGGGTCACCCCCTTGACCGCCCCCAGCGTCCCCACCGGCATGAAGGCCGGGGTCTCAACGATCCCGTGGGCGGTGGTGAGGCGGCCACGCCGGGCGGCGCCGGAGGTCGCGACGATCTCGAACGAGAGGGCCTTCAGCGCCCGGAGCCCTTCGCCTTGTCCTTCGCGTCGGCCTTCTGGTCGAGGTCGATCACCCGGGTCTCGACGCCCTGGGGGATCTTGAGCACGAAGCGGTCGGCCGGGATCTGGGCGTTGATCTTCAAATCCTTGAACTGGTACTCCGTGACGTCGCCATCCCCTTCGACGTAGCGCAAGCGCGACGGAAAGAAGGTCTTCGGATCGATCCACAGGGTCATCGCCTGCACCCGCTTGGCGACGCGCGCGAACTTGGGGACCAGGTCGAGCTGGTAGGGGTCGCTCGTCTTGTCCGGCACCTTCAGGGTAATCTTGAAGTACTCGAGGAGGGTCTGCGTCGAGCCGGTCGCTCCCATGTACTTCATCACCTGGTTCGAGTAGCGGCCGATCTTCAGCCGCTCGGCCCGCTTCAAGTCCCGGTACCAGGTGGTCATCTCGCTGCCGTCGATCACCACCGAGATGGGGTTGGGCGAGGTGTATTCCCAGCGCACCCGGCCGGGGACGGCATAGGAGAAGGTGCCGGTCGATTGCTCGGCGGCGACCAGGAGCGAGCTCTCGCGGTTCTGGACGAAGCGGGCCTCCAGGGTCTTCACCCCCTGCTGCTCGATCCGCACCCGCTCCATCAGGGCCTCCAGCCGCTGGGTGCCGGAGAGGCCCGGGGCGCGCGGATCGGGCTTCTCGGCCGGCTTCGCGGCCTGCACGGCCGGAGAAAGGGACAAGAGGAGCAGAAGAGCGAGGCCGGAGCGCTTGAGGCGAGCGTACATGAGAGATCCATGCTACCGTCCCAGCACCGATCACGCAAGGCGGAGGGGGCCGGAGGAGCCGGAGAGGCCGGAAATCACCCCGCGCGAGTTGACAGCCCCTCGGGGGGGTGCTACCTTCCGCCCCGCTAAAAAAGACCGGTCGCCGCCGACCGCGTAGGAGCAGCCATGCCAGAGCTCAACCTGGGTACCAAATACGAGTGCTACAACTGCGGCACGAGGTTCTATGATCTCGGCAAGCCCGAGTCCCTCTGCCCCAAATGCGGCGCCAATCAGAAGGACGCCGAGCGCAACGAGAGCCCCGCGGTCAGCCAGGCGGCGCGCAAGAAGCGCAAGGCGGAGGTCGCCAAGGCCCTGGAGGTCGACGACGACGTCCCGATCGAGGACATCCCGGAAGAAGACCTGGAGGGGGCCGGCCTCGACGCCGACCTCGACGCCGGCGAAGAGGAAGAGGACCTGGACGACGAGGAGGTCTAAGGCGGTCCCCGTCGCCCTCGGGCTGGGGGGTAACCTGGGGCTGGTCGAGGCGACGCTCGTGGCGGCGCTCGACCGGCTCCGCGCCACCCTCGGGCCGCTCACGGTCGCGCCGCTCTACCGCAGCCTCCCCGTCTCCCCCGTCCCCCAGCCGCCCTACCTCAACACCGCCGCCCTGGCGCACACCGACATGGAGCCCGACGCCATCCTCGCCCTGGCGAAGGCCCTGGAGTGGGCCGCCGGACGGCGGCACGGCGTCCGCCTCGGGCCACGGCCGCTCGACGTCGACCTCCTGCTCTGGGGCACCCGCACCGTCACGGCGCCCGAGCTCACCCTCCCCCACCCCCGTCTCCGGGAGCGCCGCTTCGTACTGGCGCCGCTCGCCGACATCGCCCCCCACCTGCCGGTGCCACCCGGCGGCGAGACGGTCGCCGACCTCCTCGCCCGGCTCGGCCTGGATTCCGCCGGCGAAATCGAACGGCTCGACTGGACCGTGCCGCCGCCGGCCGGCACCGGCACCGGCGGCTGAAGGGAGAGACCGATGGGGGGCCTGCTGCTCGCTCTGATCCTGCTCGCCTGGGGCGCCCAGGCGGTCGCCCCCTGGCGCCTGCGCCGCGGGGACACCCCCGAGAACCCGGCCGCTCGCCGGCTCTGGGGGCATGCCGCCCTGCCGCTCCTCCTGGCCGGCGCCCTGGCCGCTCTCCTCTACGTGCACGACCGGCCCGACGCGGCGCTGGGCTCCGGCCTGACGCCCATCCTCGTCACCCTGCCGGGGCGCCTGCTCGTCCTCCTCTTCGCCGCGCTCCTCCTGGCCGACCTGATCCTCGCCCTCGGCAAGAGCCGGATCGAGACCCTGGGCTGGCCGCTCGCCGCCGTCTTGAGCCTCTTCTTCCTCGCCGCGGCCTCCCTCGCCGGGGAGCTCCTGCGGGTGGGCGAGAACGAGCGCGGCCCGCTCCCCCTGCTTTTCGCCGCCGCGGGCTGCCGGCTCCTCCTCACCCTGGCCGCCGGCGAGGGTCTGGCCCCCGGGCGGCCGCTCCTCGCCCTCCTGGGCGGCCTCGCTCTCCCGCTCTACTTCCTCTGTCTCCCGCGGCTGCTCCAGGCCAGGCTCGCCGCCGGTGGCGAAGGGATCACCCTGGCCGCCGCCGCCCTCCTCCTCCTCCTCGCGCGCTGGCTCCCCGCCTCTCTGCGGCGGGCCACCCTCCTCGCCGGAGTGCTCCTCGCCGCCTTCGTGCTCTCCCGGGCCGGAGACCTCGGGCAGAGCCTCCCCGTGCCGCCGCTCCCCCCCATGCCGCCGCTGCCCGGACGGTAGATCGCCGTAAGATCGCCTAAGATCGCCGGCATGGCGACCTCTACCGCCAGCCTCGACATCCTGCTCGTCGACGACGAGCCCAACATCCGGCGGATGATGACCCTCCATCTGGAGAGTCGCGGCCACCGGGTGCGGGCGGCCGCCTCCGCCGGGGAGGCCGCCGCGGTTTCGGGGGAGCGCTCGTTCGACGTCGCCTTCGTCGACCTGCGCCTGGGGACCGAGTCGGGGCTCGACCTGATTCCCCGCCTGCTCGCCGCCGCGCCGGGGCTGAAAGTGGTGGTGATCACCGCCTACGCCTCGGTCGAGACCGCCGTCGAGGCCATGCGCCGGGGGGCCGCCGACTACCTGGAGAAGCCGTTCACCCCGGCGCAGATCGACTTGAGCCTGGAGAAGGTCACCGCCCTCTCCCGTCTGGAGCGGAAGGTCCAGGCGCTCGAAGGGCACCTCGCCGAGGCCGATCCCGCGGTCGATCTCGACAGCGCCAGCCCCGCCATGCAGGCGGCCCTCTCGCTCGCCCGCCAGGCGGCGCCGGGCGACGCCCGGGTCCTCCTGCGTGGCGAGAGCGGCACCGGCAAGGGGGTGGTGGCGCATGCCATCCACGCCTGGAGCCCGCGCCGCGACCGCCCCTTCGTCACCATCTCCTGCCCGGCGCTCCCCGCCGAGCTGCTCGAAAGCGAGCTCTTCGGCCACGTCCGTGGGGCGTTCACCGGCGCCGGCCGGGACAACCTCGGCCGGGTCGCCGTCGCCGAGGGGGGGACTCTGCTGCTCGACGAGATCGGCGACCTTCCTCTCGCCCTCCAGCCCAAGCTCCTGCGCTTCATCCAGGACCGCGAATACGAGCGGGTGGGCGATCCTACCCCCAGGCACGCCGACGTGCGTATCCTGGCCGCCACCAACCAGGCCCTGGAGCCGGCGGTGGCGGCCGGCCGCTTCCGCGAGGACCTCCTCTACCGGCTGAACGTCCTGACCATCGAGATCCCGCCTCTCCGCGAGCGACCCCAGGATCTTCTCCCGCTCGCCCGCCGCTTCCTCGCCTTCTTCGGCCGCGACTACGGCAAACCCGGCCTCACCCTGGCGCCGTCGGCGGAGCGGGCGATTCTCGCCCACGCCTGGCCGGGCAACGTCCGCGAGCTCCGCAACGCCGTCGAGCGCGCCGCCATGCTCGCCCAGGGTCCCGAAGTCGGCCCCGAGCTCCTCATGGTCAAGGGCACAGCCACCGCGACCAGCCCTGAGCCGCGGGGAATGGAGATCGGGGACCTCCTACCGCTCGCCGCGGTCGAGGAGGAGCACATCAAGCGGGTCCTCGCGCGCACGAGCTCGCTCAAGGAGGCGGCGGAGGTCCTGGGGATGGACCAGGCGACGCTGTGGCGGAGAAGGAAGCAGTACGGGATGTGAGGGTGCGTTTACGCTATACTTTTCACCATGGGCCCGATCGTTATCAACGCGGTTGCCTTTCAGGCGGATGGCATGTGGATCGCCCAATGCCTGGAGTACAACTTCGTCAGCTGCGCCACCACCCGAGACGAGCTACCCGGCGCCCTCATGCGGCAGGTCCTCGGTCAGATCGAGCTCGACCTGGAGGATGGCCACGAGCCCTTCTTCGAATTCAAGCCTGCCCCTGCCAAGTACTGGCAGCTGTTCGAAGAGGCGAAGCGTCAGTCAACGCCGATCCGGAAGTGGTCGGAGAGTGCGGAGCATACGAGGGTAGAGACCCAGCTCTTCCCCATTGCGGCTTAGCCGTCGTTCTGGCCGTCCAGAGCGAAGTCCGAGTGCGGTAAGTCAAATCGATAGCACAAGGATTCAACGAGATCTGAAGAGAGGGGGCCCTCCAGGTCTGGGAGGACATAGTGTCTCTTCCCATCGGTGATCCACATCAAGCCATCCCGAGTCCCAGTCCACAGCGTCTTACCTCGATCCGCTGCGAGCCGAAGGAATTCCGATACGGTCAACAGGGCGAGGTCATCGCCGTCGGGGTCCTTCGTCTGGATGGGCACGGGCGCCGAGTCTATCTCACGGCATCGACTCTCGGGGAGAGACGGGTTTCTTGACCGACGGAGCTTAACAGCTGTACAATTTTCTGTACGGGAGGTAACCGCTGATGGACTCGATCACCTACACCTCAGCCCGCGCCAATCTGGCAAAGACCATGGACCATGTCTGCGAGAGCCACGAGCCGGTCCTCATCACTCGCAGCGGCCAGACGCCGGTGGTGATGCTCTCGGTCGAGGACTACAACTCTCTCGAAGAGACCGCCTACCTCCTGCGCAGCCCCAAAAACGCAAAGCGCTTGATCGAGGCGATCGCCGACCTCGAGCAGGGTCGAGGCACGGAACGAGAACTCGCTGAGTGAGGCTGATCTTCGCCGAGCAGGCCTGGGAGGACTACCTCTACTGGCAGAGGACCGACCGCAAGATATTGGCCAGGATCAACCAGCTCATCCGAGACATCCAGCGGGAGCCCTTCGGCGGCATCGGCAAACCGGAGCCGCTGAAGCATACCTTCCCGGGCTACTGGTCACGCCGAATCGACAGCGAGCATAGAATCATCTACAAGATTCACGACGGCTCCGTGCTCCTCGCTCAACTTCGCTATCACTATTAGTCCCCGACCGACACCCTGCTCGTCGGTCATCGGCGTCATGCATTCGGTGATCGCCATCCTGCTCGCAGTCATCGACGCCATGCATTCAGTGACCGACACCCTGCTCGCCAGTCATCGACGGCATGCATCCGGTGACCGACACCCTGCTCGCCAGTCATCGACGGCATGCATTCGGTGACCAACACCCTGCTCGCCGGTCATCGCCAGCATGTATTCGGTGACCGCCATCTCCTTGCAGTTTGCAATCTCCCGCGCGTCCCTCCTTTGCAGCCTGCAACACCCCACTCTCTCCGCCGCGCCCCCTGATTTCCGCTAAGCTACACTCTTCAAAGAGTTTCCCCGATTCCGGGGAACCTGGTATCGCCGCTGCACCAGGGAGAGATCGCCATGTTCGGACTACGAACCAAACTCGCCCTCGGCTTCGCCGGCCTCCTCGCCATCCTCGCCATCCTGGGATTGCAGAGCGTCGCCCTCCTCTCTCAGCTGGGGGGATCGATCGACGTCATCCTGCGGGAGAACTACAAGAGCGTCGTCGCCTGCCAGGAGATGAAGGAGGCTATCGAGCGGATGGACAGCGGTGCCCTCTTCGCCCTCGCCGGTGACGCCGGGAGGGGCCGCTCGCTGGCCGACTTGAACCGCCCGCGCTTTGAGAGCGCCCTTGCGACCGAGCTCTCGAACGTCACCCTGCCGGGGGAGGGCGAGGCGGCGCACCGGCTGGACGGCCTCTACCAGAGCTACCGCGGCGTTCTGCCTGAGGTGCTCGACGAGGCCCATCCGCTGACTGCGCGGCGGGAGATCTACTTCGGCCGCCTGCTCCCGGTCTTCCAGGACATCAAGACGACCGCCGACCGCATCCAGCAGCTCAACCAGACGAACATGGTCGAGGCCAACGCCCGCGCCCGGCGCCGGGCGGCGGCGGCGAACGAGCGCATGGTCCTCCTCCTCCTTCTCGGGGCGGCGGTGGCGGTGGGATTCGTCTTCTTCCTCTCCCGCGCCATCCTCGTCCCCTTGCGGCGGCTGACCGAATCGGCGCGCGAGATCGAGGGCGGCAACCTGGATCTCGTCGTCCAGGTCGCCTCGCACGACGAGTTGGGGCAGCTCGCGGCGGCCTTCAATGCCATGGCGGCCAGCCTGCGCGAGCTGCGGCGGAGCGACCAGGCCCAGCTCCTGCGCGCCCAGCAGACCTCGCAGCTCGCCATCGACAGCCTTCCCGACGCGGTCGCCGTCTTCTCCGCCGAGGGGGCCGCGGGAGCGGCGGGGATCGTCGAGCTGGCCAACCAGACGGCGATCGCCACCCTGGGGCTGAAGCCGGGGGAGCCGGCCCCGGAGCGGCATGCCGAGTGGTTGAAGCCGCTCCTCGCCCAGGCGATCCGCGAGGGGACGATACCGGCGGGGGCCGAGCGCGGCCACGAGGCGGCCATCCAGCTCTTCCAGGAGGGCAAGGAGCGCTTCTTCCTGCCGCGGGCGAGCGCCATCCGAGACGGCCGTGACCGGCTGCTCTCGGTGATCCTGATCCTCGCCGACGTCACCGACCTGCGCCGCGTCGAGGAGATGAAGAGCGGTCTCCTGTCGACCGTCTCCCACGAGCTGCGCACCCCCCTGACCTCGCTCCAGATGGCGATCCACATCCTGATCGGCGAGGAGCAGGGACCGCTCACCCCACAGCAGACCGATCTCCTCCTTGCGGCGCGCGACGACGCGGAGCGCCTGCGCGAGATCATCGCGAGCCTCTTGGAGATCTCACGCCTCGAATCGCGGGAACGGTTCCTGCGCTACGCGCCGGTCGCGCCGCGCGACTTCATCGAGGAAGCCACCGAGGAATTCCGCTCCGCCTTCCGCGACCAGGGAGTCAAGCTCACCGTGGAGGTCGATCCGCGGGCCGAGCCGATGCTGATCGATTCCGCCCGCGCCCGCCTGGTGCTCGGCAACCTGCTCGGCAACGCTCTCCACCATACACCGCCTGGCGGCTCCGTCCAGGTGAGCGCCGAGCCACAGCAGGGCTTCGTCCGCATCGCCGTGGCGGACACCGGCCGCGGCATCCCCCTGGAACACCTTGGAAAGGTTTTCGATCGCTTCTACCAGGTGCCGGAAACCGAGGACCTGGGAGGCGCCGGGCTGGGCCTTTCGATCGCCAAGGAGATCGTCCAGGCGCACGGCGGCGAGATCCACGTCCAGAGCCTGGCAGGGAAGGGGACGACCTTCTGGTTCACCCTGCCGCTGGCGAAAACCGCACCGGCGGCCGTCCCCACCGCCACCCACAGCGTCCCGGCCTGACCGGCTCCGCAAAGGAGAGCTTCGATGCTCGACCTGGTCTTCATCCTGTTGACCTGCCTGTTTTTCGTTCTGGCGATCGGCTACGTCCGCTTCTGTGAGCGGATCTGACCCGGAGCCAAAGGAGAACGCCATGAACTGGGAATACCTGCTCTCCGGGCTGGTGAGCGCGGCCCTGCTCGTCTATCTGACCTACGCTCTCCTCAAACCGGAGAAATTCTAATGCTCTCTCGCATCACGTTTTGCCTGACCGTCCTGATCGCCGTCGCTGCGGTCGCTCCGATCCCTCCGGTTATGGCCCAGGAGGTGAATGGCGTCTACACCGACGCCTCGACCAAGGACCTGGGCGACCTCACCGGCGTGGCCGCTTTCAAGGGGATCAAGGTCCGCGGCTGGCTGGAAGGTTACTATGCCTGGAACGCCAACCGCCCGGATAAGGTCACCGTCAATGCCAACCAGGGAAGCTCGGTGCTCCGCGCGAGCGACCTGACAATCGAGGGGCGCACCTTCGACGTCAAGGCCGAGTCGCTCCGGCTCAACCTCGCCGAGATCGAAATCGAGAAAGTGCCAGAGCGCGGCCGGTTTGGCTTCAAGGTGGACCTGGCCGGCGGCGACACCCAGGACATCCTCTACGACACCATCCGCGCCATCGCCCCGGGGAGCGTCGAGGGCTGGGATCGAATCGTCCAGCATGCCTCCGTCAGCTACCTCGCCCCGCTCGGCTCCGGCCTCCGGATCGACGTCGGCAAGTTCGTCACCCACATCGGGATGGAGTCGATCGAAAGCATCAAGAACAGGAACTTCTCGCACGACTGGCTCTACAGTTACGCCATCCCCTTCCAGGACACCGGCCTGCGCCTCAACTACAACTTCAATCCCAAGGTCTACGGCGAGATCTACGTCCTCAAGGGGTGGAACGTGACGTATGACAACAACGACCGGCGGAGCTACGGCCTCTCGGTCGGCTGGAATCCTTCCGAAAAGTTGAGCTTCACCGCCAACTACCTGGGCGGCCCCGAGCGCAACGGCGACGACTACGACCGGCGCGATCTCCTCGACCTCCAGCTCACCTATGCGCTCTCGTCGACGCTTTCGACCGCGGTCAACGTCGATTTCGGCCGCGACGCCCTGGCCCTACCCGAGGGGCGGGACGCGAATTGGGGCGGAATCGCCGTCTACCTGCGCAAAAACGTGGGGGACCGCTTCTCCCCCACCCTGCGCGTCGAATACTTCTCCGACCCCCAAGGCTTCACCACCGGCGTCGCCCAGCACGTCGTCGACCTCACCCTGACCGGCGACACTCGGGTCGGCGGCAGGACGAGCTTCGTCAAGCTCCTGCTCCGCCCCGAGGTGCGCTACGACCGGTCGGACGCGCCGTTCTTCACCGACCACGACCGCTTCCGCGACAGAAAGGACCAGTTCACGGCGGCCCTGGCCGCGGTTCTGTGGTTCTAAAGGAGAATGCCATGACCAGAAACGGTTGGCTTCAGCTTGCCCTCTACGTGCTCGCCCTGCTCGCGGTGACCAAGCCGCTGGGCGTCTACATGGCGCGGGTGTTCTCGGGCGAGAAGACCTTCCTCGACCGCCCCCTGCGACCGGTCGAGCGAACGATCTATCGCCTCTGCCGCGTCGACCCCGAGGAAGAGCAGACGTGGAAAACCTATACGATCGCCATGCTCCTCTTCAGCCTGGTGTCGATGCTCGTCCTCTATCTGATCGAGCGCACCCAGGGCCTGCTCCCTTTCAACCCGCAGAAATTCGGCGCCGTCGCCCCGGACCTCGCCTGGAACACGGCGGCCTCCTTCACCACCAACACCAACTGGCAGGCCTACTCGGGCGAGTCGACGATGAGCTATCTCACCCAGATGGCCGGTCTCGCCTTCCACAACTTCACCTCGGCGGCCACCGGCATCGTCCTTGCCATCGCGCTCATCCGCGGCATCTCCCGCCGCGAGGCGAAGACGCTCGGCAACTTCTGGGTGGACCTCGTCCGCTGCTGTCTGTATCTCCTTCTCCCGCTTTGCCTGGTCGGCTCGCTCGTCCTCGTCTCCCAGGGAGTGGTGCAGAACCTGGCGCCCTACACGAAAGCGACGCTCGTCGAGCCGCAGGGCAAGCAGACCGAGCAATCGATCGCCCAGGGGCCGGTCGCCTCGCAGGAGATCATCAAGGAGCTGGGCACCAACGGGGGCGGCTTCATGAACGCCAACTCGGCGGACCCCTTCGAGAACCCGACGCCGCTCTCGAACTTCCTGGAGATGCTCGCCATCTTCTCCCTCGGCTCGGGGCTCACCTATACCCTGGGACGGATGACCGGCAACCCGAAACACGGCTGGGCGGTCTTCGCCGCCATGCTGATCCTCTTCCTCGCCGGTTTCTCCATCCTCTGGTGGGCCGAGGCGAGCGGCAACCCCAATCTCAGCCTGCCGGGCGGCAACCTGGAGGGCAAGGAGGTGCGCTTCGGCATCACCAATTCCGCCCTCTTCGCGACCATCACGACCGACGCCTCGTGCGGCGCGATCAACGGCTGGCACGACTCCTTCACCCCGTTGGGCGGCATGATCCCGCTCCTGAACATCATGCTCGGCGAGATCATCTTCGGCGGCGTCGGCTCCGGGCTCTACGGCATGCTGGTGATGGTCATCCTGACCGTCTTCATCGCCGGCCTGATGGTCGGCCGAACCCCCGAGTACCTGGGGAAGAAAATCGAGAGCAAGGACGTCAAGATGGCGATGCTCTACGCCCTGATCTTCGCCCTCTCGATCCTCGTCCTCTCCGCCTGGGGGAGCGTTGTCAAACCCGGCCTCGCCGGCCTCAACAACCAAGGGCCGCACGGCCTGTCGGAAATCGTCTACGCCTACACCTCGGCGACCGGCAACAACGGCTCGGCCTTCGCCGGGCTCTCCGTCAACACCCTCTGGTACAACGTGACGCTCGGGATCGCCATGCTGATCGGTCGCTTTTTCATGATCATCCCGATGATGGCGATCGCCGGCAACCTCGCGGCGAAGAAGATCGCCCCGCCCTCGGCCGGCACCTTCCCGGTTCACACGCCCCTCTTCGTGGGGCTCCTCCTCGGGGTCATCCTCATCGTGGGAGCGCTCACCTTCTTTCCCGTCCTCTCGCTCGGTCCCATCGTCGAGCACTTCCTGATGAAGGCCGGGACGCTGTTCTAGGGAGACACCATGTCCGAGAGACTCAAGAAACGTCCGATCTTCGATCCGCCCCTCGTCAGGCGGGCGGTGCGCGACGCGTTCGTCAAGCTCGATCCACGCCTGGTGGCGAAAAACCCGGTGATGTTCGTCGTCGAGGTGGGGAGCGCCCTCACGACGCTGCTGATCGTCCGCGATCTTTTCCGCGGTGGCCACGCCGACCTGGGCTTCACCATCCAGGTGACGCTCTGGCTCTGGTTCACCGTGCTCTTCGCCAACTTCGCCGAGGCCATGGCCGAGGGCCGCGGCAAGGCCCAGGCCGACACCCTGCGCAAGGCCAAGACCGAAACGGTGGGCAACCGCATCGTCAAAGATTCGACCGACGTCGATACCGTTCGCACCGAGCCGGTGCCGGCGCCGCAGCTCAAGAAAGGGGACCTGGTGCTGGTGCGGCCCGGCGAAGTGATTCCCGGCGACGGCGAGGTGGTCCTCGGAGTCGCCTCGGTCGACGAGGCGGCGATCACCGGCGAGAGCGCCCCGGTGATCCGCGAGTCCGGCGGCGACCGCTCGGCGGTCACCGGCGGCACCCGCGTGCTCTCGGATTGGATCAAGGTGCGCATCACCTCGAACCCCGGAGAAACCTTTCTCGACCGCATGATCGCTCTCGTCGAAGGAGCCGAGCGGCAGAAGACGCCGAACGAAATCGCGCTCAACATCCTCCTCGCCGGCCTGACGATCATCTTTCTCCTTGCCGTCGTCACCCTCCTCCCCTACGCCCTCTACAGCGTCGGCGCGGCGAAAGCCGCGGGAGGCTTTGCCGCGGCCGCGCCCCCCACGGTCACCGTGCTCGTCGCCCTTCTCGTCTGCCTCATCCCGACGACCATCGGCGGCCTGCTCTCGGCGATCGGCATCGCCGGCATGGACCGCCTGATCCAGCACAACGTGCTCGCCATGTCGGGGCGCTCGGTCGAGGCGGCGGGCGACGTCAACACCCTGCTCCTCGACAAGACCGGTACCATCACCCTGGGCAATCGCCAGGCGGTCGAATTCATCCCCCTGGGGGACGTCACCGAAAAGGAGCTCGCCGACGCCGCCCAGATGGCGAGCCTCTCCGACGAGACCCCCGAGGGGCGCTCGATCGTCATCCTCGCCAAGGACCGCTACGGCCTGCGCGGCCGCGAGCTCCAGGAAGGCGAGGCGACCTTCATCGCCTTCTCCGCTCACACCCGGATGTCGGGAGTCGACATCTTCGGCTACTCGATCCGCAAGGGAGCCGCCGACGCCGTCGCCACCTGGGTGCGCGAGCAGGGTGGTGCCGTGCCGCCGGAGCTCGACGAGCAGGTGAGCCGGGTGGCGGTCTCGGGCGGCACGCCCCTGGTCGTCGCCAAGGGACGCCGGCCGCTCGGCGTCATCCATTTGAAAGACATCGTCAAGGGCGGCATGCGCGAGCGCTTCGACCAGCTGCGGCGGATGGGGATCAAGACGGTGATGATCACCGGCGACAACCCGCTGACCGCGACCGCCATTGCGCGCGAGGCCGGGGTCGACGAGTTCCTCGCCCAGGCGAAGCCGCAGGACAAGATGGACCTGATCCGCCGCGAGCAGGCCCAGGGCAAGCTCGTCGCGATGACCGGCGACGGCACCAACGACGCGCCGGCCCTCGCCCAGGCCGACGTGGGGGTCGCCATGAACACCGGCACCATGGCGGCGAAAGAGGCGGGCAACATGGTCGACCTCGACTCGAACCCCACCAAGCTGATCGAGATCGTCGAGATCGGCAAGCAGCTCCTGATGACGAGAGGCGCGCTCACCA
>DASQPA010000203.1:0-39221 GCA_035644215.1 Thermoanaerobaculia bacterium
TTTCGGGACCTCCCGGAGACCGTCCGGAAGCGGCCGGAGGGAATCCGGAACCTCCCGGAGACGGTCGGGAAGCGCCCGGAGGAGTTTCGGAAGCGCCCGGAGGGAGTCAGCGTCCCCCTGCCGCCGCCTTCCGTAGCGCCACCTGCCCCGACGAGACCACCTGGAGCTTCCAGTCCTCGGCGCGGGTGCCCTGGAGGTTCGTGTGACCGGCGACGAAGAAGAGGCGGGAGGTGTCCGGCCCCTGGGGCGTGGTGCAGAAGCGATCCTGGAGATAGAACGGCGGAATCGTTTGATAGTAGAGGGTCGCCCGCAGGCTCGCCGCCTGGCCGCGGAGGTCCGCGGTGGGGATCTCGTAGGTCACCTCGTCGCCTCCGCCGCCCAACCCGTTCTTGGAGCGCGGCTGGTACCAGGGGTCGTTCACCTGGCCGCCCCGGCCGTCCGGCAGCTCGGGAAGGACGTGCTCCACGAGGTCCTCGGCCGAGTACTTGGCGCTGCCCAGCCCCTCTGCCTCGGCCAGCCGCAGGTCCGGGGTCCAGCCCTTGGGGAGCAGCCGGTTGTCCTTCACCACCTTGGCGAGCGACAGGAAGCTCGTCGTCAGCCGGCCCTGGGGATCGCGCACCAGCTCCTGGAAGATCTGCACCTGGTCCTGGCGGGTGATCGTCTTGTAGTGGGGTTGGAAGAGCGGCGCGTCCTTCCCCGGCTTGCAGTCGTTCTGCCACATGAATTCGCCGGCGATCGGACGACCGCCGCCGTCGACCAGGACGCCGGTCGAGTTGGTGCGTCCCGAGACCCAGAGCGGCTGGCCCGACGCGTCGAGCACCTCGAAGGTCAGGAAGGCGCGGCGGAAGCTGACTCCCGAGGGGAATTTGTGCCCGGCCTTGTTCTCCACCCGGACCGTGGCGGCCAGCTGGTCGCGCCCGGCGTCGAAGCGGGTGATCGCCACCGTGGCCGTGGCGTTGTCCGCCTGCTGGATCATCGAGTCGTAGGTGGTGGCGAGCGGCTCCACCCCCCGCGAAGTCAGCATGGGGTCCTGGATGCGGAGGCCCAGGACGTCCGGGAACTGCTGGGCGAACTGGTTGAAGAAGACGTTCAGGCCCACCAGGGTGTGGCGCGCGAAGGGCGCGCGGGGCGCAAGATCGATGTCCGACTGCGCCAGGCGGCCCTCCGTCTGCGGCATGTTGCTCGCCTCCTGAATCGAGGCGATCTTGGTCTTCAGATCCCCGTCGATCCCCGGGTAGGTGGTCCCCATGTGGCAGTTCTGGCACGACCGCGGAGTGGGGCCGTCGTCCCGGTAGTCGCTGAACACCCACTCGGGATAGGTCCCCTGCTCGAGGATGATCTGGGGCTTCTGGCCGATTTTCGCGATATAGGGCTTGTCGCCGTTGAAAACCGGCAGCACCACGGTGTGACAGCTGCCGCAGACCTTGGACGAGCTCTGCGAAGCGTAGAAAACCGGCTTCTGACCCAGGGCATGGTTCATCGGCACCTGCTGCGGCTGGTCGAAGGGACCCTGGACCTCGGCCGCCTGACCGAGCTTGAAGTCGCCGGTGAAGGTGTTGCCGATCGGGTCGCTGACGTCGATGTGGTGGCAGGTGGCGCAGGAAACACCGTCCCGGGCGAGGCCGCCGTAGACCGAATTCTTCTGCTGCGGCGGCGTCACCGCCTGGTACGGAATGGCCTTCACCTGCTGGCGGGAGAACAGGGGACGCTTGACGATCGGCTGCGACCGGTCGTTCAAGCCGAGGAGGTTGCTGTTGTCGCAGTACTCGTTGGCCTTGGGGTTACCGGGGAACTGATCGAGGCAGAACTGCCGCTGCCCCATGACGCCGTGGCAATGCAGGCAGACGTCCGGCGCCAGCTGGGCGAGTGCGGGATGGACCTTCTGTTCGGTCTCCAGCTGCGCATAGAAGATCGGATCGCGCCCGGCGAGCCCCATGGGGGAGCTGCGCCATTCGCCGTACATGGCGATATTGATCAGGTGGCTGTAGGGCGGCTGGTGCGGCTGCTGCACCGTCATGTCGAAGTGCAGGCCGGTCCCCCCGGCGGCGTGGCAACCCACGCACTGGTCGGAGGTGAGGAAGAGCGGGGTGCCGTCCGGCTTGGGGGCGACGTGGTCGTAGACCTCCGGCGGAAAATAGAGGCCGGTGATCTGCTGCTCGTTCGGCGCCTGGAGGACCTGCGAGCCGAAGGTCTTCATGAAATCCGCGGAATACGTGGGGAACGGCTGGCTGACGCGCTGCACCTGCGGGTTCGGCCAGGGAATCCTGTTCCAGATCGGGCCGGCGGCCTGGAACCGTAACTGCAGCTCCTCCAGCGGCTCGAACCGCTCGTGGGCGGAGAGGGTCTGGAGCGCCGTCAGCTTGGGCTCGCCGGCGATCGGTGGCTGGTCCTGGAAGTAGTACTTGAGGAAGGTGTCGGGATCACCCAGGACGTTGTTCAAGTGGGAGAAGGTGGATTCGTCCCGGGCCGAGGCGTGGCAGTTGACGCAGTAGTAGCCGGAGCCCATCCAGGGGTAGGGCAGGTTCGCCGGCGGTGGCCAGTCGAGCTGCGAGGCCTCGGGAAGCGTCGGGCTCCACGAACCCCAGAACCAGCCGTCCCGGGTCTCCCTGGCGTCCTTGACCATGAGGGCGATGAAGCTCGGTCCCTCGTCGGGGATCTTGGGATTCTCCAGGTGCTCGGCCGTGGTGTTGCCGTACATCAGCTTGACGATCATCGAGCCGTCGGCGATCGGGGCGCGGGGCTGGCGGGCGAGGTCCTGCGCGTCCAGCCGGCAGTTCGTGCACGTCGCTTTGCACGGGTTGACGAATCGCCGCTCGTGCGCCGCGTCCCCCTCGCACAGCCAGCGGTAGACGTCCGGCGAGTAGTAGATGACGACGGTGCCGTGGGTGCCCAGGTTGGTGGTGATCCAGGTGGGCAGATGGGGGTCTTGGCTCGCATCCAGGGCGGCGCTGGTGGGGCCGGTGGCGCGCAGCTGGGCGTCGTGTTGCCACTGCAGCAGCTTGTAGCACCCGGCCCGCAGGAAGCGGCCGAGGCGCAGCTCGTACGCCGATTTGGCGAACGCCATCGAGCTCGGCAGGGGGAGACCGGAGCATTCCGACGGTAGCCCATCCGGCGAGGGGACCTGGGGCGACGGCGCAGGCGCCTTCGCCTGCGGCGCGGCCACCGCGGCCACCGCAAACAGCAGAATCCCCACGGCTTTCCAGCCGGGCCTCAATCTCATCGCACTCCCTCCGAGCAGGCCAACGTATGCTTACGATTGTTCGAAACTAGGTGGGCGGGAGGATAGCACTTCCGGGAGCGGCTGTCTCTTGACCGGATCGATAAAGTGCCTTACGCTTCAGTAAGGATTCAGCAGAGGAGTAAGGATGTCCGCCGCCACCATTACCAGCAAAGGCCAGATCACCATTCCGAAGGAAGTACGCGACGCGCTCTCCCTGGAGACGGGCCATCGCGTTTCCTTCCTCGTCCGCGAGGATGGAGTGGTCGAGATGCGCCCCGAGACCGTCGACCTGATGTCGCTCTTCGGCGTCGTCAAACCGCGGGTCCAGGGGGTAAGCCTGGACGACATGGATGAAGCGATCCGGCGATCCGCGACCCGGAAAACCCGGGTGTGATCGCGCTCGACACCAACGTCCTGGTCCGGTTCCTGGTCGAGGACGACCCCGCCCAGGGCCGTCGAGCCAAGGCCCTGCTCCAGAAGGCCATCGACGCCGACGAGCCCTGCTTCGTCTCCGACGTGGTCGTCTGCGAAGTCGTCTGGGTCTTGGGAACCAGCTATCGAGTCGGCCGTACGGAGATCGGTGCCATCCTGGGCCAGCTGCTGCGCGCCCGCCACCTGGCCTTCCCCTCCAGCGAGCGCCTGGCCCGAGCTCTCGCCGCCTACGAAGCAGGGCGCGGCGACTTCGCCGACTACCTGATCCGCGAATGGGCTCGGGAGGGCGGTTGCGAGGCAGTGATGACCTTCGACGGTGACCTACTCAAAGAGGCTGGGTTCGCAGCGCCCTAACCGGCACAGTCATCGCCAGCCTGCTTGGCGGTCATCGCCGGCATGCACGCGGTCACCACCACCCTGCTCGGCGGACATCGCCGGTACGGCTGGTGGCATTCCGAGATGAGGCGAATCCGCTCTCCGCGCCAGGTATAGACAACAACCCAGAGCCGGCCCTAAGGATCGTTTCCAATTGTAACGAAACGCTCCTCGCGCTCGGAGTGCAGGTCGCGCATCGTGAGAGCAAAACATCCTCAAATACCAGCGCAGCATCGGGGCGGCGCTACTCAGCCTCTTCGAACAGAGGCTTCCTATACCATTTAAACGGATCTCCGCTATCTGTGATTTTATGAGGCCTAGAAAGTGCAGAAGCCTCCCAGTACGTACCGGGCCGGAAAATGGATGACGCCGGGATCAGATGAGCAACTTCCCTTACCACTAGACGCAAGCCACTATGCCTCTCACGCAGTATCCAAGTCTGAAGATACGTGAATGGCTTCACTCGAGTTTCCAACATATAGTAGATCCTGTCCAAGATGTCTTGAACTGTAGAGTCGCTATCTATCGTTATATATTGCTCGACGTTCAGGTCTTTGAAGCCCAGGAAAATCGGCACTCCGTAGAGCGCCACGCGTTCTTTGGGCTCACTCATTATTTCGGGTGAAGCTTGTCGACCCCAGGCGCTGAGGAGTTCACCAATTCTTCGGTCCAAATGATTTTTCGTAACCTCCAACAGCTCGTAACTCGACAGCTCTCTCTTTTTCTCTTTGCCGCCCCCAGAGTGGACTGTGCTGGTAGTGAATGCCGACACGGCCTTGCCTAATACAGGCCTCATCATATCTTCATCAAAGGGAATGTCGTAGCGCGAGAGGAGCTTTACCGCAAAATCCTCAAGCGAAGCTAAGTCTGTTAAGTGAAATGCTTGGTAGGTCGCGAATGGGGAGGGAACATCAAATGAAGGGGACAGACCTATGCATACAGGTATAACTGCGCATCCGAGGCCAGCGCCGAATCCACTCTCAAAAAGAAGCCAGGGCCGTTCCAGGCTACGGGCTGTCAGCAACGCAATAATGGCCTTGCTCGCTTTAAGCTGAGATTGGATTTGATCGAGCCAGGCATCACCTGCTGTTATACCACCTCTAGGTGACCTGTCGGAGGAAAACCAAACTTCAAGTTGCCGAAGCGAAAGCCGGCCTATCAAATCGGCGAGAGTCTTCGCCACGCCATCATCTCTATGGTCATGGCTCAAGAAAATGTGATGTGCCATCGCCGCTCTCAGTCCAGTCACAATGTCGCCAGCGTCGTGAGTATCCCAGTATTCGCCAATCTCTTCGTAGGAACGACCGCCCGAGATCGAAGCTTTACGTTTCGGCATCGGCCCCTTCAGTACCCTACCACCCCCCGCGCCGCCGCCAGCACCTTCTCCTTGTCCGGCAGCAGCACCTTCTCCAGGTTCTTGGCGAACGGCACCGGCCGATCCGGATAGGCCACCCGCCGCACGGGCGCATCGAGCCAGGGAAACGCCGCGTCGGCCAGACGGGCGGCGACCTCGGCTCCGAAGCCTAAAGTCAGCTGGGCCTCGTAGACGACCAGCGCCCGCGAAGTCTTCTTGACCGAGGCGAGGACGGTCTCCTCGTCGTAGGGGACGAGCGTCCTCAAATCGATCACCTCGGCCTCGATCCCCTCCTTGGCGAGATCCTCGGCGGCTTCGAGGCAGGTCCAGGTGGTGGCGCCGTAGCCGACCAGGGTGAGGTGCCGGCCCTGGCGCACGACCCGCGCCTCGCCCAGGGTGCCCACCACGTCGCCCGCCGGGAGGACTTCTTTGATCCGCCGGTAGAGGTACTTGTGCTCGAAGAAGAGGACCGGGTTGGGATCGCGGATCGCCGCCTTCAGGAGCGCCTTGGCGTCGATCGCGGTCGCCGGGCAGACCACCTTGAGCCCCGCGGTGTGCGCGAACCAGCCCTCGGGGTTCTGTGAATGGAAGGGGCCGGCACCCACCCCGCCGCCCGAGGGGAGGCGGACGACGATCGGGCAGGGGACCTGCCAGCGGTAGTAGAGCTTCGCCGCCACGTTCACCAACTGGTTGAAACCACAGGAGATGAAGTCGCCGAACTGCATCTCGACCACCGTCGGGTGGCCGAGGACGGCGGCGCCGATGGCGATGCCGATCGTGCCGCTCTCGGCGATCGGGGTGTCGAGCACCCGCCTCGGCCACCGCTCCTTCAAGCCCCGGGTGGTGCGGAAGGCCCCCTCGAAAACGCCGATGTCCTGCCCCATGACGACGAGGTTCGGATCGCGTTCCAGCTCCTCGGCCAGGGCCTGGTTCACCGCGTCGACGTAGGTCGTCTCCTTGCCGGCCGGGTCGGGCGGCGCCGGAAGCGCGGCGGGGACCGCGGGGATCGGGGCGAAAACCGGCCGCAGGGCGATTGCGGCTTCGGGGGCGGGAGCGGCGATCGCCTGGTCGATCGCGGTCTCGACCAGCTCGTGGATGCGGGCGTCGAGCGGGCCGGCGGTCTCGGCGTCGAGGACGCCCTCGATTTCGAGCTGCCGGCGGTAGGCGGGGAGCGGATCGGCGGCGCGGTAGGCGGCGAGCTCGTCGGGCGGGACGACCTTCAGGGAATCGTCCCCCTCGGCATGGCCGCGCATCCGGCCGAGCATGGCCTCCAAGAGCGTCGGGCCGTGCCCGGCCCGGGCGCGGGCCACGGCGCGGCCGAAAGCCTGGGCCATGGCGTCGGGGTCGTTGCCGTCGACCGTCTCGGCGGCAATGCCGTAGCCGATGCCGCGGTCCGAGAGGCGCTCCGTCGCGTATTGCAGGCGGGCCGGGGTCGAGAAGGCGTAGCGGTTGTTCTCGACCACCAGGATGAGCGGCAGCTTCCAGACGGCGGCCATGTTGAGGCCCTCGTGGAAGTCGCCGGTCGAGGTGCCCCCCTCGCCGATGAAGTTGATGGCGATCCGGTCGCTCCCCTCCTGCTGGAAGGCGAAGGCGCAACCCGCCGCCACCGGGATCATCGAGCCCAGGTGACTGATCATCCCGAGGTGGAGGATGCCCTCCTCGGGCGCCAGGTAGCCATAGTGGAAGGAGCGCTCGACCCCCTGGGAGAAGCCGGGACCCTTGCCGAGGAGCTGGCAGGCGAGCCGGTTGAGAATCGCGACCGGGTCCGGCCGGCGGTCGTCCATGCCGCCGATACCGCCGAATCCGAGGGCCGGAAAGGCGCGCGCCGGGTCCAGGTAGACGGCGAGGATCGCCCCGAGGTCTCTGTGCAGGGTGCAGAGAGCGTCGCCGGGACCCAGGGCCAGCCCCGCCGGCACCGTCGTCGCCTCGTGGCCCACCTCGCTGTACCACTTGGAGATGCGGCCGGTCAAAAGGAGCGACTCGAAGCGCGAGTCGAAATCTCGCGCGAGCTTCATCAAGGCGTAGCGGAGGAGCCGCTCGCGAGCGGGGGCGGGGACAGGCGGAGAGGGGAGGGGCTTGGGGTCCTCGGCGATCATGGGGCGAAAGTGTATCGCAGCCCCCCTGTCACCCCTTCTTCAACCCCTTGATCAGCCTCTCCAGGCGGCGCCGGTGGCGGTTCTCGGGGTCCATCTGCAAAAGGATCTTCAGCGCCAGCTCGGCCTGGTCGGCGTTCCCTTGAGCGATCGAGGCCTCGATCTGCCGCACCCCCTGCTCGATCGACTCCTGATGGCGGTAGACGCTCTCCAGGCGGTCGATCTCGCCGAACATGGCGGCGGCCCGGGGGTGGCCGGGGATCGTCGCCTCGAACTCCAGCGCCACCTCGCGCGCCCCGAACCAGTCCTGGTGGTCGAGGAGGACGCGGTAGCGGCGTTCGAACTCGGTGACCCGCTCCCGCTCCAGGCTCTGCGAACGGACCTCGTCCAGGCGGTTGCGATAGCTGTCGAGGGTGACCTTGGTGACCTCCAGGGCGGAGAGCTGCTGGTACTCGACCTCGGCCTCGGCCACCCGGCGGGAGGCCAGGAGATCCTCCAGCCGTTTGCGGTGCTCGTCGAGCTCGACTCCCTGCTTCTGGCCGCGATCGGCGGCCTCGATGGCGGTGCGGAGGGCGGCGGCGCGCGGGCCGGAAGGCTCGATCTTGAGCAGCTCCGCCAGCTCCCTGCGGGCGGCCCGGAGATCGCCCGCGGCCAGTGCCCCGCGCCCGGCCGCCAGCCCCTTCTCGGCCCGCTTCTCCTGCTCCAGGTCGCGGGCCAGCTGGGCGATCGCGGCCTCATACTCCGCCCGCCGGGGGTGGCCGGGCTGGAGCTCCAGGAGGGTCTCCAGGGCGAGCCGCGAGAGGGCGAGCTGGCGCTTCTCCAGGTAGCCGGCGAGGACCTGCTCGGTCTCGGCCGTCCGCTGCCCCTGCGCGAGCTGCTCGGCCTCCTGGACTCGCGCCTTGAGCTGCTCCAGCCCCTGGGCGCGCGGGTGGACCGCCTCGACCTGGCGCAGGACCGCCCTGGCCTCGTCGAGCCGCCCGGCGGCCAGGGCCACCTCGGCCTTGCTCAGGATCTGGGTGCTCTCCTGGGTCTTCTTGCCGGCGCGCTCGATCTGCGCCAGGAGCTCCCGCCGCTCGTCCGCCGAGAGCTCGGAGGAGCTGCGCTGGCGCGGCGCCAGAGGCCGCGGCGCCACCGAGGCCGCGGCGGCCACCTGGGGGGTGATCTGGATCTCCTGGGTCTCGATCCGATCCAGCTCCTTGCCCACCTTGTCCAGGGCGTGGATAAAGCTCACCGCGTCGGGGTAGCGCTTCTCGCGGTCGCGCTCCAGGGCACGGCGGACGACTTGGTCGAGCCCGGTCGGGACCTCGATCCGGGGGTTTCTCCCGACCAGCGGCAGGGGGTCCTCGGAGAGCCGCTTGAAGACGAAGCCGTGCGGATTCTCGGAATCGAAGGGGGGCAGGCCCACCAGCATCTCGTAGAGGACCAGGGCGAAGGAGTAGAGGTCGCTCCGGCGGTCCAGGGTCTCGCCGGAGATCGTCCCCGCCTGCTCGGGCGAGCAGTACTGGAGCTTGCCCATGAACATGCCGACCTGGGTGATCTCCAGGTTGGGGTTGGGCTCCGGCGCCGCGCCCAGGTTCTTGGCCAGCCCGAGGTCGATGATCTTCATCCGGTACTGCCCGCGGCGGTCCTCGGTGATCATCAGGTTGTCGGGGGAGAGGTCGCGATGGATCACCCCGGTCTGGTGGATCGCCTCCAGGCCGCGCAGGGCCTGGATGCCGAGCTGGATGGCGACCGGCACGGGGAAGGGACCGTTCTTCCGGATGCGGTCCCCCACGTCCTGCCCCTCGATGTACTCCCAGACCATGTAGAAGCTGCTGTCGGGGAGGTGCGCGAAGTCGTAGAGGATGGCGACGTTGGGGTGCTTGATCTGGGTGGCGAGGCGCGCCTCGCGCAGGAAGCGGGCCTGGGCGGAGGGGTCGGAGGCCAGGTCCTGGCGCAGGATCTTGACCACCCGGAGCTCCTGGAGGTGGAGATGGCGCACGAGGTGCACCTCGCCCATCCCGCCGCTCCCCAGGCGCCGGACGATCTCATACTTCCCGTCGAGGACGGTGCCGGGTTCCCGCAAGGTCAAGACCACACCTCCGCTGAGCTCGGCCTATTGTACCCGGAAGTTGTGGGGAGCACGGACGGGGGGAACACGGACGAACACGGACGCTCCACGGACGAACACGGACAGCGCCGCGCCCTGGCGCGTGTTCGTCTCTGTTCGTCCGTGTCCGTCCGCCGTTACCTCGCTCTCCCCGTTTCACCCCACCTTGTTGCCGCAACTGGGGCAGAAACGGCTCCCGGGCGGGAGCTTCTGGCCGCAGTTGGAGCAGAAGGCCGGAGCGGCGGCCGCGCCGCCTTCCGCGGCGGGGGCGGCCGCCGCAGGCGCTGCCGCCGGGGCCGCGCCGCTCTGCATGGCGTCGCGCATCATCTGGGGGAGCATCATCCCCATGCCCACCCCGGCGCCCAGACCCACCCCGGTGCCCGCCGCGCCGCCGGACTGCTGGGCGGCGTCGCCGATCGCCTGGGCGGTCTTGAACTTCATGTAGGCGTTCAAATCGCCCAGGACTCCCATGCCGCTTCTCTCGTCGATCATCTTCTGCACTTCCTCGGGCGGGGTGATGGCCCCGAGAATCAGGTCGACGAGATCGATGCCGTACTTCGAGAAGTCGTCCGCCACCCGGGCCTTCAGGCCGAGGGCGAGCTCGTCGTAGACCTTGGCGAGGTCGAAGATCGTCTGCAGGTTCTCGCCCAGGAGGTCGGTCAGGCGGGCGACGATGACGTCCCGGAAGTAGGACTCGACGCTCTCCGTCGAGTAGGCGCCGACCGTGCCGACGACGGAGTTGACGAACTGCTGGGCGTTGACGACGCGCACGGCGAACTTGCCGAAGGCGCGCAGGCGGACCATGGCGATCTCTTTGTCGCGGTAGACGACCGGCTCCTTGGTCCCCCACTTCAAGTCGAGGAAGGTCTTGGTCGAGACGAAGAGGACCGCCGCCTGGAAGGGGGAGGTGCCGCCGAACGGGATGCCGAAGAGGCTGGCGACGACCGGGATGTTCTGGGTCGCCAGGGTGTGGCGGCCGGGGCCGAAGGTGTCCAGGGCCTTGCCGTCGCGGAAGAAGACCGCCTGCTGGCTCTCCTCGACGATGAGCTGGCTGCCCAGACGGATGGCGGCCGTGCCGTCGGGCGGCCAGCGCGCCACGATCGTATGGCCCGAGGGGTCGTGATATTGAATGACGTCCATCGCATGTCTCCTTGAGGATGGGCGCTCAGGCCCGCCCGGTCTGGACCACGTTGCCGATCACCTGCGCCCGCCCCTTCCACTTGTCGGCGAGCGCCCGCACCCGGCCGCGCAGCGCTTCGAGCCCCGCCGCCGGGTCGTCGCCGCCCGGGGCCGGGAGGGCGCCGATGGCGGCCTCGATCTCCTTCAGGTCGTCGAGCACCGAGAGGTCGAAGGCGTAGAGCTGGGCGAGCTCGGGCTCCCTGACTTTGACCGCGTCGAAAAGGCCGGTCGCCCCATAATCGCTGAACCGGATCGCCTGCGACAGGCCGTCGAGCTCGCGGTCGAGCCGGTCGAAGCCGCCGAGCGACCCCAGGTGGCCGCCTTCGGTATAGGGCCGCGCGCGGTCGCGGAGAGCCCCTTTGAAGCGGGTGAGCTCCGTCGCCAGATGCTCGCGCTGCAGGCGATCCACGTCGCGGCGCAGCTCGCGGTCCTGGAAACCCCGGTAGCCGGGAATGCTGGCGCCCAGCCGCTCCAGGGCGTTGCGTTGGGCCTTTGCTGCCTCGAATCCATCGGTCATAACCGTCCCTCCTTCGGAGGCGGGTCTCTAGAGTCTCATCGTACCAGAGGGTGCCAGGCTTCCCGAGAGAGGGTCTTTTCGCTATTCTTCCCGGCACAAGAGGCTGGACGACCGCCGTCAACTGCGCAGCTCCGCGCCCCCTGCTCTTCTTTACGCAGCCCGCGGAGCGGGGTTGCGAGCACCACATGGAGTAGGAACGACACATGAGCGGACGGCAGCGTCTCCTGCAGGGCCCGCAAAGGAATCATCCCCGTGCCACGCCTATCCCCCCTCCTCGCCTTGCTCCTGCTCGTCGCGCTCGCCGCCGGCGCCTGCCGGGGTGACCGCGGGGACAAGGCGGGCACGACCGGCGGCGTCGGCGGCGCGGGGGGCACCCCGGCGAACCTCCTGCTCGTCACCCTGGACACGGTGCGGGCCGACCACCTGGGCGCCTACGGCGATACCGCGGCCGAGACCCCGTCGCTCGACGCCCTGGCACGCCAGGGAGTGCGCTTCGTTGCCGCCTCCTCCCCCGTGCCGCTCACCCTGCCCGCCCATTCGAGCCTGCTCTCCGGTCTCCTGCCGCTCCACCACGGGCTGCACAACAACGGCGCCGGCAGCTTCCCGGCAGACCGCCCCACCCTGGCGACCCGCCTGACCGCGGCCGGCTACCGGACCGGCGCCTTCGTCGGCTCCTTCGTGCTCGACCACCGCTTCGGTCTCGCCCGGGGCTTCGCCACCTACGACGACGAGATGGAGCGCGACGCCGCCGGCGGCCGGGCCCAGGACGCCGAGCGCCGGGGCGACCGGGTGGTCGACCGCGCCCTTGCCTGGCTGGCCCAGAAGGCCGCCGGCCCCGCCGCCCCTGCCGGCGCTCCCCGGCCGTTCTTCCTCTGGGTCCACCTCTACGACGCCCACGCCCCCTACGACCCGCCGGCCCCCTACCGCGAGCGCCACCCCGGCAAGCCCTACGATGGCGAGATCGCCTTCGCCGACGCCCAGCTGGGCCGCCTCCTGGCCGAGCTCGACCGCCGGCACTGGGCCGACCGTACGGTGGTGGCGGTGGCCGCCGACCATGGCGAGGCCCTGGGCGAGCACGGCGAGCTGACCCACGGGCTCCTCCTCTACGAGCCGACCCTCCACGTGCCGCTCCTCCTGCGCGGTCCGGGCCTCACGGCGGGGAGGGTGGTGACCACCCCGGTCTCCCTGGTCGATCTGGCCCCCACCCTGGCCGGCCTCCTCGGCCAGCCGCTCGCTCCCCTCGATTCGCAACCAGGAGCCGGCCTCGACGGCCGCGACCTCTCGGCCGCCCTCGCGCGCGGGGTGGAGCCGCCGGCGGCCGATCTCTACGCCGAGACCCGCTATCCCGCCCTCTTCGGCTGGAGCCCCCTGGCCGCTCTCCGCCGCCGTGGCCGCAAGTACATCGCGGCGCCGCGGCCCGAGCTCTACGACCTGGAGCGCGATCCCAAGGAAGCCGAGAACCTGGCCGAGAACCTGGCGGCGCCGGGGAAGCACCCCGAGATCGCCGGCGAAGCCCAGGGCTTCGCCGGCCGCCTCGCCACTCTCGCCCGCTCCGCCCGGCCGACGGCGAGCCCCGCCGCGGGAATCGATGCCGAGACCCGCGCCCGCCTGGAGAGCCTGGGCTATGCCGCCGGATCGACCCCCGCCGCCGCGGCGGCCCATTCCGCTCTCCCGCCGACTGCCGGCGCCGATACCGCCGATCCCAAGGACCGGGTGGCCCTCTTCCGGCGCTACGAGGCGGCCAACACCGACCTCCGCGCCGGCCGGAGGGACGCCGCCCTGCCGATCCTCGCCGAGCTCGTCCTCGCCGATCCCGGCAACCCGGTCTTCCGCGGCAAGCTCGCCCAGGGCTATCGCGAACGCGGCGACCTCGGGCCGGCGATCGAGCTCTACCGGCGGGCGGCGGAGAGCGCCCCGGGCGACTCCGAGGCCTGGTACAACCTGGGGGTCACCCTCTCCGAGGCCGGCCAGGCGCCGGCGGCCGAAAAGGCCCTCGCCCGCTCCCTGGCGCTCGACGCCAGCCGTCCCGAGACCCACAACTCGCTGGGCCTCGCCCTCCTCGCCCAGGGCCGCACCGCAGAGGCCCAGCGCGAGATCGAGCAGGCGATCGCCCTCGACCCCGGCGATGCCCGGGCCTACAACAACCTGGGGAACCTCCGGCGCGGCACCGGCCGGCTCGACGCCGCCGACGCGGCCTACCGGCGGGCGACCACCCTCGCCCCCCGCTACGCCGAGGCGTGGAACGGCCTGGGGACCCTGGCGGTCGAGCGCAACCGGCCGGCCGAGGCCCTGGCCTGCTTCGACCGCGCCCTGGCCCTGGCCCCCGCCGACCACGAGGTACGGCTCAACCGGGCCATCGCTTACGAGATGGCGGGGGACAAGCCTGCCGCCATCGCCGGCTATCGTGAATTCCTGGCCGCGGCCGGAAGGGACCCGCAGTACCAGTCCCAGCGCCGCGCCGCAGAACAGCTGCTCGCCCGCCTTTCCCGTCGCGAAGCGGGCCTTGCCCCGGCAGAGAGGAGGTGATCGCCACCCGGAACCGCAGCCCAGCTTCGCGCGCTCGATTTTTCAGTTTTCTTTTCTATTCCATCGAGGATCAACGATAAGGAGATTGCCCGTATGAAGCTGATGAGAAGACCCGCGAATAGGCCCGCCCGCTTCCTAGCGGCACTGCCGGCGATAGCCCTGCTGGTCGCGCTCGGCCTCGCCGCCCTTCCCGCGGTGGTGAGCGCCCAGTCCGCGACCGGCTCCTCCCTGGTCGGCCGCGTCGTCGACAGCAAGGCGGAGGCCCTCCCCGGCGTCACCATCAACGCCACCGAGAAGGACACCGGCTTCAACCGCACGACCGTGACCGCCTCGGACGGCGCCTTCCGCCTGCCCTCGCTGCCGGTCGGCACCTACAAGATCAGCGCCGAGCTCGCCGGCTTCGCCACGGTGAACGTCGAAGCGGTGAAGCTGACCGTCGCCACCGAGCGCAAGCTCGAGATCACCATGAACCCGACCAAGGTCGAGGAATCGATCACCGTCGTCGACGAGGCGCCGCTGGTCTCCAACTCGCCGGCGATCGGCACCGTGGTCTCCCAGAACGAGCTCGAGAACCTGCCCTTGAACGGCCGCCAGTTCGCCAACCTGGCGACCCTCGCCCCGGGCACCAGCCTGGGGGTCAACGGCGACCCCACCAAGCCCGGCCAGCAGGTCGTGCAGCTGAACGGCGGCACGGGCCGGAACGTCAACTACCTGATCGACGGCGGTGACAACACCGACGACACGATCGGCGGCGCCCTCCAGAACTTCAACCTGGAGAGCGTCAAGGAGTTCAAGATCCAGACCATGCAGTACAAGGCCGAGTACGGCCGCTCCTCGGGCGGCATCCTCTCGGTCGTCACCAAGACCGGCACCAACACCTTCGAGGGGAGCGCCTACGGCTTCCGCCGCGACAAGAGCTTGAACTCGGAGACCGAGACCGAGCGCGAGGCCGGGATCGGCAAACAGCCGTTCAAGCGCGATCAGTACGGCGCCTCGTTCGGCGGCCCGATCGTCAAGGACGTGGCGCACTTCTTCGCCACCTGGGAAAGGACCAAGCGCGACACCTCCTACACCATCAACACCGGTGGCATCCTGACCAACGACGGCACCTCGGTCCCCGTCCCGTTCACCGACGAGCTGGGCACCGCCAAGGTGAGCTGGGACATCTCCTCCAAGCAGTACCTCCAGGTGCGCTACGGCTACCAGAAGAACGCCGACAAGTACGGCGCCAGCCCGCTCGCCGATCCGAGCTCGCTGGGCACGATCACCAACGACTACAAGTCGCTCCTCGCCGGCCACAACGTGCAGCTCGGCTCGGAGGCCCTGAACGAGGCCCTCTTCCAGTACACCCGGTTCAAGAACTCGATCACCGCCGATTCGAACGATCCGGCCCTCTTCTTCCCCGCCGGCGTCACCATCGGCCAGAACGTCAACACGCCGCAGACGACCGACCAGACCAAGTACCAGTACAAGGACGACTTCAGCTTCTCGACGACCCTGGGCGACAAGCGGCACGACTTCAAGGTGGGCATCAACTTCATCAACGAGCCGGTTCTGGGCGGTGACTTCTCGACCGGCACCTCGGGCCAGTACACGCTGCTCACCAATTCGATCAACTCGCCGGTCACCGACATCACGATCTTCGGCGGTTTCGCCGGCTACACGACGCCGATCAAGGAGTACAGCATCTACGCCCAGGACGACTGGGTCGTCTCCAACAACTTCACGGTCAACTTAGGCGTGCGCTACGACTACTGGGACGGCTTCAACATCGACCAGCGCAACAACCCGATCTGGCAGACGCTGTCGACCCAGACGACGTACAACGAGTCCTACCTGCGCGACTTCCAGGGCGGCAAGGGCGGGGTGCTCAAGAACGACAAGAAGGACATCGGCCCGCGCGCCGGCTTCACCTGGGACCTGAAAGGCGACGGCAAGCACCTGGTGCGCGGCGGCTGGGGGCGGTACTACGACTTCCCCTACACCAACGCCACCATCCTCTTCCCATCGGTCGCCATCCAGTCGACCTACGGGGTGGCCTACAACAACAACAACCCCACCGGCATCAAGAACCCCGACGGCACCTTCTTCCATCCGGGACAGCCGCTGCCGCCCAACCAGGTTCCCGCCGGAGTCGCCCCGCCCAACGAGGTCGCCTCGCCGACCCTCGCCACCCCGCGTTCGGACCAGGCCTCGCTCGGCTACTCCTTCGAGGTCAACAACTGGCTCGGCTTCAACCTGGAGGCGGTCGACATCCGCACCGACAACGTGCCGTTCCGCTTCCGCGCCAACCCCCTGGTCACCGACTCGACCGGTACCCACCGGCGCTTCCCGGACTTCGGCAACTTCCGCATCTGGTACGGCAACGGCAGCTCAAAGTACGACGGCTTCAACCTGGGCGTCCACGCCCGGCTGGCCAATTTCGAGCTGCAGGGCTTCTACACCTACTCGGAGACCACCGGCAACGTCTTAGCCGGCACCGACGAGTTCCGCCTGACCGACACCGGCCACCAGCCGGACCTCGGCGGCGGCACCCGCCGCGACGTCTCGGTCAATCCGTTGAATCCCCTGTGCAGCGCCTGCTTCGGCCCGTTGAACACCGACGCGCGCCATCGCGTCACCCTGGCGGGCACCTACCGGGCCCCCCTGGGGTTCAACCTCTCCGGCGTCTTCCGCTACCACTCGGCGCAGCCCTACACCGAGCAGGCCGGCGTCGACCTGAACGGCGACGGCTATGCCGTCGACCTGCCGCCCGGGGTCTCCCACGTCAACTCGCTGCGCTTCGGCTCCTTCGAGCAGTTCGACATCCGGATCGGCAAGGAGTTCACCCTCCCCAACCACATGGGCATCGAGGTGATCGCCGAGGTGTTCAACGTGTTCAACGCCAAGAACGCGGTGAAGTACAACGGCAACGTCACCTCGCCCGATTTCGGCAAGCCGTCGGCCTTCGCCGGCGACCCGCTGCAGGGTGAGCAGCGCCTGGCCCAGCTCGGCCTGCGCATCCACTTCTAGTCCCGCCCGGCCGGTCGGCTGCGGCCGGCCACGACCTCAAGGGGGCGCTCCGGCGCCCCCTTTTTCTTGTCTCCCGCAATCTTCTCGTCGGTCACCGTCACCTTCTGCACCCGGATGGCGTGGGCGCTCGGCTGGATCCGCTGCCCGTAGCGCCGGGCGTAGACCTGGGTGAACTCGGCGCCGAAGAAGAGGATCTGCGACGAGTAGTAGACCCAGAGCAGGATGACGACGAGCGATCCGGCGGCGCCGTAGGCCGAGGTCACGCTGCTGCGCCCGAGGTAGAGCCCGATCAGGAACTTGCCGGCCTCGAAGAGAAGGGCGGTGACCGCCGAGCCGATCCAGACGTCCTCCCAGGAGATCCGCACGTCGGGCAGGAAACGGAAAATCATGGCGAAGAGCAGGGTGACGACGGCGAAGGAGACGACCGAGCCCGCCACCTGGAAGAGCACCTTGAGGCTCGGCAGCAGGCCGATCGCGTAGGCGGAGAGGGCGGCCAGAGCGGCGGAGACGACCAGCGAAACGAGGAGCAGGAAGCCGATCCCCAACACCATGCCGAAGGAGAGGAAGCGCGCCTTCAAATAGCCCAGGATGGCGCGCTCCGGCCGCGGGGCGACGTCCCAGATGCGGTTGATCGAGCTCTGCAGCTGGCCGAAGACCCCGGAGGCGCCGAAGAGAATGGTGACGGCGCCGACGACGGCGACGAGGCCGCTGCTGCCCTGTCGCCAGGTGTGGGCGAGCATGGTCTGCACCGCCTCCGCCCCCTGCCGGCCGATCAGCCCCTGGATTTCGGTCACCAGCCGACCTTGAACGGCGTCGCGGCCGTAGACCAGGCCGGCGATGGCGATGGCGATGAAGAGCAGAGGCGCGAGCGAGAAAATGGTGTAGTAGGCGAGGGCCGCCCCGAGCTCCAGGACGTTGTCGTCCTGCCACTCCTTGACGGTCTCCTTGAGCACCGGCCAACCGGCCTTCCAGTCCATACGTCAACCTCCTTACTGGGATCGCGAAAGCTCGACCCGGTCGCCGCCGTAAACGAAGGACCACCGC
Source organism: Thermoanaerobaculia bacterium (assembly GCA_035644215.1). Classification (GTDB taxonomy): domain Bacteria; phylum Acidobacteriota; class Thermoanaerobaculia; order Multivoradales; family UBA5704; genus DASQPA01. Next base: position 17,842 of record DASQPA010000203.1, read on the forward strand.
CCCGGCCCGCGGCTCGCCAGGTAGGGGCCGGCGAGCCGGGGGTAGCTCGCGGCGTCGAGGGGAGCGCCGTCGACCGTCGCCCGCTTCCCGGGCACGAAGGTCAGGCGCCGGCCGTCGCTGGCGGTGAAGCGCAATTCCCCGCCGGCTCCGCCCGTCACCGTCAGATGGAGCCGTGCCGCCCGCTCCTTCCAGCGCGCGAAATCGCCGTCGTCGGCCCGGCGCCCCACCACCAGGGCGAGGTCGGAGGGTTGGGCCAGCGGCACCGCCACCCAGGCGTCGCGGAAGGCGGGGTCGCCCGCGTAATAGCCGGGGAAGCGCCGGGGGGCGGTCGCCACCTCCCACCCCCCCGCCGCCACCAGGGCGACATAGGTGTCGCCGTAGCGCGCCACCACCGCCTCCCCCGACCCCACCGGTTCCGGCCGCGACCAGGGGGGCGCCAGGTAGGCGTGGCCGGTCGCCTCGCCATTCGCCCCCAGCCGGGCGAGGACGACGTTTTGGTCCCCCACCGCGAAGTCCTGCCCCGCCCAGCTCCGCCAGCGGTAGGAGGTGGGGTTGCGGGTCCGGCTCCACAGGTAGAGGGGGGCGAACTCCGCCCCCTCGGCAAAGAGGGTGGCCAGGATCTCCTGGCCGCCCGAGACCGAGAGCGCGAGACCCTCGACCGACTGGGCGGCCCCCAGGATGTAGTCCGGCGTGGCATAGCTGTAGCGGGCGGCGTCCAGGTCGCGGCGGCCGGAGAGGTCGATCGAGCGGCGGACGCGGATCTCGTAGGGGGGCTCTCGCCGCCGCTTGGCGAGCAGCCGGCGGATGGGCAGGGGGACGCGGTAGGCGGTGACCGCGAGCTCCGGGGCGTCCAGGAAGAAGAGGCGCTCCTGCCGCCCGAGGCCGCCGAGGAGCCAGGCCCAGGCCATCCAGGGGGTGTTGCGCTCGCCCAGCGCCCAGTGCACATAGGTGCGGCTCTTCGCCCCGGCCGGGAAGCCGCCCACCTGTTCCTGCGCCCAGGCGGCGAAGAGCACGTTCAACTGGCGGGTGGCACCGTCCCGCACCGCGGCCTGGGGGGCATGATCGGCGAGCTGGAGGAGAGCGGCGATGGAGAACGCCAGATAGCCGGGGCTCTCCTGCTCGTACCAGCCGTCCCGGTCGTGGGCGGCGAGGAAGGCCAGGGCGTACTCCCCCCAGGCCTGCGCCGTCGACGATTCCGGAGTGCCGGCCACCACCTGGGCCACCAGGCTGCGGGCCAGGGTGACCGCCCGCTGGTTCTCGGTCTCCTTAAAGCTCCAGGGGTGCAGAACGGCCTCCGACGAAGGCGGCGGCGCCGACCGGGAGGCCACCTCGCGCAGCCGGTCGAGGAGGGGGGACGGCACCGCACCCGGGGCGTCGAGCACCACCCGCTGGAAGGCGAGGAGCACGGCTTCGCACTCGACCTTTTCCCAGCGGCCGGCACAGCCGTCGAGCGCCGCCTCGGCCCAGTGCGCCGCCTCGCCCGCGGTGGGCTCCCCGCGCACGGCGAGGGCGGCCGCGGCGAGGGTCCCCTGCGCGTAGCGCGAGGCGGAGGGGCCGTAGCCGGGGGCCGGATGGCGGAGCTGACGGACGGCGAGCTCCAGGAAGCGGACCCGGCGGGCCGCGAAACCGTCGACGGTCGCCGCGAAGCCGGCCTCCCCAACCGGCCCGGGGTGGAAGCCGGCGCAGCCCAGGATGTACGCGAAAGGTAGGAGGAGCAGGGGAGAAAGCCGGGGAGGGGAGGGGCGAGGGTCTCGATTGCGGTCTCGGACGGACATGGCGGTCTCCGGTTCCACGCCTGGCGGCTCCCGGAAGGCAGGCTCCTTGCAGGATCGAGGCCCGGCGCGGCACAGTCTGCTGTCATACTTCCCACGAGGTTTACGCGGGAGGGAGCGGATCGTCATGAACTGGAAGCTCATCTTCACCCTCCTGGGCGTGGTCGCGGTGATCTCGGTCACCCTGGCCGCCCTCCTCTTCGCCGCCGTCCACCGCCGGCTGCGCCGCCTGCGGGTGCCCCCGGGGGCCGACTTCTTCACCACCGTCCGCGCCGTCCCCCTGGCCCTGGTCGTCGGGCTCGACCTCCTGGACCTTGGGCTTGACATGCTCTCCGCCCCCATCATCTGGTTCCTGCTCAACCACTACAACCTTCAGGCCCTGCGCAACGTAGCGACGGTCGAGGCCCTGATCCCCATCTCCGGCCCCATCCCCACCCTGACGATCGGCTGGATCGCGGCCCGCCTCTTCAAGCTCGGCCAGCCCTACGACCCCAACGTCCTGGAGACCGAGCGGGTCGGTCCCGACGCGTACGTGGCGCGGCCGCCTGGAGGGCGGTAGCGCGGACCCGGCCGTGGCGATGGTAGACTCTATGCACACGCTTCGTGGTCGTAGGCTTCCCGCGGGAACCATCTCCTGGAGCGTGGACGACAGGGTAGACCGACCGGAGCCAGGGTAAGGAGCACCACAGATGGCAGGCAGATCCAATACGACTTTCGAGAAACGCAAGAAAGAGCTGGCGCGCCAGGAGAAGCAGCGCCAGAAAGCCGAGCGGCGCCAGCAGCGCGAACGGGAGCGCGCCCAGCGCCCCCGCGAGGAGGGGGAAGAGGACCCGGACATCGCGGGCATCGTCCCCGGACCTCAGCCTCCTCAGGAACTCTGAGGGTTTTTCCCCGCAAGACCGGATGGCCGGAACGCGAGACCCGGGTTTCCGGAGTGCGGCCCCGTGCCCTCTGCCGAGCGGAAACGCCCGGCTCAGCGCCGGGCGGTCGTCCGGGCGGGCTCGGAGACCCCGGCGCCGGCGGCAGAGCGGGAGCGGGAGCCGGTCGAGGCCTTCGCCACGGTCCCGGCCCGCGGCATGTCTGCCGGCAGCCCCGGCGACGCCGAGTAGGAGAAGACGAAGCTGCCCCCCTTGATGGCGTCGATCACCGGCCGCGCCTCGGCGAGGGGGAGGGCCGGGCAGCCCCAGCTCCGCCCCAGCCGGCCGTGCTGGCTCGCGAAGCCGGCGCTGACGTAGGGGGCTCCATGCACCACGATGTTGCGCTGCTCGGCGCGGTCGTTGACCCCGGGGTCGAGCCCGCGGAGCTTCAGCGAGTAGCCGTTCCCCCCCTCGTAGGTCCCGGCGGTCAGGAAGAGGCCGAGGCTCGTCTCCCGGCTGTCGACGACGTTCGAGAACTGGGTGGCATAGTTCTCGCCGCTCCCCGCCCCATGCGCCACCAGCTCGTGGAAGAGCACCCGTCCGCGCGCCAGGTCGAGCACCCAGAGCCGCGGCGTGGTCGAGGGGAGGCTGTAGTCGATGACCGTCAGCCGGTCGCCACGCCCGGAGACGCCACGGGCGCGGGCAGCGGCGACGGCGTCGAGCGCCGCCCGGAGGACCTGGGGGGACAGGCCGTCGGGGTTGCCGGGAATGCCGGCAGAGCCGGCCAGGGCCGGGGCTGGCGCCGGGTTTGCACCACTGAGGGTGGGGATCAGGGCCAGGAGGCCGAGGAGAAGGACGGGGAGACGTCTGCCAAGGTTGTTCTTACGGTCCAGCATCCCGAGTTGAACCTCCAGGGGTGTGGGTGGGAGCCCTGATCCCTGGGGGCTCAGGTTCGCCAGGTTGTCGTATCCTTGGTTCAAAACGCCTCCCCGGCGGGCGAAATTCCGCTCGTAGGGACTCGCTGCCCGGTCGCCGCTGGCCTCCCCTCTACGCCCCATTCCCACCCGTCATCGGATCGCGTCGCCTCAGGGGCTGTGAAAAAATCGGCCCGCTACCTCACGGGCTTTCGTAGAGACGTCCCCCAGCCGCCGTCCGGGGACCTCGCCGGAACCACCGCCGTCGGGGCGTCTCCGCAGGCCGGCACCGCCCAGAATTCGATGACCGCCGGTCGTCAGGCGATGACCGCGAGCAGTGCGGCGGTCACAGAATGACGGACGCACTTGGCGTCCGGTCCAGCGGAGGCTAGACTGGCGACCACGATGATCGACGACCGCCGCCAAGGCGCCATCGCACCTGCCTGGCAGGAGGACCTGCAGCAGGCCCGCCGTCTGGCGCGCCGGTTGCTGCGCTTGCAACGCCAGCATCCGCTCTATCTCCGCCGCCAGAACCGCGCCAACGCGCTCCTCGCCCTCGAGTGGGTAGGGATCATCGCCGGCACCTACCTGCTGGTCTATGGCCCCCTTCCCTGGGCGGCGAAGGCGGTCCTTCTCGTGCCCTGGTCGATCTACGCGAGCCTGGCGCTCGACGTGGCGATCCACTACTTCAACCACTGGCCGCCGTCCTCTCGCCCCTGGGCGAACGTCGCCCTGCGTGCCGTGGGAGTCCTCGCGCTCACCAGCCCGCTCGAGGTCCGCTACCACCACTGGGAGCACCATCGCTATAACGATCCCGACGACGATCCCCAGCTCACCCTGGCGCACATCCGGAGCGCACCGGGATGGCGCGGCCTTCTGCGTCTGGTCCGCTATCTCGGATTGGAGGTGGTGCGCTCGGCCTGGGGGTACCTGCCGCTCTCGCCGCTCCCGCCCTACATCGCGGAGCTCCGGCGCGCCAAGCCGGCCGACTATTGGGAGATCGTCGCCACCCGGTGGGCGGTGCCGGCCTGGATCCTCGTCCTCCTCGTGCTGCGCTGGCGCGAAACGCTCTTCCTGTTCCTCCCCGCGACGATGGTCGTGGCGCTGCTCGCGAGCTTCCTCATGAACCTGACCGATCACGCGCCGAGCGACCTCCGCCACCCCTTCCGGCAGGCCACCTACCTGGAGCCACGGACCCGGCGCGAGCGCCTCTTCTCGTGGGTCAACCACTTCACCGCCGCGACCCACCTCACCCATCACCTCTTCCCGCAGGTGCACTGGCTCCACGTCCGCCGGCTGCAGCGTCGCCTGCGCCCCCTCTATACCCGCTACGAGGCGCCGCACTCGCTGATCGTCAACTCCATACTGCTCGGCAACCCGGTAGCCCTCCTCGGTGTCCTGGGCGCCCTGCGCCGCGAGCCAAGTCCCGCGCACCCGCGGTAGAAAAAAACACCCCGCAGGCGCTCCCGGGCGCGCCTGCGGGGCTACTCTGGAACGACTCTACCTGCCACTCTTACTCGGTCCCCCGGACCGCCTTCGTCGCCTGGACCTCCGGCTGCGGCGCGGGCGGTGGGGTGGAAACTCCGTCCGGCTTGTGGCGCGGCGGCCGACGGCGGAGGGGCGGGATGCCGAACTGCTTCAGCTGCTCGGTCGTGGTACCCAGCTCGGCCAGGATCGCCCCGCGCAGGCGGCGTGCCCGGTCCTTGCCCTCGGTGACGATCGCCGTCAGGGTCTGGGTCATGCCCTGCTTGCTCGCCACCCGCGACTCCTGGAGGGTCTTGGCCTGCTTGGCCTTCTCCAGGCTGTCGGCGAGTGCCGCCCGGTGCGGATCGACCGGCGCCAGCACCGCCGCCTGGTCCGCCACGGCGCTGAGCAACGATTCCCACTCGCGCAGGACATCGGCGAAAGCACTGGGCTTCCCCTTCTTCTTCGTCGGCTGCGGGACGGGGTCGGGAGTGAGGTTCGAATTGAGGTTCGTGGACATAGTCGTTTCTCCTTTTCGTTGTTGACTGCGTTGGTTTTCGCTGAGCCCGTCCTGGACTCGTTCGGGTTTCAGGTTTCCTTTTACGACGGCGATGGACTCGTCCTGCGACGGCATACGACACCTCCTTGGCGGAGAAACCCGGCGCCTTCATGGCGCCGGGAGATCGATTTCTTTCCCACCGGCCTCCCGATTCACCAATCAGCCGGCCACGGAAGAGACCGTAAAGGAGCGCAAGAGGAAAGTCACCCCTCCGTGCTGATTTGACAATCCAGGGAAACCTGAAAAATGATCAACTGCGGCAGCCAAAGGAGATAGGGTGAAGCAGCAATTTGCGTAGAAGCGGATGCGCCTACGGAAGCGGAAAAGTCGCGGAAAGTCGCTCCTGTCGCTGCGGAAACTGAAATGCATGGCACATTTTAGTTTCCACAACGGCGGAAATTAATTTTGACGGTCTCATTTTAGTTTCTCCAGGTGCGTTTAGCATTTTTGCGGCCGCATTCGAATTTTTCGAGACGTATTTCATTTTTCCCAGGGACACGAGCAGGGGCTCGGGAACGCTCTTGAAGCCGTCCATGAAATTCGGCGCAAGTCGGGCGGTGGAGGTGCTGCGGGCGGTCCCCGCGAGCCGTCCGGCGGTCATCGCCTGCCGTCAGGCAGTCACTGAATGCCGTCAGGCGGTCACTGCGAGCAGCGCGGCGGTCACGGAATGACGCACGGCGGTCATCGCGAGCAGCGCGGCGGTCACGGAATGACGGACGGCGGTCATCGCGAGCAGTGCGGCGGTCACGAAATGACGGACGGCGGTCATCGCGAGCAGCGCGGCAGTCACGGAATGATGGACGGCGGTCATCGCGAGCAGCGCGGCAGTCACGGAATGATGGACGGCGGTCATCGCGAGCAGCGCGGCAGTCACTGAACGACGGACGGCGGTCACTGCGAGCAGCGCAGCAGTCCCTGAATGACGGACGGCGATGACTGCGAGCCGCTCGGCAGTGACCACCGGCTGGCTGGCGATCACCGCCGAGCGCGAGGGGAGCATCTGTCGTCGGCTGCGAAACCGACGCTCGTCCGCTGTTCCGTCCAGGCATACCGTGGGAGCGAGGATCGAGGCTCGCATCTTGCGGACTTCCGCAACTTACGTGGAGAAATGGCCGTTTGGGTGCACTGTATCCCTGGGGCGGCCGCTCCGTCCCGGGCCGGGGCAGGAGAGAGACGCCGCTCTCGAAAGGGGTTTGGTATGGCCCGTCTGCCTCGCTCTCGTGCCTCCTGTCTCGTCCTTGCGCTTCTGCTCCTCACGTCGTCATCTCTCCTGGCCGCCGGTGGTCGCCAAGGGCATCAAGCCGCGAAGCCCGCGGCGTCCAGCGTCTTCAGCCGGGCCTGGGCCGGGCTCGTAAGCGTCGTTGCGCGGCTCGGCTCCGAGATGGACCCCGACGGCTATCTCCTGGGCGTCGGCGACAACGGCTCGACCATGGATCCCGACGGCCGCCATCTCCCGGCCGTTGGACCGACCAGCGACCTCGGCTCAGAGATGGACCCCAACGGCGGAAAGTAGATTCTACAGGTGCCGGTGTTTTTTCCGCGTCGCTGTCTCCAGCCGGCACCTCTTTTTCCGCTGTCCAGCGATCCCTACTTGCATTCCACACCCTCAAAGTAAGAGAGTTGCAGCTTCTGCTCACCTCCCGGAGGGACACGATGTCCGACATCCACATCACCCGCGAGCTACTGCGAGCCGCCTTCCGTGGCGAGCTGCCGCCCCGGCTCCTCCTGCAGATCGGAACCAACCATCTGATGAGCCTATGCCCGCATTGCCGGCGAGAGATCGAGGCCTGGCAGAAGGAACGAGGCCCCGGGGTCTACGACTACAGCCAGGTGTTTCAGGTGCTGCCAAGGGTGATCGAGGAGCAGGCCCCCCGGATCATCCGCCAACGGAAAATCGCCGCCGGAGATCTCAAGGCCCTCCTCGAGCTGCCTCCGGAGAAGCGGGCGGAGCGAATCCGGCGGGCGCACGACCACTTCCGTAGCGGCGCGCTCGCCGAGCTCTTGATCGAGGAGAGCAGGAAGCGAATCCAGACCGATCCTCACGATGCCTTCCACCTGGCCGAGCTCGCCCGTATCGTCATCCACCATTCTCCGAACGTCGAGGGAGCCTTCAACCTGATCGTCCTCGCAACCGCTCACATGGCGAATGCCTGCCGAGCAGCGGGCGAGTTGCGGCGAGCTGCGGAGCACTTCAGCCATGCCCGTTACGTCATTACACACGAGGGAGTCACCGACCCGGAAATTCTCGCTCGGGTCGATGAGCTAGAAGGGACTCTCCTCAAAAACCAAGGCCTTTTTGATGAGGCCGAGGAGCTTCTTGCAAGGGCCGCACTTCTCTATCGACTCGCAGGCCTTAAAACCGAAGGTATCAGGGTGACGATCGTACTTGCCGGCGTGTACTTCTTCCGGGGCAATGTGGCGCGCGCTATTGAGACCGTCCGCCCTGCGTTGCGCCGTCTCCGCCGTGTTGATGACCCGAGGCTCTACATGTGCGCGCGCTACAACCTGGCGCGCTATTTGACCGAGGCAGGAGAGTATGGCGAAGCGTCCGACATCATCGCCACCGAAGCGGACCTCTTCCGCCAGTATCCCGAACCGTGGACACAGCTTCGCGTGACCTGGCTGCGCGGCAAGATTTTTGCCGGCCGGGGCAAGCTCGAAGCGGCCGAGAAGGCATTCGTCGAAGTTCTGGAGGGGTTCATCGCTCAGGGGATCGGCTACGATGCCGCGATGGTCGCAGTCGAGGATCTCGCGCCCCTCTACTTGAAGACCGGCCGCACGGCCGACGTGAAGAGGCTCGCCGAGGAGATGATCCCCATCTTCCAGGCAGCCGACGTGCACCGGGAAGCCTTGGCCGCACTCCTTCTCTTCCAGGAAGCGGCCCGGCAGGAAGAGCTGACTCTCAAGATGGCGCGCGAGGTGGCCGCGTTCCTGAAGGCCGCTCGCGTGGACCCGTCGCTGCGCTTCCCCCAGAAGAAGCCATCGTAGTGCAGCGCGGCGGAAACGGCCGTGCAGGCTGCAAGGCAGATCGATCATAGCCTAAACCGTCCCGAAGGGTCGGGGGTAATTCGGGTCGGCAGGAGAGACCGTGGCGAGCACCTTTACCAATCGGCTCTTTCATCTCGTCTTCAGCACCAACGTCTCCATCCGATTGATGACGTAGGTCGTTGGCGCAGAAGGAACGTCGGGCAGGTGCGGATAAATCTGTCCAACAGCTTGTTGGACAGCTCCCCCGAGGGCAGCGATTGGAGCCTGTGAGGCCGAGAAGCGATCGAGGAAGCACTGCGGAGTGATGGGCGAGAATCCCCCGGATTCGCGCACGAGACACCATCGGCAAACCGGCCAAGCGGACCCCGGGCGGGACCCGCGGAATTCCGACGAATCAAGACGACTTCCGTAGCCGATCGCGAGCCTAATCCATCTGCTTCCTCAGCACCGTCGGAATGTCATAGTCGTCGACGTTCGACCAGTTCGGCCCGAACCCATTGGGGTCCTCGCCGCGGGCGTGAGCGATCACCTTCCTATAGAACGGCACGTCCACCTGTTGCGGCTTCTCCGGCTGCTCCTCGCGGTCGCGGTCGCGCTCGGCGGGCGCTGCGGCCATCGGGACCGGGGTCATCACCGGGCGGGAGACGTTGACGATCGGGGCGTTGGCCCGGGAGCGCTCGCCCACACCGTAGTCGAAACCGGTCGCGATGACCGTCACCTTCATCGCCTCTTCCATCGTCGGATCGATCACCATGCCGGAGATGATGTTGGCGTCCGGGTCCACGGCGTCGGCGATGATGCGGGCCGCCTCGGCGACCTCGTGGAGAGTCAGGTCGTAGCCGCCCGAGATGTTGATCAGGACTCCCTTGGCGCCCTGGATCGAGGTCTCCTCCAGGAGCGGCGAGGAGATGGCGCGCTGGGCCGCTTCGAGCGCCCGGTGCTCGCCCTTGGCGACGCCGGTGCCCATCAAGGCCATGCCCATGCCGGTCATGATCGTTCGCACGTCGGCGAAGTCGACGTTGATCTCGCCCGGCACGGTGATCAGATCGCTGATCCCCTGCACCGCCTGGCGCAGCACGTCGTCGGCGATGCGGAAGGCCTCGGAGAGCGGGGTGCCACGCTCGACGAAATTGAGCAGCCGCTCGTTGGGGATGGTGATCAGCGTGTCGACCGCGCCGCGCAGCTCCTCGACGCCGCGCTCGGCCAGCTGCAGCCGGCGGCGCCCCTCGAAGCCGAAGGGCTTGGTCACCACCGCCACGGTCAAGGCGCCGATCTCGGCGGCGAGCGAGGCGATGATCGGCGCCGCACCGGTGCCCGTGCCGCCGCCCAGGCCGGCGGTCAGGAAGACCATGTCGGCGCCGTCCAGCATCTCGAGGATTTTCTCGGTGTCCTCCAGGGCGCTCTTCCGGCCCACCTCGGGGTCGGCGCCGGCGCCTAAGCCCTTGGTCAGCAGGTTGCCGAGTTGGAGCTTGAGCGGCGCCCGGCACTTGCGGAGCGCCTGGAGATCGGTGTTGGCGGCGATGAACTCGATGCCGCGCAGCTGCGAATCGATCATCCGGTTGACGGCGTTGCCGCCGCCGCCGCCGACGCCGATCACCTTGATGCGGGCGGGAACCCCGTCCGTCTCGTCCAAGGCCCGTGGGGCCTCCTTCGGAGCGTCGTGGTCGTCGAATAAAATCATCGTGAACCCCCTTTGTTCCTGCCTTTGATTTCGTAAACCCTAGAGCAGGTCGGCGAACATGCCGCGCAGGCTCCCCACCATCCCGCGCACGCTCCAGCCCTGCTTCTTCTGGACTTTTCCCTGGCTCTCCTCCGCCGTGCGAGCGTAGAGCAGAAGACCCGAGGTCGTCGACCAGCTCGGGCTGCTGATGACGTCGACCAACCCGCCCAGGCCGCGCGGCAGCCCATAGCGGACCCCGGCGTCGAAGATCTGCTCGGAGAGCTCGAGCAGGCCATCGAGCTGGGCGCCGCCGCCGGTCAAGACGATCCCGGCCCGCAGGCTGTCCTCGCTCGCATGCTTGAAGAGATCCTCGCGGATCAGGTTGAACAGCTCCTCGGCGCGCGGCTGAAGGATCTCACAGAGCTCCTTCCTCGGCACCACCCGCGAGGAGCCACCGGCGACCGTCGGCACCGAGATCCCCTCGTCGTCGGTGACCATGCTCGGCAGGCAGCAGCCCTGCTTGACCTTGATCCGCTCGGCCTCGCCGAACGGCGTGCGCAGGACCATCGCCAGGTCATTGGTGAAGTGGCCGGCGCCGATCGGCGCCACGGCGCTGTACTGGATCTCGCCGTCGGCGAAGAGGGCGTACTCGGTGGTGCCGGCGCCGATGTCGACCAGGAGACAGCCGAGCTCCCGCTCGTCCGGCGTCAACACCGCTTCGGCGGTCGCGAGCGGCTCGAAGACCATCTCGACCACTTCGATCCCCGCCCGGTTGACGCAGGTGAGGAGCGTCTTCGAGCGGGTGACGTTGCCGGTCACCAGGTGAACCATGACCTCCAACCGGCTCCCCAGCATGCCGAGCGGATCACCGATCCCCCCCTGCTCGTCGACGACGAACTCCTGCGGGATGGCGTGCAGGATCTCGCGGTCGGAGGGAAGGGCGGCGGATTTGGCGGCGTCTAAGACGCGCTGGATGTCCTGGCGGGTGATCTCTCTGTCCTTCCGCGACACCGAGACCATGCCGCGCGAGTTGACGCTCCGGATGTCGGCCCCGGCGACCCCGACGTAGGCGCGCGAGATCTCGACCCCGGCCATGACCTCGGCCTCCTCGCTCGCCTGCTTCAAGGCGTCGACGGTCGCCTCGACGTTGACGATGTTCCCCTTGCGCGTGCCGCGGTTGGGGGCGAGACCCTTGCCGACGACCTCGATGCGACCCTTGTCGTCGCGCTGGCCGATCAGCACCCCCACCTTGGAGGATCCAATGTCGATTCCCACGAAGTACGGTTCTGGTTTCGGCATGTCAGCCTGCTCCCCCGTTTGGGAAAGGTTTTGAAGGTTGCACGACGATCCGGCGCGCGAAGCGCAGATCGACGGACTCAAGAGCGGTGTAACGGCGCCCGAGCTCGGGCAGGAGCGCCTCGAATCGATGCACTTTCGAGACCAGGTCGCCCCGCCGGACGAGGAGCGGGAAAGGCAGGTCGCGGGTGTGGAGACGGAAGTCCTCCTCGCCCAGGACGTCCACCCGGTCGAGGGTCGATCCCCAGTCCGGATTCGCCTGCGAGAGAAGGGCGGCGGCGGCGAGCGCCTTCGCCATTCCTTCCGGCACGCTCACCGTGGCGCCCGCCAGGTCGACGACGAGGAAACCCGCCGTCGCCTCGTCCTTGCCGACCGGAGCGATGGCGTGGCCCGCCGCGTCCGCCCAGGTGAGGGCGCCGCCCGGGCTGGCGAGAAGAGCGATCGGCCGGCGCTCGTGCACGGTGACCCGCAGCCGGTCAGGAAGGACCTTTTCGATCTCGACCGCCGCGATCCATGGCTGGGCGGAAAGCAGCGCCTCGACCCGGGAGAGCGGGAGGAGGACCAGGTTCTCGCCGCGCAGCGGCGCCAGGGCATGGCGCAGCCGCTCCGCCGGCACCCGATGCGTTCCCTCGACCGCCAGCTCGCGCAGGCAGAAGCGGGAGGAGGTGAGCACCCAGGCGACGAGCCCGCCGGGCAGGGCGACCAGGGCGAGCGCCGTGGTGAGCGGCTTGACCAGGGCCAGCCAGAGGCTCCGCTTGCGCCGCCGCGGCGGCGCCTGCCGGCGGCGGAAGTCGAGCACCCGCCCGCCTCCGGCGCCACCGGCTCCCGCGGCCCCCGAAAACGCCGCGGATTCGAAGCCGCCGCTCACGCCTCCTCCTTGCCGACCAGCTGGCGGGCGAGCTTGTAAATGTCGCCCGCTCCCAGGGTCAGGATCGCGTCTCCGGCCTCGACGCCGTCGGCCAGGAGGGCCGGCACGTCGTGCCAGTCGGGACAGTAATGGACGTTCTTGTGGCCGCTCCTCTGGGCGGCCTCGACCACCAGCTCTCCCGTCACCCCGGGCACCGGCGCCTCTCGCGAGGCGTAGACGTCGGTGACCACCGCGCGGTCGGCGGCGAGCAGGGCGCGGCCGAAGCCCTCCGCCTGGTCCTGGGTGCGCGAGTAGAGGTGCGGCTGGAAAACGACGTGCAGGCGTCCCTTGGGGAAGGCTTCGCGGGCGGCTTCCAGGGTCGCCGTCACCTCGGTCGGGTGATGGGCGTAGTCGTCGACCACCGCCGCTCCGCGCCACTCGCCGACCGGCTCGAACCGGCGGTGGACCCCCTCGAAGACGGCGAGACCGCTCGCGATGTCGTCGAAGCCCAGGCGGAGCGAGAGACCCACCCCCACCGCGGCGAGGGCGTTCAGGATGTTGTGGCGGCCGGGGAGGGGGAGCTGCAGGCGGCCCAGGAGGGCGCCGCGCAGGCGGACGCCAAAGACGCTCTTGCCGTCCTTCACCGCGATGTCGACCGCCGAGAGGTCGGCCTGCGGCGAGAAGCCGTAGGTCACCAGGCGGCGCTCGGAGAGCCGGGGCAGGATCTGCTGGATGTTGGCGTCCTCCAGGCAGACGATCAACCGGCCGAAGAACGGCACCCGGTTGGCGAAGGTGACGAAGGCCTCGCGGATGGCGTCCAGGTCGCCGTAGGTGTCCAGATGGTCGCGGTCGATGTTGGTGATCACCGCAACGACCGGCGAGAGGCGGAGGAAACTGCGATCGAACTCGTCCGCCTCGGCCACCAGGTAGTTGCTCTTGCCCAGCCGGGCGCCGGTGCCCAGGAGACGCAGGCGGCCGCCGACGATGACCGTGGGGTCAAGCCCCGACTGGGTGAGCATGGTGCCGACGAGCGAGGTGGTGGTCGTCTTGCCGTGGGTACCGGCGACCGCGATGCCGTATTTCAGGCGCATCAGCTCGGCCAGCATCTCGGCCCGGCGCACCACGGGGATACCGCGGAAGCGCGCCGCCTGGACCTCGGGGTTGCCCTCGGACACCGCCGAGGAGATGACCACGAGGTCCACTCCCTTGAGATGATCGCCGGAGTGCCCCTTGTGGATCTTCGCTCCCAGCTTCTTCAGATGCCGGGTGGCCTCGCCCACCGCCTGGTCGCAGCCGCTGACCAGGAGCTCACGCTCCTCGGTCAGGAGGATTTCGGCGATGCCGCTCATGCCGGCGCCGCCGATCCCCACGAAGTGGATGTGCGAGAGGTCGGCGAAGGGGTTGAAGCTCATCGCGTCCCCCTGCGCTCTGCGAGCTCGGCCAGGTGGTCGGCGATCGCCGAAACCGCATCGGGCCGGGCAAGCCCGCGCGCCGCCTGTCCCATCGTCTGCAAACGGGCGCCGTCCCCGAGCAGCAGGGCCAGCCGCTCCGCCAGGGCTTCGGGAGTCGCCGCCTCGCCGGCCAGCAGCTCCGCTGCTCCAGCCTCGGCAAGGAGCCTTGCGTTGTCGACCTGGTGCGCCTGGGCGATCGCGAGCGGCAGGAAGAGCGCGGCCCGGCCGGCGGCGCAGATCTCGGCGATGGTGATCGCCCCGGCCCGCGACACCAGGAGGTGGCTCGCCGCCATGGCCCCGGCGACGTCGTCGAGGAAGGGGACGACCTCGACCACGGTTTCAGAAATCCCTGCCGCGGCATAGGCCGCCTGCGCCGCCTCGACGTTCTTCGCCCCCGCCTGATGGAGGACCTGGAGGGGACTCCCGGTACGGGAGAGGAAGAGGGCGACCGCCGCCGGCGCCAGCTCGTTGACCTGCCGCGCTCCCTGGCTGCCGCCGAGGACCAGGAGCCGGGGCGGCGTCAGGGGTGGAAGCGTCGGGGACACTTCGAAAAAAGCCGCGCGCACCGGCACCCCGGTCACTCGGCAGGGGCACTTCAGATCGCGCATCGTCTCGCGGAAGGCGACGTCCGCTCCCGCCGCCCAGGCCGAGAGCCAGCGGTTGGCCACCCCGGCCCGGGCGTTGGGCTCGAGCAGGAGGCTGGGCCGGCGGGCGAGGCGGGCACCGAGAACCGCGGGCGCCGAGACGTAGCCGCCGGTGCCGAGCACCACGTCCGCCCGGAGGCGGCGGAGGAGCCGTGCCGCGGCCAGAGCCGAGCCGGTGAGGGTGGTGAGCGAACGCACCTTGGCGCCCAGGCCCTTGCCGAGGAGCGGCCGGGCGGGGAGGGGATGGAAGGGCAGGCCCTCACCCGTCGCCAGCCGTTCCTCCAGGCCGCCCGCGAGACCGGCGAAGCTCACGCGCCACCCCCGTTGCCGCAGCTCGAAGGCGACGGCGAGGGCCGGAAAGACGTGCCCTCCGGTGCCGCCGCCGGCCAGCAGGGCATGGAAAGCTTGTGGGGTTTCCGCTGGGACCATGGCATCGCTTCCGTCATCCGTGCTGGGAGAGGTTCAGAAGGGCGCCGCAGAGGCACAGGGTGACCACCAGCGACGAGCCGCCGTAGGAGATGAAGGGGAGCGGGATGCCCTTGGTCGGCAGCAGGGCGATGGCGACGCTGACGTTCAGGAGCGCCTGGATGACGAGGATAGAGGTGAAGCCCCAGGCCAGGTAGCGGCCGAAGGCGTCGGGAGCCCGCAGGCCGGCCAGAATGCCGCGCCAGGCGAGGAGGCCGAAGAGGGCGACGACGGCGAGCGCCCCCACCATCCCCAGCTCTTCGGCGATGATGGCGAAAATGAAATCCGACTCCGGGTGTGGGAGGAAGTAGAGCTTCTGGACGCTCCGCCCCGGTCCCAGGCCGAGCACCCCGCCCGAGCCCACGGCGATCAGCGACTGGAGGGCCTGGAAACCGGTCCCCAGGGGGTCCTTCTCGGGGTCGAGGAAGGCGAAGAGACGCGCCCGCCGGTAGGAGACCGAGATGACGAGGAACCACAGCATGGGGAGGGCGGCGAGCGCGATCCCCACCACGTAGCGCCAGGAGAGCCCAGCCAGGAAGACGAGGAGGAAGGCGGTGGTGGCGAGGAGCACCGCGGTCCCCATGTCCGGCTCCAGGAGGATCAGCCCGGCGGTCAACCCGGTCGCGAGGGCGATGGGCAGCAGGAGGTCGGGATGGTTGACCCGCTCCTGCTTGCGGTCGATCTGATAGGCAAGGAAGGGGATGAGCGCGAGCTTGGCGAGCTCCGAGGGCTGAAGGGAAACGCCGGCGAGGAAGAACCACCGCCGCGTGCCGTTCAGCTCGGGCGAGAAGAGCACCCCCACGAGGAGTACCAAAATACCGCCCAGCAGGCTGTAGATCACCGCCGGCCGCTGCAGCCGGCGATAGTCGAAGTGCATGACGACGAGCATGGCGAGGAGCCCCAGGCCGGCCCAGATCGCCTGTTTCAGGAGGAACGGGTTGACGAAGCTGCCGAGGGTGCCGTGGGAGCCCCGGGCGATCCCCGCGCTCGCCGAGTAGACCATCACCAGACCCACCCCGACGAGGAGGATGACGGTGGTGAAGAGGACCTTGTCAAAGGCCAGTTTCTTGGCCATGGGCCCTCCCGATCCTGTCGTGCACGAGCTGGGTGAAGACCTCGCCGCGGTGCGAGAAGTTCCGGAACTGGTCGAAGCTGGCGCAGGCCGGCGAGAGGAGGACGACCTCGCCCGGGCGGGCGCGCGCGGCCGCCTCGGCGACGGCGCGGTCCAGGGTGTCGACCATCTCGCAGGGGGCCGCGCCGGAAAGCGCCCGCTCGAAGTCGTCGGCGGCCTCGCCGATCAGGTAGAGCCGGATCGCCTTGCGGTGCACCAGCGGCATGAGCGAGACCAGGTCCGCCCCCTTGTTGCGGCCGCCGAGGATGAGATGAACGGTTTTGTCGGCGAAGCCCTCCAGCGACTTGAGCGTCGCCGCCGGGTTGGTCCCCTTGGAGTCGTCGTACCAGGTCACTCCTCCCGCCTCCCCCACCTTCTGCAGGCGGTGGGGCAGGCCGGTGAAGCCCCGGAGCCCCTGGCGGATCGCCGAAGCATCGGCTCCCGCGGCGCGGGCGAGGAGGGCCGCGGCCATGGCGTTTTCGAGGTTGTGCACGCCGGCAATCGGCAGGTCCCCCGTGGCGAAAAGCTCGACCGGAGAGGCGCCGGGCTGGACCTCGATCACGCGATCCCCGTCCAGAGCGCAGCCGTCCTCGACCGGACGCAGGCGGGAGAAGAGCCGGCGGCGGGCGCGGGTCTCGACCGCCAGGGTTTCCGCGTCGTCGGCATTGAGCACCGCGATCCCTTCCGGCCCCAGGTTGCGGAAGAGCGCCCGTTTGGCCGCCGCGTACTGGCCGAAGCTCGGATAGCGGTCGAGGTGGTCCTCGGCGAGGTTCAAAAGCGCCGCGGCGTGGGGGGCGAAGGTGACGATCCCCTCGATCTGGAAGCTCGACATCTCGACCACGAAGACGCGGCCGGCCGGGCCGTCGACCTTGCCGGAGAGCGGCTCGCCGATGTTGCCGCAGACCTCGACCGCGCGGCCGGCGGCCGCGAGCATGGCGCCGGTCAGGGCCGTCGTCGTGCTCTTGCCGTTGCTCCCGGTGATCGCCACCACGGTGCCATGGAGGAACGGGAAGGCGAGCTCCACCTCGGCGATCACCGGCAGGCCGCGGCGCCGGGCGTCGACGAGGAGGGGGCGGGTCATCGGCACGCCGGGGGAGACGACGACGGCGTCGAAGTCTCCGGCGGCGCCAGCCGGCATTTCTTCCGGTTCGCGGCCGGCGAGGACCGAGAGCTGTGGGCCTTCTGCCAGATCGCCCAGATCGAGCGCCGCGCGCGGCCGCGCGTCGACGGCGGTGACCGCGACCCCGCGATCCAGGAGGAAACGCGCCGCCGCGCGGCCGGAGAGCCCCAGCCCGTAGACCAGCGCCTGGCGAAGCTCGCCCTTGCCCCAGGGGACTTTCATCGCAGTTTCAGGGTCGAGAGGGAGAGCAGCGCGAAGAGGATCGAGAGGATCCAGAAGCGCACGATCACCTTGGGCTCGGCCCACCCGGAGAGCTCGAAGTGGTGGTGGAGAGGGGCCATGCGGAACACCCGCTTGCCCCGCAGCTTGAACGAGGCCACCTGGATGATGACCGACAGGGCCTCGATGACGAACACCCCGCCGACGACGACGAGGAGGATCTCCTGCTTGGCGAGGACGGCGACGCTGCCGATGGCGGCGCCCAGCGACAGCGAGCCCACGTCCCCCATGAACACCTCGGCGGGATGGGAATTGAACCAGAGGAAGCCGAGGCTCGCCCCGACCAGCGCGCTGCAGAATACCGCCACCTCGCCCACCCCGGGGACATAGGAGACCTGGAGGTAGCCCGCGATCACCCGGTTGCCCGCCACGTAGGTGAAGACCGCGTAGGTGGCGGCGGCGACGATGGTGACGCCGATCGCCAGGCCGTCCAGCCCGTCGGTCAGGTTGACCGCGTTCGAGGCCCCGACGAGGACGACGACGACGAAGAGGATGTAGAACGGCCCGAGGTCGAGCACCAGCCGCTTGACGAAGGGGAAGGTGAGCGTGGGATCGAAGCGGTAGGCATGCGGCAGAATGAGCAGAACCAGGCCCATGGCGCCGGCGGCCAGGATCTGGAGGAGCGCCTTGTGGTGCGCCTTGAGCCCCAGGTTGCGCCGGTTCTTGACCTTCAGGTAGTCGTCCAGGAAGCCCACTAGGCCGAAGGCGAGGGTCACCAGGACGACGATCCAGATATAAGGGTTGTCGAGGGTCGACCAGAGGAGCGTCGGGACGATCACCGAGAAGAGGATGAGCAGGCCGCCCATGGTCGGCGTGCCCGCCTTCACCTGGTGCGCCTGGGGTCCCACCTCGCGGATGTTCTGTCCCACCGACATCCGGCGCAGGGTGCGGATGAAGGCCGGCCCCAGGAACCAGGAGAGGAGGAGCGCGGTGACGATCGCCATCGCCCCGCGGAAGGTGATGTAGCGGAAGACGTTGAACGCCCCGACGTGGTTGCGGAGGGGATAGAGCAGGTAGTAGAGCACTTAGTGGCCCCCTCCTGAAACCGCCATGCCGCGCGCCTGGAGCAGCCGCTGGGCGACCGCCTCCAGCCTCACTCCGCGCGAACCCTTGACCAGGATCAGGTCGCCCTCCCGTACCGCGCCCTCCGCCCACTCCGCGGCGGCGGCGGCGTCGGCGAACCAGGGTGCCTCGGCCCCTCTCCCGGCGGCGCCCCGGCTGAGCTCCTTCGCCAGCTCGCCCACTCCGGCGACCGGCGAAAAGCCTAAGGCGGCCGCCCGCTCCCCCGCCGCGCGGTGGAAGCGGGGACCTTCGGGGCCGAGCTCCAGCATGTCGCCCAGGACGGCGAGCCTCCGGCGGGCCGGCAGCGCGGCGGCGCCCTCCAGGGCTCGCTCCACGGCGTCGGGATTCGAGTTGTACGAGTCGTCGATGAGGGTGATGTCCCCGGGCAGGCGGTGGACCACGCCGCGCATGGCGGCGGGGCGGACGGCCGCGACCGCGCGGGCGATCGTCGCCAGATC
Source organism: Thermoanaerobaculia bacterium (assembly GCA_035644215.1). Taxonomy (GTDB): domain Bacteria; phylum Acidobacteriota; class Thermoanaerobaculia; order Multivoradales; family UBA5704; genus DASQPA01. The sequence goes on from DASQPA010000203.1 coordinate 36,789, forward strand.
GAGCCCCAGCGCGTGGGCGCAGGCGGCCGCCGCCAGGCCGTTGCCGGCGTTGTAGAGGCCGTGGAGCGGCAGGGCGACCTCGGCGCGCTCGCCTCCCGCGGCCAGCACGAAGCGGCTCCCCACCTCGCCCCCGGGAGCGGGAGAGAGGTCGGTGGCCCGCACGTCCACTCCTTCGCCGAAGCCGTACCAGACGATCCTTCCGTGATCGCCGCCGTGCCGGCGGGCGATGCGGGCGACCTCCGGATCGTCGGCGTTGGCGACGATAAAGCCGTCGGGGGCGAGGCCGCGAAGGAGCTCGGACTTGGCCTCGGCGATCGCCTGGATGGTGCCGAAGAACTCCAGGTGGACGGGCCGGATGACGGTGAAGAGGGCGACGTCGGGCCGACCCAGGAGCGAAAGCTGGGCGAGCTCGCCGGGGGTCGACATCCCCATCTCGGCGACCATCCACTCGGTGCCCTCCGGGACGTTCAGGAGCGAGAGGGGGAAGCCGTAGAGGTTGTTCAGGTTCCCTGGCGTGCGGGCGACCCGGAAGCGGCTTTCGAGCATCGCCGCGAGCAGCTCCTTGGTGGTCGTCTTGCCGGCCGAGCCGGTGATCCCGACGAGCTTCTCGGGCAGCCGCTGCCGGACCTGGCGGGCGAGGTCGTGGAGGGCGCGGAAGGTGTCCTGCACCTCGATGAGGGCGCCCCCCTCCGTCGCCTCCACCTTCGCCTGGGTGTCCTGGACCATGGCCGCCGCCGCGCCGCGCCGGAAGGCGTCGCCGACGAAGCGGTGGCCGTCGGTGTGCTCCCCGGCGAAGGCGAAGAACAGCTCGCCGCCGGCCACCGCCCGCGAGTCGATGGCGGCGCCGGAGACGGTGGCGCCGGGATCGCCCGCCGTCACCCGGCCGCCCACGGCCGCCGCGACCGCGGAGACGCTAAGCCGGGCCAAAACGCTCCTCCAGGGCCCGCGCGATCTCCTCCCGGTCGGAGAAGTGGATCTTCCTGCCGCCGATGTCCTGCGTCTCCTCGTGCCCCTTGCCGGCGACCAGGACCGCCCACCCCTCGCCGGCAGCGGAGGCCGCAGAAATCGCCTCGCGGATCGCCTCCCGCCGGTCCGGCACCACCCGGTAGCCGCGGTTGCCGCTCTCCCGGAGCCCCGCCTCGACGGCATGGAGGATGGCCATCGGGTCCTCGCCGCGCGGGTTGTCGGAGGTGGCGATCACCAGGTCGGCGAGCTCCCCCGCCACCCGGCCCATCACCGGGCGCTTGCCCGGGTCGCGCTCGCCGCCGCAGCCGAAGACCACCGCCACCTTGCTCCGCGCCAGCTCGCGGACGGAACCCAGGGCGGCGCGCAGGGCGTCGTCGGTATGGGCGTAGTCGACGTAGACCGGGAAGGGCTGGCCGCGGTCGACCGGCTCCATCCGTCCGGCGATCGGCGGCTGGGCAGCGAAGGCGGCGGCGACCGCCGCGTGCGGCAGCCCGAGAGCCTCGGCCCCGGCGGCGGCGGCCAGGAGGTTCTCCAGGTTGAAACGGCCGAGGAGCGGCGAATGGAAAGAGAAGTCGCCGCGCGGGGTCTGTAACGTGGCGCGAATCCCTCCCGTCCCCAGGTCGACCTCGCGCGGCGCCACCTCCCCGCCGGTGCCGTAGGTCAGGGCGCCGGGGATCTCCCGGGCGAGCCGCTGGCCATAGGGGTCGTCCAGGTGGACCACCGCGCGGCCGGCGGGCTTCAGATGATCGAAGAGCTGCCGCTTGGCCGCGAAGTAGCTCTCCATGTCGCCATGGAAGTCCAGGTGATCGCGGGTCAGGTTGGTGAAGACCCCGGCATCGAAGGAGACGCCGTCCACCCGGTGGAGGTCCAGGGCGTGGGAGGAGACCTCCATCGCCACCCCGCCGGCTCCGCCCACCGGATCGTCGCGCATCTGGCGCAGAATTCGGAAGAGGTCCGAGGCCTCCGGGGTCGTGCGGTCGCCGGGGAAGGGTTGGCCGCCCAGCCGGTAGCCCAGAGTACCAATAAACCCGGCCGGCTTCCCCGTCGCCTCGCCGATCACCGCGGCGAGGAGGGTCGCCACGGTCGACTTGCCGTTGGTCCCGGTCACCCCGACGAGGAGCATCTCGCGGTCCGGATGCCCGTAGACCCGCGCCGCGAGCGGCCCCAAAAGCGCCCGCGGGTCGGCGGTCGTGAGCCAGGGCACGGTCATTCCTGCCGGCGCGCTTCCCGCGCCGAGCACCGCGACGGCGCCCCGCGCGGCGGCGGCGGCGGCAAAGGCACGACCATCGTGGCGCGCGCCTGGAATGGCGACGAAGAGGTCGCCCGGCGCGACCGTCCGGGAGTCGTGCGCCACCCCGGTGATCTCCAGAGTCTCCGGAGCTCCGGCGTCCAGAGAGATCGGCAGCCCGGCGATCAGCTCAGCGAGGCGCATGCGGGCGCCCTCCCGGCTTGGCGGCCGATTTTGCG
>DASQPA010000204.1:0-16893 GCA_035644215.1 Thermoanaerobaculia bacterium
GTGATGGAAGAGGTCGAAGACCCGGCAGACGTTGGGGTGGGTCACCTTCTTGCCGAGCTGGATCTCGCGCCGGAAGCGGGCGACCGCCCACTCGTCGCGGGCGATCTCCGGGCGGATCGTCTTGACCGCCACCCGTTCGCCGACGAATTCCTGGTCCTCGGCCTCCCAGACCTCGCCCATGCCGCCCTGGGCGATGCGGCGCAAGATGCGGAAGCGTCCGGCGAGGACCTGGCCGGGGACCAGGGCCGCCGCGAGGGCAGCGTCGGGCAGGGCCGGCGGCAGGAAAGGGTGCCGTACGGTGGCCGAATCCGGCGGCGGCGTTCTGGGTCGAGGGGTCGCCATGCGCGCTTCGGTTGGGGAATCGAGAGCGATTATGGCATGGCATAGAATGCGCGTTCGGACCTTCTCCCCATGAGCTCGCTCCCCCAGGCCGCGGCCACCGTCCCCCCGGCGACCGCGGCGGAGATCCTCGCCCGGCTCTATGGCCTGGGCGGCGAGGTGGAACCGCTCCCCGGGGAGCACGACTGCAACTTCCGGGTGCGGACGATCGGCGGCCGCTATGTCCTCAAGATCCACCCGCCGGCGGCCGACGAGGCGGAGATCGACCTCCAGGACCAGGCGATGCTCCACCTGGCGCGCCGCGACCCCGGTCTGCCGATTCCTCGGCCGGTGGCGGCGCGCAGCGGCGAGCAGATCGGCCGGGCCAAGATGGAGGACGGCACGGTGCGGGCGGTACGCCTCCTCACCTGGCTCCCCGGCCGGCCGTGGGCGCAGGCGGCGCCGCCGCAGCCTGCCACCTTCGCCTCCCTCGGCCGCTTCCTCGCCCGCATGGATCGCGCCTTCGCCGGTTTCGAGCACCCCGCCCTGCGGCGCCGCCACCGCTGGGGGATGCCGTTCGCGGCCGAGCTGACGCCCCGGCTCGGGTTGATCGCCGACCCGGCCCGCCGGGAGCTCGCCGGCCGGGTGCTCGACCGCTTCGCGGCGGCGGTGCTGCCGCGGCTCGCCGGCTGCCGGTCGCAGGCGATCCACAACGACGCCTCGGACCACAACGTGCTGGTGGACGAATCGCCGGAGGTCTCGGGGCTCATCGACTTCGGCGACATGCTCCACGGTCCCTTGATCGTCAACCTCGCCGTGGCCGCGGCCTACGCCATGCTCGGCACGGAGCGGCCGCTCTCCGCGATCCAGCCGCTGGTCGCCGCCTACGACGACGGCCTCCGCCTGACCGACCTGGAGCTCGAGCTGCTGTTCGACCTCATCCTCACCCGGCTCGCCATGAGCATCGTGATGGCGGCCTGGCAGCATGCGGAGGCCCCCGGCAACGACTACCTCCTGATCAGCCAGGACGGCGTGTGGGACCTCCTCCGCCGGCTCGCGGGGGAGAACCGCCACCTCGCCCATTTCGCCCTGCGCGACGCCTGCGGCCGCGAGCCCAACCCCACCTCCCGCCGGGTGGTGGGCTGGATCGAGAGCGCGAGCGCCGGCTTCGCCCCGGTCTGCCCGGCGCTCGCCACCGCGCCGCGCACCTGGGTCGACCTCACCGCCCCCTCCTTGGCCGCGGCCGGGATCGACCCCGACGACCTCGTGGCCCTCACCGGCCATGTCTTCGGCCGGATGCGGGAGGCGGGGGCGCGCTACGGGGTGGGCCGGTATCTCGAGCGCCGGCCGATCAACGGCGGGCCGCAGTTCGCCCTCCCCTCCGGCGAGCGCCGGGACCTCCACCTGGGGGTCGACCTCTATGTCGAGCCGGGGGAGCCGGTCGTGGCGCCGCTCGCCGGCACGGTCGCCGGGATCGAGGACCGCGGCCCGGGAGACTACGGGCCGGTCGTCCTCCTGACCCACACGACCGGAGAGGGGGTGCCCTTCTGGACCCTCTACGGCCATCTCGACCGGGAGGTCCTCGGCCGGCTGGCGGTGGGGCAGGCGGTGGCGCGGGGGGAGCGGGTAGGCCGGGTGGGAAGCGCGGAGGAGAACGGCGGCTGGCCGCCGCACCTCCACCTCCAGCTCCTCACCCACACCCTGGATGAAGGGTGCGCCCTCTTCGGGGTCGCTCCGGAGGGCGCGCTCGACGTCTGGGAGAGCGTCAGCCCGGACCCCAACCTGATCCTCGGCCTGCCGGAAGGGGCGGCCGCGGCGGCGCCGCCGCGCGATCCGAGCTATCTGCAGCAGCAGCGCTGGCTCCACCTCGGGCGCTCGCTCAGCCTCTCCTATCGGGAGCCGCTCAAGATCGTCCGCGGCGAGGGGCTCTTCCTCTACGACGAGAGCGGCCGGGCCTATCTCGACCTGGTCAACAACGTCTGCCACGTCGGGCACTGCCACCCGCGGGTGATGGCCGCCGCCCGGGAGCAGATGGGGCGCCTGAACACCAACACCCGCTATCTGCACGACGCCCTGGTGCGCTATGTGAGGCGGCTCACCGCGACCTTCCCGGAGCCGCTCCGGGTCTGCTTCCTGGTCAACTCCGGGAGCGAAGCCAACGACCTCGCCCTCCGCCTCGCCCGCGCCCACACCGGCGGGCAGGACGTCGTCGTCGTCGACCACGCCTATCACGGCAACCTGACCTCCCTGGTCGAGATCTCCCCCTATAAGTTCGCCGGCCCCGGGGGGCGGGGGCGGCCGGAGCACGTGCAGGTCGCCGAGCTGCCGGACGGCTATCGCGGCCGCTTCCCGGCGGACGACCCCGAGCGCGGCAGGCGCTATGCCGAGTCGGTCGGCGAGCGGGTGCGGGAGATCGCGGCCCGGGGAAGGCGGCTCGCCGCCTTCTACGCCGAGTCGATCCACAGCTGCGGCGGCCACGTCGTGCTGCCCCCCGGCTACCTGGCCGCCGCCTACGAAGGGGTCCGCGCCGCGGGCGGCGTCTGCATTGCCGACGAGGTGCAGGTGGGAATGGGCCGGGTGGGCAGCCACCTGTGGGCCTTCGAGACCCAGGGGGTGGTGCCCGACGTCGTGACCCTGGGGAAGCCCCTCGGCAACGGGCACCCGCTGGCGGCGGTGGTGACGACGCCGGAGATCGCGGCCTCGTTCCACAACGGCATGGAGTACTTCAACACCTTCGGCGGCAACCCGGTCTCGGCGGCGATCGGCCTCGCCGTGCTCGACGTCGTCCGCGACGAGCGCCTGCAACAGAACGCCCTCCGGCTGGGCGAGCGCCTCCAGAACGGCCTGCGGGAGCTGGCCCTGCACCACCCCCTGATCGGCGACGTGCGCGGCCTCGGCCTCTTCCTCGGCGCCGAGCTGGTGCGCGACCGCGCCACCCGCGAGCCGGCGGCCGAAGAGGCGGCGCTGGTCCTCGAAGCCGCCCGGCGGCGCGGGGTGCTCCTGGCGACCGAGGGGCCGCATCACAACGTCCTCAAGCTCAAGCCGCCGATCGCGCTTGGCGAGGAGCACTGCGCGCTCTTCCTCTCGGTGCTCGGGGAGGCGCTGGCCGAGGTGGCCGAGCATGCCTAGCTGTCCGCCCCATCCTGTGCTTCAGTGTATACTCAGTCATGATCGTCGAACCTCGCATCGAGAAGAACATCCGGCAGCTGGCGGCGACCTTTGACGACGACATCGCCTCGATCTGGCTGTGTGGCTCGCGGGCGAACGGCGGCGGGATGAACGGGGCGGACTGGGACTTGGTCGTCTTCGGCGAGCGGCAGGTGGCGGAGGCGCTGGAGCGCCGCTCTCTCCCGTTGGGCAACGACGTGGACCTCCGCTTCGTCGACGTGTCGAGCGGCGAGATCAAGCGGCTCGGCAAGGCGGCCGGCTGGGAGGACTTCCTCGCCTGGGACTGGATCCCGCTCTCCGCCAGCCTGGCCGAGTACCAGGCGACCCAGCTGAGCGAGCACCTGGTGACGCTGGGAGGAGAGTGGGTCGAGGCCGGCACCCTCGCCATCACCCGGAAGCGGGCGGTGCGGCTGTGGCCGGAGCCGGAACCCGGCGCGCCTGCCGCAGAGTCTTACGTGCACTGAGTGCCGGCCCCCGCCCGCCCCGGACGGTCACGGACGGACACGGACGAACACGAGAGGCCGGATCTTGTCCTTGCTCGTCCGTGTTTGTCCGTGTCCGTCCGGGCGGGTGGGCGGCCCCCGCCCCCAAAACCCTACCTGTACAATAGAGGACCCACGTCGTGAGGGAGCTCCCATGCGGATCCTGGTCGTCGAGGATGAGGCGGTGCTGGCCGATGCCCTGGCCGAGGGGCTGCGCGACGAGTCGTACGCCGTCGACGTGGCGGGGAGGGGCACCGAGGCCGACGAGCTGATGGAGGTCAACGACTACGACCTCGTCATCCTCGACTGGACCATCCCGGCGCCGTCGGGCATCGAGCTCCTGCGCAAGTGGCGCGGGGACGGCGACGACACCCCGGTCCTCATGCTCACCGGCCGGGCCGGCGTCGCCGACCGGGTGGGCGGCCTGGACACCGGGGCCGACGACTACCTGACCAAGCCGTTCGCCTTCGACGAGCTGCTCGCCCGAGCCCGCAGCCTGCTGCGCCGGCGGGCCCGGCCGCTCGTCCCCGCCCTCTCCGCCGGCGACCTCGAAATGGACCGCTCGGCGCACCGGGTGCGGGTGGCGGGGGAGTCCGTCGACCTGGCGCCCAAGGAGTTTGCGGTCCTCGAATACCTCCTCACCCACAAGGGGCAGGTGGTCTCGAAGACCGCGCTCTCCGAGCACGTCTGGGACGACTCGTTCGACGCCATGAGCAACGTCGTCGACGTCACCGTCTACCGCCTGCGGCGGAAGATCGACGGCGACCGGCAGGAGAAGCTGCTGCAAACGCTGAAAGGCGTCGGGTACATGCTGCGGGACGAGCGCGCTTGATCCCCGGAGCCACCGGCCCCGGGCCGCGGCCGCTCTTGAAGCCGCCGCGGCCGCCCGGCAGCCGGAGCTGGGCGCCCTACGCCCTCCTCGCCCTGGGCCTCGCCTCGACTCTCCTCCTCCTCGGCGTCGACGCTCTGCGCGAGCGGCTGCTGACCGCGGACTTCGCCCTGGTCCGCGCCGCCGCCGAGATCGAGACCGGCCTCGCCACCTCCCACCTCTGGATGGAGCAGTACGTGACCGGCGACTCGACCATCGCCCCGGAGGCGATCTGGCGCGGCGTCGAGCGTTCGCTCACCCTGGTGCGGGCGATGCGGAGCGGCGAACGCATGGTCGAGGGACCCTGGCGGCTGCAGCCGTCGGACGATCCCGCCCTGCGCCGCCAGGCCGCGGAGCTCGAAAAGGACCTCGAGGGCTTCGCCGCGGCGACGCTCCAGCGCCAGACCCGCTTCGAGCACGGCGAGCCGGTCGGTCCCGGCTCGGCATTCGACGCCGAGTACGACCACACCTTCAAGCGCCTGGCCACCGCCACCGCCGGCCTGCGCGCCGCGGCCGAGGACCGTCTGTCGCGCCGGCTGACCCTCTTTCGCCTCTACTCCTGGGTCATCCTCGCCGGCTGGATCGGGGTCGTCGCCATCTCCTTCCTCGGCTTTCGCCGCTTCGAGGCGCGGCGGCAGCGGGCCGAGGCGGTGCTCCGCGACCGCGAGCTGCAACTCGTCCAGGCGCAGAAGATGGAGGCCGTGGGGCGCCTGGCCGGCGGCCTGGCGCACGACATCAACAATTACCTGGCGGCGATCCGTGCCCAGTGCGAGCTGGTGCAGAGGAAACCCCAGCCGCCGGAGCGGGTGGTCGAGAAAATGGCGCTGGTCGTCAGCTCGGTCACCCACGCCTCGACTTTGATCGGACGCCTCCTGGCCTTCAGCCGCCGCCAGCCCATCCATCCCGAGGTGGTCCAACTGAACCAGGTCATTCTGGAGCTCGAAAAGATCGTCCGCCAGCACCTGGGGGAGCGGATCGAGCTCCGCACCCACCTCGCCCCGGACCTCTGGCACGTCAAGATCGACCCGGCGCAGATCGAGCAGATCCTCATCAACCTGGTGGTCAACGCCCGCGACGCCATGCCGGCGGGGGGGCGGCTCATCGTCGAGACCGCCAACGCCGCCTTCGACGAGGGCCTCCGCGAGAGCCGCCCGGTCACCACGCCGGGCGACTACGTCCAGCTCTCGGTCTCGGACACCGGGGTCGGCATTCCGCCTGAGATCCAGGACAAGATCTTCGAGCCCTTCTTCACCACCAAGGAGGGGGCCGGCAACAGCGGCCTGGGGCTCGCCACCATCTACGGCATCGTCAAGCAGAACGGCGGCAACGTCTGGGCCTATAGCGAGCCCGGGAAGGGGACGACCTTCCGGGTCTACCTGCCGCGCTCCCTGGAGCGAGCCCTGCCCGCCACCCCCGCGACCCGGACTCCGGCGGTCGCCCCCGGCGGCACCGAGCGCATCCTCCTCGTCGAGGACAACGCCCAGGTGCGCGAGTCGACCTTCGGCCTTCTCGAGTCGGTGGGGTACGCGGTGACCGCCGCCGCCGACGGCGGGGAGGCCCTGGCCGCCGTGGAGCGGGCGGCCGCCCCCTTCGATCTCCTGATCACCGACGTCGTGATGCCCGGCCTCTCTGGCCCCGAGGTCGCCGAGCGGGTGCGCGAGCGCCAGGGGGCGATCCCGGTGATCTTCGTCTCCGGCTACAGCGAGAGCGTCGTCCACTACCACGGCCTGCTCGAATCCGGGGTCAACTTCCTCGCCAAGCCGTTCGCCGCCGACGCCCTCTTCCGCAAGGTCCGCGAGGCCCTGTCATCTTCCGTTCATCCTCCCCCCTCTAGCCTGTAGACAATCGCAGCAGCAGTCCTAGAAAGAGGAGGCAGAGATGAGAACCGCGAAGGCCATCCTGATGATGGCGACTCTCCTGATCCTGCCGGCGTTCGCCGGCCGGGGCCAGGCCACCGACGCCGGCCCCGGCGTTTTGCGTTTTGATGAGCCGAGCTTCCAGGTCCCCTCTGGGGCGACCGTGGTCAACGTCAACGTCGAGCGGTCGAGCGGCGGTACCGGCGCCGTTTCCGTCCACTACAGCGCGGCCGCCGGCACCGCGGCGGCAAGGATCGATTTCGTCCCCACCTCCGGCACCCTCTCCTGGGCCAACGGAGACCAGGCCACCAAGACCTTTGCCGTCACCGTGATGCTCAATTCCGCCAGCGCCGGCAAGACCGTGCAGCTCTCCCTCTTCGACGCGGCGGGCGGTGCCACCATCCTTTCCACCCGCGCCCAGGCGCTCCTCGTCCTTCCCGGGGGGAGCGGCGGCGGGGACGGCGGCGGCGCTGCCGGCGTCCTGCGCTTCGACGAGCCGAGCTTCGAGATCCCGTCGGGGACGACCGTCGTCACCGTCCGGGTCGAGCGGACCGAAGGCCAGACCGGCGCCGTGACCGTCAACTACAGCGCCACCGCCGGCACCGCGGCGGCGGGGACCGACTTCGTCCCCACCTCGGGGACCCTCGCCTGGGCCAACGGGGACGAGACGACCAAGACCTTCCCCGTCACCCTGCTCCCCAATTCCGGCAGCGCCGGCAAGACCATCCAGCTCGCCCTCGCCAACCCGACGGGTGGCGCCACCATCCTGGCCGGGCGTGGCCAGGCGCTCCTCATCCTCCCCGGCGGCGGGGACGGCGGTAATGGCGGGCATGGGACCGGCGTCATCGGCTTCGACGAGCACGACTACGTCGCCGTCGCCACCGCCGGCAAGGCGGTGATCACGGTCGAGCGCGAGGGCGGGGCCGCCGGCACCGTCTCGATCGACTACAACACCCAGAACGGCACGGCGGTGGCGGGCAGGGACTACACCGCGGCCTCCGGCACGCTCAGCTGGCCGGCCGGCGACGAGAGCAAGAAGACCTTCTTCGTGCCGCTCCTGGCGAACGGCGCGGGCACCGTCAAGCTGGTCCTCTCCAACCCACAGGGCGGCGCCACCCTCTCCACCGAGCACTCCATGGCGCTCCTCTCGATCGGCGGCCCCGGCCACGAGGACCATCCTCCCGGCCAGGGCGCCAACCCCGGCACGATCAAGTTCGACGAGGAGTCCTCCCAGGTGATCGCGGGCGATACGGCCACCATCTCCGTGGAGAGGAGCGGCGGCCACGCCGGCGCGGTCTCGGTCCAGTACGCGACGAGCGACGGCAGCGGCGTCGCCGGTACCGACTATCTGTCCACCTCCGGCACGCTCAGCTGGGGGCCGGACGAGCAGGGGGTGAAGACCTTCACGGTGGACAGCCTGATCAACCCCCAGGGGAGCGGCAAGACCGTCCGCCTCACCCTCTCCAATCCGACGGGTGGCGCCACCTTGGGCACGGGCAAGACCTCGACCCTCTTCGTGCTCGACAAGAACGGCGACACCACCCCGTGCAGCGATGACGACACGAGCCTCTGCGCGGCGGGCGGCCGCTTCCGGGTGCGGGTCACCTGGCGCACCGGCCAGGGCCTGACTGGTCCCGGCCATGCGGTCAAGCTGAATGCCAACTCCGGCGCCTTCTGGTTCTTCAGCGCCGACAACACCGAGATGCTGGTCAAGGTGCTCGACGCCTGCACCCCGCCCTTCAACAGCTTCTGGGTCTTCTATGCCGCGACCACCAACGTCGGCTTCTCGGTCGAGGTGACCGACACCCGGAGCGGGCTGGTCAAGATCTACTCGAACCCCTACGGCCAGGCTGCGGCCTCGATCAACGACACCGGCACCTTCGCGACCTGCCGGTAGCACCTGAAGTCGTTGTTCCAGCGGACCCCGGGAGACTCTCGAAGCCTTCCGGGGCTTTTTCGTTGTGAGCGGCTCTTTGAATCGGGGTGGTAGAATGTCGCTCATGGATTTCAAAGTACTGGAGCGCGAGGCCTTGAGCCTCTCCATTGCGGACCGGGCGAAGCTCGCTCAGGAGCTGCTCGAGAGTCTCGATTCCCTCCCGGAATCCGAGCTGGAGTCGATGTGGCTGGATGAAGCCGAGCGCCGGGCGCAGCAACTCGACCAGGGCACCGCGCAATTGATCCCGGGCGACGTCGTCTCCCAGAAGGCGCACGCTCTCCTCAAGTGATCTGCGGCTTTCAAGAAGCTGCTGAGGCCGAGCACCTGGAGCAGGTGGCCTACTACGAGCGCCAGCGAGTCGGCCTCGGTGCCCGTTATCTGGCCGAGGTCGAGGGAGCGCTCCGAGTCATCTGCCTGGCACCGCACCGGTTTCCAATCGAACGCGCCCCTGACATCCGCCGCTTCCGGCTCAAGCGGTTCCCTCACACGATCCTGTTCCGCGAGTCTGCCGGAATCGTTCAGGTGCTGGCCGTCGCCCACCACCGGCGTCGGCCGGGCTATTGGGTGACGCGGATCTAGACCGACACCGAAGAGAACTCCGACCGGCCCGGCTATACTCTCCGCCTGCTCCCGAGCCCTAGAGGAGGACGAGATGCCGCCGGCCCCAATCCCTTCGCCCGCCGCCCCCACCCTGGAGCGCGCCGTTTCGCGCTGGCAGATCGTCGCTTTAGCGCTCAACAACGTGGTGGGTGGCGGGGTCTTCCTGCTGCCCGCGGCGGCCGCGGCGGTCCTCGGGGCGGGGAGCCTGTGGGCGATCCTCGGCGCCGGCCTTGCCATCCTCCTCGTCGTCCTCTGCTTTGCCGAGGCGGCGAGCCGCTTCGACCGCGCCGGCGGCGCCTACCTCTATACCCGGGTGGCGTTCGGCGACCTCGTCGGCTTCGAGGTGGGCTGGATCACCTGGCTCGCCAACGTCGCCGCCTCGGCCGCCCTCTCCGCCGGCTTCGCCCAGGCACTCTCCTACTTCTGGCCGGCGGCCGCCGGCGGATGGAGCCGGGGGCTCGCCGTCGCTCTCCCCCTGGTGGCGCTCACGATGGCCAACGTCGTGGGCGTACGGTCGGGAGCGCGGACGGCGGTCGTCCTCACCCTCCTGAAGCTCGCCCCGCTCGCCCTTTTCATCCTTGTCGGCCTCTTCGCCGCGCCTCTGGCCTGGGCGGGAAACGCGGCGCCGACCCATCCCAACCTGGGGGCCGGGGTGCTCCTCCTGCTCTTCGCCTACTCGGGCTTCGAGAACGCTCCGGCGCCGGCCGGCGAGTACCAGAACCCGCGCAAGAACGTGGCCTTCGCCCTCCTCGCCCAGATCGCCATCGTCACCCTGCTCTACCTCTCGGTGCAGTGGGTGGCCCTGCGGACGCTCCCCCATCTCGCCGCTTCGCCGGCGCCGCTCGCCGAGGCCGCCCGCCTCCTGCTCGGCCCCTGGGGCGGGACCCTCCTCGCCGTCGGCACGGCGGTTTCCATCCTCGGTACCAACGGCAACCAGGTGCTGGCCGCGCCGCGCTACCTCTTCGCCCTGGCGCGCGACGGCTTCGGGCCGGCCTTCCTGGCCGGTGTCCACCCGCGCTTCCATACCCCGGCGGCGGCGGTCGTCGTGCAGAGCGCCATCGTCCTGCCGCTCGCCCTGTCTGGCTCCTTCGCCAGCCTCGCCGCCCTGTCGATGCTCGCCCTCCTTGCCACCTACGGGGGAACGGCGGCGGCGGTCGTCGTGCTGCGCCGGAAACCCGGGGTCGAGCCGGCCGCTTTCCGCCTCCCCGGCGGACCGGTCATCCCCATCGCCGCCATCGTCCTCTGCGCCGGCCTGGCGCGGAGCGCCAAGCGGGACGATCTCCTCTATGGCGCCATCGCCGTCGCCGTCGGCCTCGTCCTCTATCTCCTGCGCCGCGCTCCAAGGCCCGACCCGGAGACCCCGGAGACGCCGGAGGTCCTCGCGTGAGCCGCGCCGCCGTCGGTTCGAGCCCGGGCCTGGAGCGCGCGGTGTCGCGCTGGGAGATCGTCGGGCTTGCCCTGAACGACGTGGTGGGAAGCGGTGTTTACCTGCTGCCGGCGGCCGCCGCCTTGATGCTGGGGGCGGCGAGCCTCTGGGCGGTGGTGGCGGCGGGAGCGGCGGTTCTCCTCGTCGTTCTCTGCTTCGCCGAGGCGGGAAGCCACTTCGACGGCCCGGGCAGCGCCTATCTCTACGCCCGCACGGCCTTCGGCAACTTCGTCGGTTTCGAGGTGGGATGGATGACCTGGCTCGCCCGGGTGGCCTCGGTCGCCTCCCTCTCGGCCGGTTTCGCCCAGGCCCTGACCTATCTCTGGCCGGCCGCCGGGGCGGGCGGCGGGCGGGTGCTCACGATCGTCGTCTCCCTCCTGGCGCTCACCCTGATCAACGTCGTGGGCGTCCGCTCGGGAGCGCGGACGGCGGTCCTCCTCGCCGTCTGCAAGATCGTACCGCTCCTCGTCTTCGTCGGCGTCGGGGTGTTCATCGCCTCCGCGGCGCGGGTTTTGAAGACTCCGGCCGGCAACGGAAACCTGGGCGAGGCGGCCCTGCTGCTCCTCTACGCCTATGCCGGCTTTGAAAACACCGCCGCGCCGGCGGGCGAGTTCAAGAACCCGCGCCGCGACGTCCCCTTCGCGCTCATCGCGCAGATCGTCATCGTCACCCTGCTCTATACCGCCGTGCAGTGGGTGGCGCTCGGCACGCTGCCCGATCTGGCCCACTCGCAGACCCCGATCGCCGACGCGGCGCGCCTCTTCCTGGGCTCGTGGGGAGGGTTGCTCCTGACCGTCGGCGGGGCGCTCTCGATCCTGGGGACCAACAGCAACACGGTGCTCACCGGGCCGCGCTACCTCTTCGCCCTCGCCGAAGATGGCTTCGGACCGCGGGGCCTGGCCGCCGTCCATCCGCGCTTCCACACCCCGGCGGTCGCCATCCTGGTGCAGAGCGCCATCGCCCTGCCGCTCGCCCTGACCGGCTCGTTCGCCGGGCTCGCGGCGCTCTCCGTCGTGGCCCGCCTGGCGAGCTATCTCGGCACCGCCGCGGCGGTGCCGGTGCTGCGCAAGAAGCTGGGGAGAGACCAGCAGACCCTGCTCCTCCCGGGTGGACCGGTCATCCCCATCGCCGCCTTCCTCGTCTGCCTGGCCTTCGTCGCCAGCGCCACGATCACCAACCTGGTCGCCGGCGCCCTCGCCCTCCTCGCCGGGCTGCCGATCTATCTCCTCCGCCGGCGGAAGGGCTAGGGGGACAGCTCTCCGAAACTCTAGGCTGGTACACTCTACCTATGAAGGCACGTACGACCTCCCCTGAGATCGTCGTCCGCGAAGGGAAGCCAGTCGCGGTCATCATCGACATCGAAGAGTACCGGGAGCTGCTGCAGCGGCTCGAAGACCTGGAGGATCTCAAGGCCCTGGACGAGCTGCGGCGCGAGCCGCTCAAGCTTCGAGGGCTCGAGGACTTCCTCGCCGAGTACTCTCCAGATGCATGACTCCTCCCGGGGGACCGGTCATCCCCCATCGCCGCCTTCGTCGTCTGCCTGGCCTTTGTATCCAAGACCTCAGATCCTTTTCCGCGCGCCTGAGAAGCTCTTCCACGGTCCTCGGATAGGGATCTCAGGGCTCGGATAGGCTTCCGAGCACCTGAGAAGCGTATCCGCGGCCTCGGATATGCTTCTCAGCGCCTGGGATGAGGATCTGAGGACCATGGATACGCTTCTCAAGCCCATAGATACGCTTCCGACGCCTGAGATACGCTTCTCAGGTGCCTGGAAGGCTATCTGAGCCCTGAGATAGCCTTCTCAGCCCTCAACTGGCCTTCTCAGTCCCCTCCCTGGACAACTTCCCCCCCTACTTCTGGACCTTGACGTCGTCGGAGAGAATCCAGCCGCCGGCGTCCAGGGCCATGTTCCAGATCATGCCGAAGTCTTTGCCGTTGAGCTTCGTCGTGGTCTCGAAGCCGGCCTTCTCGTTGCCCCAGGGATCTTTGATCGCCCCGAGGAACTCACCCGTGACCCGCCCGGATGGCCGTCAGCAGCTCGAGCAGCCGGGTCTTGGCCTCGGCGTCGAGCATGGCGACCCCCGCCTCGTCGGACACGTTCATCTCGGGCTCGATTCTGGCGAGGAGGAGGAGGCCCTCGGAGGTGAGCCGGCAGAACACCTGCCGGCGGTCGCTTTCTCCGCGGCAGCGGGTCACCAGCCCCTTGGCCTCCAGCCGGTCGAGGAGCCGCGTCACCCCCGGGGTCTGCTCGATCATCCGCTCGCCGATGGTGAGGGTCGGCAGCCCTCCCTCGCCGGCGCCGCGCAGGATGCGCAGGACGTTGTACTGCTGGAGGGTGATGCCGTGCGGCTCGACCACCCGCGAGAGATGGCGGCGCAGCAGATCCGCCGTTCGCAGGAGGGCGATCACCGCCTCCTGGCCTCGCGAGCGGAACGGCCGCTGCTGCTGGAGCTCTTTCTGAAGGGGGCTGCGCTCGTCATTCACGGGCATTAGATTGGACCTGGATAGTTGACATGTCAACGATAGCGATCGACAAGCGCTGGCAAGCTCGGCAGGAAAGGTTCAGGCGAGTCCCAGATCCACGTAGATGGCATCGAGCACGGCGCGGATGCGGCGCTCGTGGTCTTCCGCCGAGGGAGTGCCGTTCATCACCAGGGTCACGGCCAGGCCATGCTCGGGGTCGCCGAAGGCGGTCGAGGAGCGGTAGCCGCTGTGGCCGAAGGTGCGCGGGGAGCAGAGCCGGCCGTAGGCGTAGGGAACGGTCTCGACGCCGTATCGTTTCGAGTCGAGGATGAATCCCAGGCCCCAATCCAGCTCGTGCTTGAAAGTCTGGTCGACCATCCCCACCCGGTGGCGGGCGGTCAGGGCCTCGACCGCCTGGGGGGAGAGCACCTGCGTTCCTTCCAGGCTGCCGCGGCCGAGGAGCATGCGGTAGAAGCGGGCGAGCTGGGAGACTGGGCCGTAGCCGTTGCCCCCCGGGTGGATTCCCACCAGGCGGTTCTCCTCGGTCCAGGTGTGCTGGCGCGGCGGCGCCCCCTCGGTGTTGTAGAGGAGCCCCAGCCGGCGGGCTGCGGCGTACTCCCGGTAGCGCTTGGCCGGCATGCCGATCCAGCAGTCGTCCATCCCCAGGGGGAGGAAGATCCGTTCGCGCACGTAGCGGTCGAAGGAGAGGCCGGAGAGCCGGCGGACGACCTCGCCCAGAATGAACCAGCTGGAGGCGAGGTGATAGCCCGCCTTCTGCCCCGGCACCCAGTGCGGCTCCGGTTTCCGGGCCGCGATGCGCGCCACGATCTCCTCCCAGGAGGCGGCGGGCCAGCCGGTGTCGAGCATGCGGATGCCGGCGGTGTGGGTGAGGAGGTGACGCAGGGTGATCCCCCCCTTGCCCTCCGCCGCGAACTCTGGGAGGTGCCGGGCGACCGGATCGTCGAGCTCCAGGAGCCCGCGCTCCCAGAGCTGAGCCACGGCCACCGCCGCCACCGGCTTGGTCGAGGAGAGCCAGAGCATCAGGTGGTCGGGGCGGAGCGTCTCGCCCGGCCGGTTCTCCCCCAGGGCGGCGTCGCCCACCGTCTCGCCCCGCAGGGAGACGGAGAGCTGGGCGCCGAGGTGGAGACCCTCGTCCAGCCCCTCCTCCAGGGCGCGCCGGGTGCGCAGCAATCGATCCCAGGAGGAAGGAGGCATGCCGGGTACTCTATGCGGGCTCGCCCCCGGGCGGTAGCGGGATCGCGCCGCCCGGGAGTCGGTGAAGGGCGGCGGGTCTACTGGCCGCCGGGCTTCTTGTAGGTCGGGTGCTTGCTCATGCTCGCGGTGTTGCTGCCGCTGACCTTGCTCGCCGTGTCCAGGGCCATCTTGAGATGGTCCTCCAGGGTCGGCAGAGTGGTGCTGGCGAACGACTTGACGTCCGTGTCCTGACCGCTCTTCGACTCCTTCTTGAACTCGGACACGTCCTTCTTGTGGTCGGAGACCATCATCCTCATGTAGGTGCGGTCGAAGTCGGCACCCGTCAGCTTGCTCAGCTTGTCGATGTCCTTGCGCTGTGACTTGTTGACGTCGGCCGGCAGGGTCACGCCCTTGCTCTGGGCGACCTGCTTCAACTGGTCGTTGGCCTTGCCGTGGTCGTCGACCATGCGCTGGCCGAAGGTCTTGACGTCGGCGTTGGCGGCGTTGCTCACCGCCAGCTTGCCCAGCTCCACCTCTTCCATCCCGCCCTGGGCGGCCTCGGTCACGAACTTCTGGTCCGCTGTGCTCAGCTGGGCCATGCTTCCGGAGGTTCCCATCGCGCTCGCTCCGGGGTCCATGGCGCCCCCGGTGGGGCCGGTGGCGGTCCCCGAGACGCCGGAGCTGCTGCCGGTATCGCCAGTGCTGCCGGTCGTCGATCCAGTTTGGGCGACGGCCGGGGTCATCGCGATGAGCAGCCCCGCGATTGCCAGTGCGGCCATTCTTGTTAGCTTCTTCTTGTCCATCGCCTCTCTCCTTCTTGATTCTTCAGACTGTAGCGACAGGATCAGGCGGAAGACGGGTTCCGTCCGCTCCTGTCCTCCCAAAAGCTGATTAGGAGCAAGATGGATGCCACTCCGATGGGGCACACCTCTTGCACCTTCCCCCGGGCAGCCCGGGCTCACGGGCGACAACTTTGAAGGGAGCCGTCACCATGGCAACGACAACGACCAACGTGGAAACCCTGAACAGCCTGCTGCGCGGAGAGATGTCCGCCCTTGAGACCTACCGTCAGGCGATCGAGAAGCTGGAGGACAACAACGCCCCCGGGTCGGCCGAGCTGCACGCCCTGCGGCGCGATCATCGCGACGCGGCCGACGTCCTGTGGCATCACCTGGAATCGCACGGCGAAAAGCCCTCCGAGGGTTCCGGCCCCTGGGGTGCCTTCGCCAAGGCGGTCACCGGAACGGCCAAGCTGTTCGGCAACACCGCGGCCCTGAAGGCGCTCAAGGAGGGCGAGGAGCACGGCGTCAAAGACTACGAGGCCGCCCTGCACGACGAGCACCTCCCGGCGGACTGCCAGAGCCTGATCCGCGACCAGCTGCTGCCGCGCCAGCGCGAGCACGTGGCGGTCATCGACCGGCTGATGAACCGGCAGTAGACCCCCTCCGCGAGGGGGCCGGCTGTACGGTCGCCCCCTCCTTCCTTTTTCTTTTCTTCTCTTTCGCGAGCTTGACAGCACCCGCCTACGGCGGTATGAATCGAGCCTACTTTCCCAACGGCAAAACGTAGGGGTTGGGACCCGAAGCCGAGTGTCACCGCCCGGCCGGAAGCGGACTG
Source organism: Thermoanaerobaculia bacterium (assembly GCA_035644215.1). Taxonomy (GTDB): domain Bacteria; phylum Acidobacteriota; class Thermoanaerobaculia; order Multivoradales; family UBA5704; genus DASQPA01. The sequence continues at coordinate 15,929 of DASQPA010000204.1, forward strand.
AGGTCCCGCTTCAGCTCGCTGCCTACACTCGACGTTTGAGCTGTCCCCAATCCGTCTCCGGCTCGCGCGGCGCCGGGGGCCCCATCGGCGTTTCTACGCCAAGCCTGGAGGAAGATCTATGCCTATGCATCGAAGGGATGAAAAGAGATCGTGTTCCCGCTTCGCGGCCGTCCTCTGCCTGACCGCCGCCGTCGCCCTGGGCACGAGCGCCCTGGCCATGGCGGCGGAGGTCAAGCCCCCGACCCGGCTGCCGGCGCGGACGCCGGTCAACCAGGTCCAGATCGGCGCCGCCGGCTTGCGGGTCTATGTCGACCCGGCGACCGGCCGGATCAGGCAGCCGACCGAGGCCGAAAAGCAGGCCCTGGAGAAGGCCATGGCACCGCTCTTCGGCAACAAGCTCAAGAAGAACCTCACCGCCACCCAGTTCTCCGACGGCACCGTCTCGATCAGCCTGGCCGGCCAGTTCCTGAACGTGACCCTCGTCACCACCAACGCCGACGGCACGCTGCAGGCGGCCTGCGTCGACAGCCTGGACGCCGCGGCGGCGGCTCTCAACGCCTCGCCGGCCCTCGAGGAGAAATAACGTGATGCGGACCCCAGGCAAGCTCCACCTCACCCTCTTCGTCCTCCTCGCCCTCCTGCTCGCCGCAGCGCCCGTCTTCGCCAACGCCACGATCACCATCGTCAACGTCAACGCGCCCGGCGAGGGCTTCAACGATCCGACGCCGCGCGCCCCGGTGGGAGGCAACCCCGGCACCACCCTCGGCCAGCAGCGCCTCATCGCCTTCCAGCAGGCTGCCTCGATCTGGGGCTCGATCCTCGACAGCGCGGTGCCGATCTACATCCAGGCGCAGTTCACCCCCCTCGCCTGCACCGCGACCACGGCGGTGCTCGGCGCGGCCGGCGCCAATGAGATTTTCGCCAACTTCCCCGGCGCCCCGAAACCCAACACCTGGTATCACGTC
>DASQPA010000205.1:0-2380 GCA_035644215.1 Thermoanaerobaculia bacterium
CACAGGATCTATATATCAGAAACTCCGATCCTGCCGTTTCGTCACTATTTTCGGCTGTCGAGCGCAAAATCTCACATGAACTCAGTCACTTACGCCGACCCAACCCGAGATTTCGCCCCTCTCAGACCGGGGGCCGTGGAAGTTGGGCTAAGAACCGGGGAGGGATCTATCAGGTATTGCCGCCCCATCGAGGTTTTATCTGTGGCAATGGTCTTCCCGTCCAGGGCGGCAGCGTCCGGCGGGAATCTCCAGTCCTGTGGTTCGTGAGTCGGTCAGCACGTAGGACCAGAGACTATGCTTACGGGATTTGGAATGGTTTTTGGGGTTGGCTCGCGGAGATTTTCTAGATCGAAGCAGGCCTTCCCTACAGCCACCGCTCCGCCTCGCGCCGGGTGGCGCCCGAGACCCGCCCCTGCCGCTCCGCGAGGAACTTCCGTACCCGGTCCGGGTGCTGCTTCGCCACCTCGCGGAGCACCCAGCCAATCGCCTTGCGGATGAAGAACTCCTTCTCTGCGAGGAGGGCATCCGCGTAGCGCACGAAGCGGCGCCAGTCGCCTTTCCCGTGGCGCAGCGGGAGGAGAAGAGCGAGGAGCGCCGAGCGGCGGAGCCAGAAGTCGGGGTCGGCCACCCAGCGATCGAGGTATTCGAGGAGTCGCGGGTCGCGTTCGACGAGCGGCCCCACCAGGTGGACGGCGAGAGTGTCGACATAGGCCCAGGAGCCGGAGCGGCGGAGGAGGTCCTCCAGGAGATCCAGGTCGGCGCTTTCGAGGAGAGCGCTTTTCGCCCGCAGGAGCTCGATGCCGAAGGCGCGCAGCTCGTGGACCGGGGTCTTCCATAGGGCCGTGACGAGCCTGAGGAGAGATGCACGATCGAGGTCCGGATGGTCCGCCAGCCAGGCGCGCAGGGCGGCGCGGAGCGCCGGCACCGGGACCCCGAGGAATTCGAGATCGCTTTTCAGGTAGCGCTTCTCTCCCTCCGCCCGATCCGGCCTGCCGAGAGCGGAGAGCGCGGCGCGGATCTCGGCCACCCCCGAATGCGGTCGGTTGCGCGCCGTTCGTCCGGTCTTTGGCGGCTTGGCCTGCGGGTCCCAGCCGAAGCGGTCGAGGTCGATTCGGCCCCGCTCGTCGAAGCACACTCCCTCCTCTTCGAGGAGATGGCGCTGGAACCCTTCCGCCAGGCCGCCCAGGCCGGTACCACCGCGGGGGCTCACCTCGCCGCGCGCGTTGATCACCCGCTGCCAGGGGACCTTCGAGCCGTCGGGCAGGCTGCCGAGCGCCGTGCCGACCTGCCGCGCGTGCCCGGGCAGGCCGGCGAGCGCCGCCACCTGCCCATAGGTCGCCACCCGTCCCCGCGGGATGCGCGAGATGACGGCGTAGATCTTCCGGTAGGGTCCCGGCGGGGTGGGTTTCGTCATCGCTCCAGAGCTTTGGATCGACCGCGCGGGCGCAATTAAGCCTCCGCCTTGCTCCGGCTCCTCGGCTTCTTCGGCCGGCTCTTCGGTTTCTCCGCCGGCGGCGGCGCGGTGGCGCTCAAGGCCTCGCGCGCGGTCTGGTGCAGCAGGTCGCGCAGCCGGTGGAGCTCCGCGGCCTGCTCCGCGATGCGCGCGAAGAGCTCACGCTGAGCGTGGATGCCGGCGCCGATGAGGAACGCGGCGGCCTCGGAGCGGCTGCCGAAGAGCCCGGCCTCCACCAGCTCGTCGAGCCGCTGGGCCGGCTCGTCGCCCAGGCGCACCATGACCACGTTGTCGCGCCGGTTCCCGGCCCCGAAGAAGGGAGCCAGCAGATCCTTCAGGTCCGGCAGGGCGGAGATGGGAAGGGCGGCGACGTAGGCGCGCGGCTTACGCTTCATTACACGTAAGGATGATACAGAAGTCCAGGCAAGTCAACGCGCGAACCGCCGGGGCGCCACAGCGGGCGGCTCGGCTCTCTCCTGGCAGCATCGTGGCGCCTCGGGAGCCGACTTCAGCCGCTCCGTTGAACCTTTCAGTGTGCCGTTGTACCGCTGTAATGGGACCTTGGATCATGACGATGAGCCCGGTACCGGTAGGACGAGTCGTTGGACGGATCCAACGAGACGTTGGACCTGTTGGCGAGGCGTCGTACAGGTGCCGCGAGGCGTTGGATCGTGTCAACGAGACGTTCTCGGGGCTGAGCTCGAAGCTTGTCTCTTACCGGCGAGCCAGGTCCGCGGTCGCGCGCGACCGGTTTTGCAATAACATTCCTGGTTCTGGCGCTCTGGGCGCTCTGGAGGACACTATGGCCGGATTGGCGACCGAGCTGTTGTTCGAGATAAACCTGGTTCTGGAACCGGTCCAGGTGGTGGGACCCACCCCCAATGGGGACCGCCGGATCCGTTCCATCAAGGGCGGAAGCTTCGCGGG
>DASQPA010000206.1:0-4346 GCA_035644215.1 Thermoanaerobaculia bacterium
CACAGGATCTATATATCAGAAACTCCGATCCTGCCGTTTCGTCACTATTTTCGGCTGTCGAGCGCAAAATCTCACATGAACTCAGTCACTTACGCCGACCCAACCCGAGATTTCGCCCCTCTCAGACCGGGGGCCGTGGAAATTGGGCTAACCAGCCGCAGGCGCCTCTCCGTGGCGGGCGCCGCCGACACGGGGACGTACCTCGACGAGTGGCTCGGCGTGCCTACGCTGCAAACCTTGCTGGGAGGCTCCGGAACCCCTCCGGATCGTTCCAGACTTCCTTCGGAAGCTTCCGGAACGTCTCCGGGTCCTTCCGGAACGTCTCCAGAGGCTGCCAATACACCTTGGGAAGGTTCCGCATACACATCGGGACCTTCCGGAACCTCTTCGGAAGCTTCCGAAACGTCTTTGGGAGCTTCCGGAACGACTTCCGGAGCATCCGGGATGACTTCCGGATCCTCCGGAACGACTTTGGAAGCGTCCCGATGTGTATTGGAAGGTTCCGAATGTGTATCGGGAGCTCCCGGATGTGTATTGGGAAGCCCAGAATGTGTATTGGCGGGTTCGGGAAGCGTTCCGGAGAGCCCCGGCGAGGTTTCGGAGGCTCCCGAAGGCATTCCGGAAGCCTCCGGAGACGTTCTGCACCCCTCGGAGGGATTCTTGAACGGCGGGGGAGGCTCGCGCCGAGGCAGGGGGCTTTGCCCTGTTGCCGGGGACGCTCCCCCGGGAAGCGCCGCGCTTCCCGGGGGGGGGGAGCTGCCGGAAGCCTCGCCTAGCTGACCAGCCGCAGACGCCTCTCCGTGGCGGGCGCCGTTTCGGGCTCGGGGACGTACCACACCGTGACGGGCGCCGTGGCCGGCTCGACCACCGGCTCCGCCTGGCCCTCCCACAGGTTGGGCAGCACCCCGAGCTGCCGCAACATCCCCACCGAATCCCACTGGAACCAGCTCTCGGCGATCTTGTCGCCGACGAACCGATCGACCCGAACCCCCTCGATCTCCATTGCCTTGCCGCGCGACGGGATCCCCAGCAGCGGGTTCTTCTGCGTGCCCCGGAGCCGCAGGCAGGTGACCACCTGGTCCTCTTCGGCGACCTGTCTCTGGATCTCGACCTGGAGATCCGGGAAGGCCTCGCGGTAGAGACGGATCAAGTCCGCAAAGTACTCGGGGGCGAGCCCCGGAGGAGCCGGATCGTCCCCCAGCTCATGGTTCCAGGCATCGGCAGCGAGGAAGTCGCGGATTCGCGACAGCTCTCCCTGGTTGAAGATCTCCTGGATGAAGCGGCGGCAGATAGCTTTGCAGGTCTCGTTCTCCACCGTGCGACTCCTCTCTCTCGAAGGGCTGAGATTCCACTTCTGACCCGATCAGGTCCCCCCGAATCTCAGCGAGTGTTAACAGCTATTATCGCACTACTGCTTAGGGCTGTCACTAGTCCGGCGTCTAGTACCGGAACACCGCGGCCAGCGGTTCGCCAGGGGCCGGGACCGCCTCGGGCGGCACCGCGAAGACCCGGCCGCCATGGAGGAAGGTCTGGACGGCGGCCTCGTCGAGGAGATCCTCGGCGGCGCCGCCGTTCTTCGCCACCTGGACCGTGCGGGCGCCCGGATCGTAGGCCCCCGGCAGACGGGCCCCCTGGGCGGTGAAGAGGACGTCGACCCGGCCGTCGTGGGCGGCGGGGAGGACCTCCTCCAGCTGGGCCGAAGCGCGGCCGGTGCCCACCAGATCGGCGAAGCGGGCCGCCGCCTTCTCGCGGTCGGCGGTGAAGCGGGGCGCGACGAGCGGCCAGGCGCGGTCGCGCAGCTCCTCGGGCTTCAACCCCTCGGGATTGCCCACCACCCCCTCCTCGATCACGTGGGGCCGGCGGGTGACCTCGCGGTAGAGCGGCAGAAGGTACCCCACCCCGGCGAGGACGAGAGGGGCGTCGCGATCGAGGTGCAGGTCCTGAATCCCCTTGTCGAGACGCTGGAAGAACTGCCGGATCTCATTCTTCCCCGCCTCCTCCCCGCCGCCCTGCCCATGAAAACTGGAAGCTCCATTGCGCGCCTGGCCGGCGGGGGCCGCGGCGTTGTAGCGCAGGATCTCCTGGGTCAGCTCGTGCCCGAGGGCGTCCGCCAAGCTCCGCGGGGCGTCCCCGAGATCGAGCTCGCTCACCCGCTCCTGCCGGGCCACGAAGAGCCGCACCTCGTTGACGCTCAGGGCCAGGATGTAGAAGTGGTCGTCCCCGGAGAGCAGGGGGAAGAGGGGCTTCAGATAGAACCGGCTGTTGACCACGGTCAGCTCGGGGAAGCTGCGGGCGAGCCGGTAGGCACGGAAGAGGTCCGGCGAGCGGAAGACCGCGAGGCCCTCCTCCTGGTGCTGCCAGAAATCGCCATCGCCGATGAGGGCCTCCACCGGCCCCATGAGATCCGCCGCCGCCACCGGCTCCATTCCATGATCGCCCAGCTTCTCCATCGTCCTACGCAGCAAATTCTTGAACCGGATGGGGTTCTGCTGCGTTCCCGCGCCCGTACGGAAGGTCGGCAGGAAGATCGAGACACAGGGACGGCTCCCGGCATGGAGAAGCTCACGGAGATGGTCGGCGGAGATGTGGGTCATGGGGATACCTCTCTTTCTGAGGGCAGCCCACCCACGGGCGCCCTCAGAAAGAAAAGGCCAGCAACCGGCATGCCGGGAGGGGGCGGCGGAAACGGTGGCAGCGCTAAACAGATGGTGGAATATGGGTTTGTGGGGCAATTATCGCGCTTTATCCCGATGGGCGACGCACGGGTCTCTGGGTATCGTGCACAGTGGTGCACGCCAGCTTGCAGTAGTTGCATTAGTTGAAAATATTCATCGCCCGACGCTGACCGGTCAGCCTGGCGAATCGATACGTCTCGTCACGCCAAATAGACCGGCTCGGCTTCGAGGATCTGGCGGCGGCGCAGGGCGTCTTCGCTCCTCTCGACCGCCGCGCGTTCGACCAGATCCACCGACCCGTCCAGGATCTCGGTAAGCTCGTTCTCCATCCTCATCAGATCGAAAAGATCCCGGCGGGCGTCCGGTGCGAAGGCCACCAGCATGTCCACTTCATCACCCGGGCGGAAGTCCTCTTGGAGAACGGGACCGAAGAGAGAGAGCTCGGTGACGTTCCAGCGCTGGCAGAAGGCGGCGATCTGGGCTCGGTCGATGGGGATCTTGGCACTCATGCCAGGTCGAGGCCCATCTCCGCCAGCGAGCCGGCGACCAGGACGCGCTTCGCCAGCGCACCGAGCTTCCTCGCCGAGGTGATCGCCCCCACCTTTCGGCGTACCTCGACAGGGACGGTCCCAAAGCGCTGCTCCAGCATTTGCAGGAGGAGCTTCTGCATGCCCTCGATCTGGCCCTCCTGGCGCCCGGCTCTACGGCCCTCATGCTGTCCCTCGACGCGCCCCTCGACGCGCCCCTTGCGCTCCGCTCCGTTCAGCCACTCGGTCAAGGTCTCTTCCAGCATGGCGATCTCCTCCAGGTCCCCGATCTGTGGAATTGTAACCCCGGGCCGCAGCCGCCGGAGCAACTGCCGTAGCCAGGTGGTGAAGTGCTCCCGCAATTCCGAGGCCTCTCCCCGGGGCAGGAGGGCCGCCAGCTCGCCCGTCAGGTCGGGCAGATCCTCGGGGGCGCAGCCCCCGCCGATCGCTCACTTGGGAAGGTAGACGAAAATCCCCCCGCCTAGCTCCGCCTCTCGAGGATACCTCCCGATCCACGTGAACGCCCCCGGGGGGATGGGCAGAATCCTCCCGTTGGCGTAGGTCGCGTACGGGTAGCCGTGGAGGAAGTTGGCGGAGACCGCGATCGGGCCGGGTTTCCGGGGGTCCGGGAACTCCCAGCGGATGCCGTAGAGCGCCGGATCGACGTGGCCGAAGTAGGCGAGTCCGATCTTCTCGATCCCCTGGCGGTCCATGTAGCGCTTCAGGCGCTTCAGGCCCTGGCCCCAGTCGAGGTTCGAGTCGAGGAGGATGCGGTCCCCCTGGCCGCCGGCCAGGACGTTGAAGTAGTCGATGGTGTCCGGCGTCGCCAGGAGAATCGCCCCGGGGTAGGCGACCAGGCAGGCGAGCCCGACGGCGCGGAAGGCCGGGCCGCGGGCGGCGAGCCAGGGGGCGAGGCGGCCGGCGTAGATGCAGAGGAGCGGCAGGACCGGCAGCACGTAGCGAATCCCGTAGTCCACTCGGGAAAGCAGCGAAAAGGCGAGGAAGAGGGCGAGGGCCGGCAGCCAGAGGACCCACTCTCCCCGCACCTCCCGCGCCCGGGCGAAGGGGGCGAGCAGGAAGGCCGCAAGGAGGAGAAGCGGGCTCTTATAGAGGACGGTGATCAGGTAGTAGGCCTTGAAACCCT
>DASQPA010000207.1:0-10840 GCA_035644215.1 Thermoanaerobaculia bacterium
GAAGACCGTCAGCGGCTTGTCCTCCACCGCCTGGCGCAGGAAGGTCGGGATCGCGCGACCGTCGTGGGGGCGCATGCGCGGTCCGTAGGTGTTGAAGATGCGCACGATCCGCACGTCGAGCTTGTGGGTACGGTGGTACGCCATCGCCATCGCCTCGGCGAAGCGCTTGGCCTCGTCGTAGACGCCGCGCGGCCCTACCGGGTTGACGTTCCCCCAGTAGGTCTCGGGCTGGGGGTGGACGAGCGGGTCGCCGTAGACCTCGGAGGTCGAGGCGAGCAGGTAGCGCGCCCGCTTGGCCTTGGCGAGGCCCAGGGTGTTGTGGGTGCCGAGCGAGCCCACCTTGAGAGTCTGGATGGGCAGCTCCAGGTAGTCGATGGGCGAGGCCGGCGAGGCGAAGTGGAGGACGAAGTCGACCTCCCCCTCGATCTCGAAGGGGCGGGTGACGTCGTGCTCGACGAAGCGGAAGTCGGGGCGCGGCAGGAGGTGCGCCAGGTTCTCCCGGCTGCCGGTCAACAGGTTGTCGACGCAGGTGACCCGGTGGCCCTCGGCCAGCAGACGTTCGCAGAGGTGCGAGCCGAGGAAACCCGCCCCTCCCGTGATCAGGGCGTGGGTCACGAGGGGAGCACCCCCGGCCGGCTGTTCGCCCGGCTCTTCGCGCGCGCCGGGGGGGGCGGATGCCCGCGCTCCTCCACCCGGCGGTCCGGCAGCCCGTCGGGACGGCCGACCGAGACGTACTCGAAGCGCTCGGCGGCCATCTTCTCCGGCTCGTAGAGGTTGCGCAGATCGACGACGAGCGGCCGCCGCATCAGCTGGTGGAGGCGCGGCAGCTCGAGCTTCCGGAACTGGTTCCACTCAGTGCAGATGACGAGCGCGTCGGCGCCGGTCGCGGCGTCGTAGGCGTTGTCGCAGAACAGGGCCTCGGGGAAGAGCGGCTTGCAGCCCTCCATGGCCTCGGGATCGAAGACAGAGACCGTCGCCCCGCCGTCGAGCAGGCCGCGCACGATGGGGAGGGCGGGCGACTCGCGGATGTCGTCGGTGTTGGGCTTGAAGGAGAGCCCGAGGACGCCGATCCGCTGGCCCTCGATGCCGCCGAGAGCGTGCTCGATCTTCCCCACCATCCGCTCCTTGGTGCGCTCGTTGGCGTCGAGCACCGCCTCGATGATGCGGAAGCGCAGGCCGCAGTCGCGGGCGATCTGCGCCGCGGCGCGGGTGTCCTTGGGGAAGCAGGAGCCGCCGAAGCCGGGGCCGGCGTGGAGGAACTTGGGGCCGATCCGGTTGTCGAGGCCCATGCCGCGCGCCACCACCTCGACGTTCGCGCCCAGCGCCTCGCAGAGCTCTGCCACCTCGTTGATGAAGGCGATCTTGACTGCGAGGAAGCCGTTCGAGGCGTACTTGATGAGCTCGGCGCTCTCGACGTCGGTGATGACGAAGGGGACGTCGGCGGCGGCGAGCGGCGAGTAGACGTCCTGCAACAGCTCGATCGCCTTGGGGTCGCGGCTGCCGATCACCACCCGGTCGGGGTGCATGAAGTCGTCGATCGCCGAGCCCTCGCGCAGGAACTCGGGGTTCGACACCACGGCGAAGGTGTGCCGGCCGTGGCCGTTCTCGGCGCTTCCCTCGGCGATCAGCGACTCGATCATCTTGCCGGTGCCGATCGGCACCGTGCTCTTGGTGACGATCACCTTGTAGCCGTTCAAGTGCCGGGCGATCGAGGTGGCGACCTCGCGGATGAAGGTGAGGTCGGCCGAGCCGTCCGCCTTGGGTGGCGTGCCGACGGCGATGAAGATCGCCTGCGCCTGCTCGATCGCCGGCCCGAGGTCGGTGGTGAAGGCGAGGCGTCCCTCCTCCATGTTCTTCTGCACCAGGGTTTCGAGGCCCGGCTCGTAGATCGGCACCTTGCCCTGCCGGAGCGCCGCGACCTTCTCCGCGTCCTTGTCGACGCCCACCACGTGCATGCCGAAATCGGCCAGGCAGGCGCCCGTCACCAGTCCGACGTAACCGCTTCCCACGACGCAGATGTTCATCGTTTCACGTCCTTATACCAGGCCACGAAGCGTTTCAACCCTTCGCGGATCGGGACCTTGGGGGAGTAGCCCAGGAGCCGGGCGGCCTTCGACACGTCGGCATAGGTGATCGGCACGTCCCCGGGCTGGTTCGGAAGATAATCGATGCGCGGCACCACGGCAAGCTCTTCGGCCAGCCCGTGGATCAGGTCCTTGAGCGAAGTCGTCTCGGCGCCGCCCAAGTTCAGGATCTCGAAACCGGGGGCGAGCTCCAGGGTGGCGACCAGGCCGTCGACGATGTCGTCGACGTAAGTATAGTCCCGCCGGCTCTCCCCGTCGCCGTACATGGGGATCGGCTTGCCGCGGGCGAGGAGGTCGGTGAACTTGTGGATCGCCATCTCCGGCCGCTGCGCCGGGCCGTAGACCGTGAAGAAGCGCAGGCAGGCGGTGCGCATCCCATAGAGGTGATGGTAGTTGTAGCAGAGCAGCTCGCCCGCCCGCTTGGTCGTGGCGTAGGGGCTGATCGGCTGGTCGACGGGGTCGTCCTCGGCGAACGGCACCTTCCGGTTGATCCCGTAGACCGAGGAGGAGGAGCCGAAGAGGAAGAGGTCGGGACCGTGCCGACGGGCCGCCTCGAGCAGGCGGAGAGTGCCGATGCAGTTCACGTCCTCATAGAGGATGGGCTCGGCGAGCGACGGGCGCACCCCGGCGCGGGCGGCCAGGTGGACCACGGCGTCCAGGGTGTCCTCGGCGAAGAGGCGGTCGACCAGCGAGGCGTCGCGGATGTCGCCCTCGATCAACCGGTAGTCCGGCCGATCGAGGAGGGGGGCGACGTTGGCGCGCTTGTGGGCCGGGTCGTAGTAATCGTTGAAATCGTCGAGCACCGTCACCCGGTCGCCGCGGCCGAGGAGACGCCGGGTGAGGTGCGAGCCGATGAAGCCGGCACCGCCGGTGATCAGGATGTGCATAAAATCCTCAAAGGGGAGGTGGTGGCGAGGCGGGGGGCTCGGTCGGCTGGGGCACCGGAAGGGGGGCAGCGCTCGCCCCGTCGGAGTCGTTAGGCTTGGGATCTTTCCGCGTTCCCTGGGCCTCATTGTAGCGATGTTCTATCCCCGCCTTCTGACGGTTGCGGATCAGCCAGCGCAGCAGCTTCGAATCGTTGACCCCGACCAGGATGTCGTTGACCGCGTCGTAGATCTGCGGGTCGTTGATCAGCTGGGCCGCCGTGCCCTTGCCGGTCGCCAGCTTCTCCGACACTCCGTTCAACCTGTCTACGAGTTGACGCAGGTTCTCCGTCACTTCGTGCCCGTAGGCCTCGTCGTGGACCAGGCGGGGCACCAGGCCCTGGCCGTGGTCGAGCTCGGCGGAGAATTTCTGCAGGTCGGTCGCCACCTGCCGTAGCGCGGCGACCGTCTGGTCGTAGTCCTGGCGGGTCTTCGGGTCGTTGAGCAGGCCGGGGAGGAGACCCGGGCCGCTCTGGGCGGAGGCGACGATGGCGTGGAGGCTGTCGACCGACTCGGCCAGGCGGTCGGCGAGCCGGCGGTCGTTGAGCAGCCGTGGCAGGGGGCCGCGGCCGGAGTCGAGCTTGTTGGCCACCCTCTGGAGAGTGTCGAGGGTGGCGAAGACCTGGGCTTTCAGGCGCCGGCTCGCCTCGGAGTCCGAGGTCAGCTCGCCCAGGAGCCCCTCGCCGCGGTCGACCCGACCGAGGATGTTCTTCAGCTGGTAGGAGAGGATCGAGACGTTGTCCATCACGCCCGCCGAGGAGGCGAGCAGGGCGTCGACGCCGGTCGCCGGGGCGGCGCGCAGGGCGCCCTCGTCGGGGACCTCGGGGAGGACCGGCGAGCCGGAGTTGAGCTCCAGGAACTTGTCTCCCAGGAGGCCCAGGGTCTTGATCCGCACCAGCGAGTCGGCGCGCACCCGCCGCTCGTAGCGGCGGTCGACGGTGATCCGGACGCGGATGAATTTCCGCGCCGGGTCGCGCGGCAGGACCACCCGGTTGACGGCGCCGACCGTGACGCCGTCGAGCTCCACCGGGTTGCCGGGCCGGATGCCGGAGACGGTCTGGAGGTCGACGTAGTAGTGGTTCTTGCGGCTGAACAGGTCGTTCTCCTGGCCGATCAAGAAGACGCTGACGGCGAGGACGGCCACCGCCGAAAGGACCACGGCCCCCACCTTGGCCGTCCGCGCCACCCGCCCGTCCGGCGACCCGGCCATCAGTCCTCCTCCTCGCGGCCGGCCAGGAAGTCCGCCAGCCGGGGGTCCTGGCTGGCGCGGGCCTCGTCCCAGCCGCCGGTGAAGCGGAGGCGTCCGTCCGCGAGGAAGACCAGCCGGTCCCCCACCCGTTCGGCGAGCGCCAGGTCGTGGGTGACGACCACGGCGGTCACCCCCAAGTCCTTCTGGATGCTGCGGATGAGCGAGCCGATGGTCGCCGAGGTGATGGGATCGAGGCCGGTCGTCGGCTCGTCGAAGAGCACCGCCTCGGGGTCCAGGGCGAGCGAGCGGGCGAGGGCGACCCGCTTCTTCATCCCTCCCGAGAGGTCGGACGGCGCCTTCTCCTCGACCCCCGAGAGGTGCACCAGGCCGAGCTTCTCCTGGACCTTGGCCGCGATCTCCTCTTCCGAGTCGTCGGTGTGCTCGCGCAGCGGGAACGCGACGTTGTCGAAGACGTTCATCGAGTCGAAGAGGGCACCGCTCTGGAAGAGCATGGCGACCCGGCGGCGCAACGGGTAGAGGTCCCGCTCGGGGAGGTGGGCGATGTCGGTGCCGTCGAACAGGATGCTCCCGGCGTCCGGCGGCTCCAGCCCGTCGAGCTGGCGCAGGGTGACGCTCTTGCCGCTCCCCGAGCGGCCGAGAATCACCAGGCACTCGCCGCGCCGGACCTCGAAGTCGACGTGGTCGAGGACGACGTGGTCGCCGTAGCTCTTGGTCAGCCCACGCACCGTGTAGAGCGCATCCGTCACGGCGGTCCTCGTATGCAAACTCATGCCAGGATGAAGAGCTTGGTAAGGAAGAAGTCGGAGATGAGGACGAGAATGGCAGCCAGGACCACGGTATTGGTCGTCGCCCGGCCGACGCCGTCGGCGCCGCCCTCGGTGGTGAGCCCATTGTAGCAGCCGACGATCGTAATGAAATACCCGAAGAAGAACGACTTGCCGATGCCGCTCGCCAGGTCGCCCAGGGTGAGAGTGGAGAGGACGTCGTTCCAGTAGAGGCCGGCCGGCAGGCCGAGCTGGAAGACGCCGACGAAGAGGCCGCCCAGGATGCCTAGGGCGTCGCCCAGGATGGTCAGGGCGGGGAGCATGACGAGGGTGGCGACGAGCTTGGGCACGACCAGCTTCTTGACCGGGCTGGCGGCCATCGAGCGCAGGGCGTCGATCTGCTCGGTCACCTTCATGGTGCCGATCTCGGCGGTCATGCCGGAGCCGATCCGGCCGCCGACGATGAGGGCGGTCAGGACCGGCCCGAGCTCGCGCACCACCGACTTCGAGACCACCGAGCCGATGTAGTACTTGATCCCCAGGGAGGGGAGGCTGTAGGCGGTCTGGAGGGCCATGACCATGCCGGTGAAGATGGTGGTGATGCCGGCAACCCCGAGGGAGCGGACGCCGATCTGCTCCATCTGGACGAGCCACAGGTTCCACTCGTAGGGCGGGCGGACGAGAGCGGCGAACGCCTGGCCGGTGAGCAGGGCGAGCTCGCCGGTGGTCGTGGTCAGTCGTCGCTTCACCGGCAGCTCATCGCCGAAGGGGAAGCCAGAAGAGCGCGGGAGCCAATCCCAGGGCAAAGTCGCAAACCGCGAGCACGGCGATCCCGGGGAGCAGCCGGGGCTCGGCGATCCCCGCCACGGCGAGGGCCAGGGCCCCGCACAGCCGGCCGGCGATGGCGACGACGATGATCCCGCTATAGCGCCGCGGGTCGTGGGCCGCCAGCAGGTAGAGACAGGCCAGCATGCCGAGAAGGACGGCCATCAGCCAGAGATAGAACGCTTCGCCCGGCAAGGGCAGCCGGAGGATGCGGGTGGGCAGCCCCGGCGCCACGATCATGAAGACGGCGAAGACGAGGTCGTACACCGCCCCCACGACGAGGCTCGCCTGGAGCAGCGCCAGGAAGCGGAAGCGATGGGCAAACCGGGCGGTGACACTCATGGGCGGGAAGCATTCTAGCAAGGAACGCGCCAGGGCGGTGGGGCTCTTCAGCGAGCCCTCCGCAACCTCCCCGCTCAGCGTCTCGCCCGCGGGCGAGGCTGCGGCCAGAGGCGTGGATCACGGGCTGTATGAAGGACTGCCAGGATCAGGAGCCGCTTAGGTTCGATCCGGTAGAACACCGCATAGGGGAACCGGGAGACGCTGGAGCGGCGTACGTCACCTTGCACGCGCGCAAACATCTCTGGGAACTGTTCGATCGCGTTGAAGGTCGCGTCAACGGCGGCCAGGAACTCCTCGCCGAGGCCGCTCCGTTGTTCCTCGTACCACCGATAGCCGCCGGCCAGGTCTTTTCCGACGCGTCGCCTGAAGACGACGGGCAGAGCCATTAACCTCGCCGGGCCTCGGCGAGCACTTCATCTCGGGAGACGATGTCGTCTGGGTTGAGCTCGTGCTCGGCCAGACGCTCGTCGATGGCTGCGCGGTGTGCGTCGCTCAAGGGAAGGGCCGCAGGCGTCGCCGTGAGGCTTTCCCAGATCAGCTCAACCAGTTGCAGCCGCTCTTCGGCGGGGAGCCTAAGGATGGCGGAGACGTTAGCAGGGCTCATGATGCCCAGGATACCACGGCTCTGCATTTCTGGAATCTCGCCCCATAGGCGACCTCCCGGAGCCTGCTATCCCGCAGACCCTGTCTAAAAGACGACGCAGACAGTCCAGGTAGACCCTCGCCATCAGCGCTCCCAGCTCCCCCGCTCTTCCTGGAGATATTGATCGATTTCCTGCTTGCTCCGGATCGTTCTCGGGCGTTGAGAGAGATGGGCCAGGAAGTCGGCCAAGGTATGCCGGGACCGCTCCGCCGCTTCCGGCACGAGCACGATCACCTCCGCCGGACCTTCCTCTACGTCCTCGGGCAACTTGAGGCGAAGTGTGTGATCCTTCTCGACCTGGGTCTGCAGCTTGATGGCGCGCATGGTGGAAGCATACAGGGATCGGCAGGTGGTATGGCCGCTCGCTACTTCTTCTCCCTCTCCTCCGCCTTGCAGGTGCAAACTGGCGGGGAAGCCTGTGCTGCTTTGGCCTGCCGAAGCGGGACGCCGACCTTGAGGCCTTCGTATCCTGCCTCAAGGTTGTCCGCAAACTCAGGGTCACGCGCCGCCCGCGCCCTCGCATACTCAGTTAAGTCACTCATAGTCCTTGTCTCCCGGTCAAGTAAATCTCAGGCCCCATCCTGAGGGAGCCTCGGCGACGGATGTGGGAGGGGGCCTCCACTCCACGTGTGCCGGTTGCTCGTCCCATCGCCTCCCCACGAGCGGAGCCGGACATAGCCGAGCCGCCGCGCTCCAGTCGCCTGGCTCTCTTCATTCGTTATCTTGTGGCTCCCTCAACCCGACCTTCAACTGCCAGTCGGCATGTGGCGGCTGGAGGTAAATCTCGATATCCTCACGCCTCCGGAGTTCTAGTGTGTAATCCTGAGTTCTTACAGTCAGGAATCCTAGACCATAACCGGTTCCCTCCCAACCGAGGACTGGTCGCTCTAGCTCAGCCTGCCATGGCTCAGTTTCGGGCCGCTGGCGGCCTACGTCTATCCATCCCCATAGCGCATTCTTCGAAACGACACTCTGGAGTATTGAGGATATCTGGTCCTTGCCCTCCATGAGGAGTTTCCAGACCTCACTAAGCGAGAAGCCTGCAATAAGCTCGTGATCCGGATTTAGGTGGATGCCTAGGTCAGTTGTGGCGTATAGGAGATTTATCCATTCGGGCGGGAAGCGACAATAAGATATCTGCGCCTCAGTCATGGGCGGGCTGTCGGACCACAACGGTATCAATTCGAATCGGTTGTTTAAATCAGTATAGAGAATATAGTTAGGCATAAATCCTCGCCAAGATATTTGTTCACAACTTATTTTGTCGCTCTTTACTCCAAGCAGAGGCGATACCACATCGACCTCCTTCCCGCGCCACGAGATAGTGCGAGCGGCACTCCATGACCTCTGTGGCTCAAGAGTAACAAACAAGCCGTGGATGGCGGGAAAGCGTACGGGGCGTAGCCGGAGGAATGCACTTTCGGGATCGACCATAAGCCATGCGAAGGTCCGGGGTTGCTGATTCGGAAAATTCAGAAGATCCAATAGGGGGGCTGAGTCTATAGACTGCTGCAGGACCGCAGAGATCTTCTGTCGCAGAAGGTCTTCTATAGCAGGAGTAGGTACAAATTCGTTCCGGTTAACTGAGAGACTGCCGGCATCGCCTGAGATCCAGTCAATCTGAAGGACGCCGCCAATTGCATGTACTTCGGACACTTCAGTTGCCATTCCGCGGAAGCTCATTACTTGTAAGGTCCCGCCAGTGAACAATTCTCCCCATGGGTGTCTAACAACTTCGAAATCTGCCTCTGTGCTGGAATGGCGTAGCTGAAGATGCAACCGACAGTCACCAGCGATAGTCCGCCAGACCGGTAGCTGCAAGCGGTACCTTGCCAGGCACTGCTGGGGACCTCCCGGTTCGCCCTGCAGCAGGACTCCCTCCTCCTCTCGCCATGAGAGGGTTGAGACTATTTCCTCGTCTCTGAATTCTCCTAGCCATTTTTGCCGCAACTCTTCCTTTGATTGAAACCAACCGTGCTGAGCCTCAAATATCTTACCAAAAAGCGTAGGGGCTGCTACTTGCAGCCGGCAGGGTATTCGCACTACTGTTTCTTTCACGTACTCCTCCAAGTTACCAAACCAGCTAAGCGCGCCCTCCTGATCGAGATCCTCGCGCAAGCGCAGCCGTACAGTTGTCCCCCGTCTGCGTTGATTCGGCTCTGGGCGTAGCTCACCGAAGGAGCCCACGCCTTCCGTGGTGAAGGCCCAAGTCTCGTTACGCTGGGTCGTGATCTCGATCCGATCGGCGATCATGAAGTAGCTCAAGACACCGATGCCGAACTTAGCCGTCCGTCCGACTGCAAAGCCTTTCTTTTTACAGCTCCGCTCCAGTTCGGTCAAGTCTGGCCTCGTCACCGTGCCGCTGACGAGGAGGTGATTCTCGATAATCTCCTTGGTCATACCAGAGCCGTCGTCCGAACAGTCGAGCCACCAGCGGTGGCTCTCTTTAGGATCGGGCTCCAAGGTCAGCTCAACGAGGTGCCGTCGACCCAGCTCCTCCTCCCACTTGGGATCTGAGGGGTTGTCAAAATCATTCAGATCTAGCCGTTCGGAGGCAATGTGCTCCCGAACCGCGTCAAACGCGTTCTGGAGGAGCTCGCGGACGGCGGACAGGGGCTCCTCGTAGAGCGCCGTCCCACCAAGGAGCTCTAAGAGCTTTTCCGTGTTGGGCCGAAACGACCCTTCGATGTAAACATAGGCGTCTTTATAAGGACGCACGTCCGTATAAAGCGAGGCATCCAAGTCCCACGCGTGCTGCAGGTCGGAGTGCGCAGGAAGATAGCGGAAAGGTTTCTGCGCATCCAGCTTGCGGCAGAGCCTCAGCTCGGCTTCAATCCCTGCCGCCGTGTCGAGGACCGCGCGATGTAGGAAGGCGCTTTTCGGCCGGGCACGCACGGCGATCCGCCTATCGTCCTGATGGATCGTGAGCGCTAACCCCTGGTCCTTCCACCAGTAGATCCTGCTCCTCTCGGCGATGTCACGGTGGCGGAGTACGACTGTCGGAGTGCGCTCTGGGTCGATGTCCAGGACGTCTGCAACTCGAAGGACGCAGGCGAGATAGCGCAGGTGGACAATTTCGGTTGAGGAGAGCAGCTTGGGGTCCATCGCCTCGTCCAGCAGTCGCTCTATCCCCCAGTGGTGACTCTGGCAGACGTCGATTAGATCCTCCCGCCAGGAAGGATAGCGAGAGAAGAGCGGCTCCCCGTGTTCTGTCCGGGCTGGGAGGTACTTCTCGATCCAGTCCTTGCTCCAGTCATTGTGCTTGTACCGGCAGTAGTAGGTCACCAACTCAGCGGCCAGGGCGAGCTGGTCAAGCGTGGGCGCCTCGGTCCACATCGGCGGCGTCACCGGCCGGTTCTGCTCGGCGAGCCAAAGCTCGAACTCCTCCTGCTCCTGGGGGGTGAGGCCGGGAGCGGCGATCGTGAGGTAGTTGTAGTGCGCTGCCACCTGGCCGCGCTCCGGGGTCATCCCGATGTCGTGCAGGTAGGCCGAGAGGAGGAGGAGCGCCAACTCCGGGATGGAGAGCTTGGGCAGTACACCCTCCGGGATAACCTGCACCATGCGCTGGGCGACTCGGAAGGCATGGTCCTCGTCATGGAGTGTGAAGTCGAGCGGAGCGGTCCCGCCCTTCGAGAGGACGGTCTCGATCCCGGGTAGGTGAAGACGCAGCACCGCCACCACCTGCGACTCCGGCGCGCGGTTCAGCAACTGCCGCCAGAGCTCCGTCTGCTCCCAACTCGGCATCGATCTCCTCCAACTTCAACGAAGCAGGGTCCGATTCGGGATCTTAGCAGCTCCCGTAAGGCGCGTAGGACCAGAATTCGGGAGTGCCGGAAGAGCCTGTCCGGGGCCATCCAGGCGGTTCCACGGCACACGGAGAGCCCCAACCTTCTGGCACAAAAGATCTTCCTGTCAACTGGACGCCAAATTTCCCCCCTCTCTCTACGTTAAAAATCCCCCCCTCTCTGGTTGAGCCAGCTCACCAGAGCTGGCAGTTGCAGGTACCGTCTGGTACCCGGGTGTTGTGTTGGGTGGGAGGCGGTGAGGGC
>DASQPA010000208.1:0-19295 GCA_035644215.1 Thermoanaerobaculia bacterium
GGAGCTGCTGATCGCCGTCCAGGGGCGGGTCATCCGCGCCGACGCCCGGGTCGCCTACGAGATCCCCAAGGGGGAGAAGGAGCACCAGGTGGGGGTCGAGTTCCTCCGCCTCCACCCCTCGGACCGCGCCCTCCTCTCCTCCCTGATCGCCCGCGCCCAGGGGGAGCCGGCGGTCCGCGCCAGCGCCGCGGCGCGCTGAGCCTTCGATGGACCGCCACGAAAAGCGCTCCGCCACCTTTGCCGAACCTTTGTAACCGGTGGCCGGAGGCGGTAGAGACGTCACCGGTCCTGAACGATATCCTTCGCAGTCCAGGGGGACCGCGTGACGTCTCCGCATAGGGTGCTCGTCCCCTACAAGCGTCCTCCGGCCACCGATACCCTCGCCCTTCCAGGGGGTTGCCCCATCTTTTCATCCGAACCCAGCGCTCCTGGCGTGGAGCTGCCCATTTGTGGATTGGGTTGCCCCATCCCGCGCCAGAATCCCGGTCTCCTGACTTGAATCTCCCCATTTCTGGATTGGGTTGCCCCACTTTTCCTCAGAATCCCCCCACTTCTGGCGTGGAGTCGCCCACTTCTGGCGTGGGTTCCCCCATCTTTCCCCAGAATCCCCCTTTCCCGGCGTGGAGCTGCCCAGTTCTGAAGTGGGAGCCCCCCATTTCTGGTCAGAATCCCCCTCGCCCGGCGTGCAGCTCCCCATTTCTGCCGTGCAGCTCCCCATTTTGGCCGCCGGATGGGGGGTAGGGGGAGGCCGGAGGTACACTTTCCACCAGGAATCGGATCTCCATGCTCAGCATGCCTACCCTCCGCCTGACCCAGACGGCAGTCGGCGAGGACCTGCACCGGGTGGAGATCGCCCACGAGGAAGAGGGGCGCGCCCGGGAGACCTCGCTGCGGGTTGGCCTCGTTCTTCGCGGCCGGACCTTCGCCCGGAGATAAATCTCCGCGCTATGAGTTGCGCTGGATAAATCCAGCTTCGCGAAACGGCAAGGTTGCAGCCGGATTCATCCGGCGTAGCTCATAGCCCGGAGATTTATCTCCGGGCGGGGCCGAGCCGGCCTCGAATGCCTGCTACTCGGAGCCTTCCCCTTCCGGCGCGGCGGCAGAAGGAGTAGAGCGTTCCAGATTTCTCCCTGGGAGCGCCGGCGTCCCGCCGGCTGGGCGTGCGGGGGAAAAGAGCCGGCGAGGACGCAGGCGCTCCCAGGGAGACTCTTCGTCCCGGACGGGCGACGTCGCCATGGCCTCATGATAGTCTCCCTCCCGCCCGCTGGCCGCACCTAGGCCGGTATGCGGGCTTTCCCTATGCGTGGCACTCGGCTCGACTTCCAGGTATGAGTGGACGGGTCCTCATCACCGGCGCCTCCGGCGCCCTGGGGCACAGCGTCGTCCGTCGCTTCCTCGCCGCCGGCTCCCGGGTGCTGGCGGTGGGCACGGACGAGGCGGCCCTGGCGGAGCTCACGGCGCTCGCCCCCTCGGACGCCCTGGCTCTCCGCCGCGCCGACCTGACCGACAGCGGCGAGGTGGAGCGCCTCTTCGCCGACGCCCAGGCGGCTTCGGGGGCCTTTCCGGCCGTGGTCCACCTGGTGGGAGGCTTCCGCTACGCCCGCCTGGCTGAGATGAGCGACCGCGACTGGAGCTTCCTCCTCTCCGTCAACCTGGAGACCACCTTCCGGATCTTCCGCGCCAGCGCCCGCGCCTTCGAGAGCGCCAAGGGCGGCACCCTGGTGGCGGTGGCGGCGCCCGCCGGTCTCCTGGGCGAGGCCGGAGTCGGCGCCTACGCCGCGACCAAGGCCGGCATGCTGCGCCTCGTCGAGTCGTTCGCCCGCGAGCTCTCGCCTTCGGGAGCGCGCGCCAACGCCGTCCTTCCGTCCACCATGGACACCCCCGCCAACCGTGCCGCCATGCCCGACGCCGACCCCGCGAAATGGGTGTCGACCGACGCCGTGGCGGAGGTCATTCACTTCCTTACCACTCCCGCCGCGGCGGCGGTCAACGGCGCCGCCCTGCGGGTCCCCGGACCGACCCTTTGAGGTGACCCATGCACCAGAATCTCGACTGCCAGGTCTACTTCAACTCGCATGAACAGGCGCCGCCGCCCGTCCCCTGCGGTGAGCCGATTGACGTCGCCGCCGATCCCGCCGCCGCCCACCAGCTGATCAAGCTGGGCATCTCGCCTCGCCACGACCTCCCCGCGGTGCTCCTGCGCGAGCCCGGCGGCAAGATCCGGGTGGCCGGTCTGCGCCTGTCGAGCGAGGAGGCGGGGCGGCTGGCCGCCGGAGCGGGGTTCCCCACCTCGCGGCGGCGGGTCTACAGCTCCGCCTGGTGCCCCGACTGCCGGCGGGCCAAGCGGGTGCTGGAGGAGGCCGCGGCGCGCTACGAGGAGGTCGACATCGATCGCGATCCACGGGCCGAGGCCACCGTGCTGGAGCGGAGCGGCGGCCGGCGGGTGGTGCCAACCCTGCTCTTCGACGACCGCCTGTGGGCCTTCAACCCCGACCCGCCGCTCCTGCGCCGGCTGCTCGGCGGCCCGGGCGAGTCCTGAGATCGATGGTCCTGACATTCGAGGAGAGGTCTGAATGAGGATAGCGGTCTGCATCAAGCAGGTCCCCGACACCGAGGCGCGCCTGCGCGTCCGCCGCGACGGCACGTGGCTCGACGAGGAGGATCTGCCGTTCGTCATCAACGAGAGCGACGAGTACGCCCTGGAGGAGGGGCTCTCCCTCGCCGAAAAGACCGGCGGCGAGGTGGTGGTGGTGAGCCTCGGCCCGGAGCGGGTGCGCGAGGCCTTGCGCAAGGCTCTGGCCGTGGGGGCGGCGCGGGCGGTGCATCTGAAGGACCCCGCCTTCCTCGGCGGCGACGCCCTGGCGACCGGGCGCGCCCTGGCCGCGGCCCTCCGCCGCGAGAGCTTCGACCTCGTGCTCACCGGCTCCCAATCGGACGACGTCGGCTACGCCGGCACCGGCTCGGTTCTGGCCGGCGAGCTCGGCTGGCCGCACGTCTGGCTGGTGATGGGGGTCGAGCTCGACGCGGGCGGCAAGAGCGCCAAGGTGACCCGCGAGATGGAGAGCGGAATGAACGAGATCGTCCGCGTCTCGCTCCCCGCGGTGCTCGAGATCCAGGCGGGTATCAACCATCCGCGCTATGCCTCGCTCAAGGGGATCATGGCGGCGAAGAAAAAGGAGATCGCCGAGATCGGCCCCGGTGACCTCGGGCTCTCCCCGGAGCAGATCGGGGCGGCCGGCTCGCGGCTGGAGATCGTCTCGGTGGCCCTGCCCGACAGCGGCGCCGGAGCGCAGATGCTCGAAGGCGATTCCAAACAGCAGGCGGCGGCCCTGGTCCAGAAACTGCGCAACGAAGCGAGGGTGCTCTAGATGGCGAAGAAGGTCTGGGTGGTGCTGCAGCAGCGGGACGGACAGGTGGCGCGCATGTCCTGGGAGGCGATCGCCGCCGCTCAGAAGCTGGCGGCGGAGCTCGGGGCAGGCAAGCCCGAGGCCGTGCTCCTGGGAGAGGGATTGGGAGCCGTCGCTGCCGAGGTGGCCAGGCGCGAGCTCGCCGCCGTGCACCTGGCCGATGCGCCGGCGCTCCGCACCTACACTCCCGGCGGCTACGTGGCGGCGCTCGCTCCGGCGATCCGGGCGGCGGCGCCTGACTTCGTCGTCTTCCCTCACAGCTACCAGTCGGTCGACTACGTGCCCCGCCTGGCCCAGGCGGTGGGGGCCGGGCTCCTGCCCGAGGTCACCGGCTTCGTCAGCTCTGGCGACGGCCTCCTCTGGAAGCGGCCCATCCTCGGCGGCAAGATGCAGGCCGAGGTGCGGGTGAAGGGAGAGGGAACCGTCCTCGTTTCCGTCCAGGCCGGCGCCTTCCAGGCCGACGGGGTGAAGATGGGCGCTTCCCCGGCGCCGATCTCGCCGCTCGCCACCGACCTTGCCGCCGTCCACCCGGACCGCGAGGTCCTCGGGGTCGAGCAGGCGGGGGGCGAGAAGATCGACCTCACCAAGGCGGACATCATCGTCGCCGTGGGGCGCGGCGTGGGCGGGGCGGACAAGATGGGGATCATCGAAGAGCTGGCCAAGGCCCTGGGCGCCGAGATCGGCGCCAGCCGGCCGGTGATCGACAACGGCTGGCTGCCACGCGACCGCCAGATCGGCTCCTCCGGCCAGACCGTCGCCCCCAAGCTCTACCTCGCCGCCGGCATCTCCGGCGCCATCCAGCACCTGGTGGGGATGAAGGGAGCGACGACCATCGTCGCCATCAACAAAGATCCCGGGGCGCCGATCTTCACCGTCGCCGACTACGGCATCGTCGGCGACCTCCACGAGGTGGTGCCGGCGCTCACCGCGGCGATCCGAGAGGCCAAGGGGTAGGCGCGGGAGGCTTAGGCATCCGCGCCTCCCGGCTCCTCTGGCCCGCGATTCTCCTGCTGGCGGCGGCTCTGCGCCTGCCGACCGTCTTCGCCGGGTTGCCCTACTTCAACTACGTCGACGAGGGGCACTTCCTTCGCCGGGTCTCCCATCTTCTCTCGACCCAAAGCTGGGACCCGGGGTGGTACGCCTATCCCTCGCTGCCCTTCTACGCCGTGGCCGGAGCGGCCGTCGCCTGGTCGCCCCTCTACTCCGCCCGCCACGGCCATCCGCTCCGCCAGGACCTGTCGCCCTTCGGCGATTTCTATGACGTCCTCGAACCGGTCGACCTGATCGTCATCGGCCGTCTCGCCACCCTGCTCCTCTCGCTCGCCGCGGTCGCTCTCCTCGGAAGGATGGCGGCCCGCTTCGCCGGAGAGCCAGCCGGCTGGATCGCGGCGCTCGCCGCGGCGCTCCTCCCGGCCCTGGTGATCCGCGGCGGAATCGTGACCGTCGACGTCTACGCCCTCCTCGCCGTGCTCGGCGCCCTGGAGCTCGCCGACCGCGCCCGGCTCTCTCCGAGGCCGGGCCGCCAGTTGGTTCTCGCCCTCCTGGCGGGCGTCTGTAGCGGGCTCGCCTTCGTTTCCAAGTACCCGACCGTCCTGGTCTCCCTGGGGGTGGCCCTCTCCCTGCTCCTCGCCGGCTGGACCTGGCGCCGGAAGCTCCTCGCGCTTCTCCTCGCCGGGGCCGGGGCGGTCGCCGCCATCCTCCTCGGCATGCCGGTCCTCTGGCTCCGCACCGCGGCGGTTCTGGCCGACCTGCGCCTCGAATCCGGGCTTTATGCCACCATGCCCGTCGGCTCCTACTGGGACCAGATCTTCCACCGCGCGGAGTGGGACCAGCCGCTAACCCATCCGGAGTTGGGATGGCCCTACGTCCTCCTCGCCCTGGCCGGCCTTGCCGTGGCCCTCGCCGACCGCCGCTGGCGCTTGAGCGTCCTGCCCTGGGTGCTCTACTCGGTGGCCACGATCGTCCTCTTCTCCCGCTTCCCGTTCCATGCCTTCCGCAACTTCCTCCCTCTGGCGGCCCTCTCGACAATCCTCGTGGCGCTCCTCTTCGCAAGGCTGCGCGAGCGGGCGTCCCGTCCCGGCTGGGTCACCGCGGGAGCGGCCCTGCTCCTCGTCCTCCTCTTCGCCGTACCGCTCCATCAATACGTGGGCGACCGCCTGCGGCTCGTCGACAGCCGGGTCCAGGCCGTCGACTGGCTGGCGAAGCATGGCGACAAGGAGTCCCCGGCGCTGCTCCTGGAGCAGATCGCCTTCCAGCCGGCCGAGCTCGCCCGTCTGCCCCAACCGGTGATCGTCCGCCCCTGGCCACGGGCACGGCGAGCCCTGGAACCGCGTTTCGGCGTCCGCTACCTGGTGCTGGCGGAGCTCGCCGGCCCCAACGCCCTACTCCCGCTCGCCCGGCAGGAGATCCTCGCCGCCTTCGACCTCAAGGCCCGCTTCGGCAGCGAACCCACCCCAGCCTCCCCGGGCTGGTTCCAGGGCAACCGGCAAATCGTGTATGTGCTGGAGCGGCGGTAGCGCGGTGGATCGGAATCAGGCCTTTCCGATCACTTGGTACACCACCCAGAAGCAGCCGACCAAAAGGCCGAGGCTCCCGAGGATCCCCAGGGCGAGGACCGGTGCGAGTCGGCGGTCGAGCTCGGGAACCGCCTCGCGCGGATAGCTGCGCAGGAACGCGACATAGGCCACAGAGGCGAGGAACAAGCCCGCGATCACATCGACGATGTAGTGCTGCCTGGTGAATAGAGTGGAGACCCCGATGAGCAAGGTACAGAGCGCCGCGGTGATTCCAACGCCGCGATGCACGCGATAGCAGGTCAGCGCCGACACGAAGGAATGCGCGACGTGCAGGGAAGGAAAGCAGTTGTACGGCGGGTCCGACGAGTAGAGGAACCGCAGCCCCCAGATGACAAATCCCTCTCCGATCACCTTGGCCGGCCGCGAGGCCATGGTCGGATACACCAGAAAGACGATATACGCGATGCTCCACACCATCAGATACGCCAGAACGGTGCGGCGGATCTGCTCTTCCTGCCGCACGACGAAGACCGGCAGCAGGATCAAGAACAGGTAGAGCGAGCCATAGACCAGCGCCCAGCCGGGTTGTAGCGGCACGACACGGTCCCAAGCCAATTCGGGCACGTGCAGTGTGGTGCCTTCTCGCGCCCTTTCGGCAATGAGGAGATAGAAGGGAACGAGCAACACGAGCACGAGCATGGGAAGGGTGACTCGGTAAGGTCGGGACAGCGTCTCGACCACCATGCTCCAGCGGATGCGGCCTGCATCGGGGGCTCTCAGAGTAGCGTCGCTTTCATGTCGCGGCTGGTCTGCGTGACGCCAATCTTAGCGTATCCACTGGACTCCGGAGTCAGGGCACTCTCCGAGCCAAGAGCCTCCGAGCGCAAGACCGTCCCTCCCCATCTGACCGTGGCCCATCCCTTGCAGCCCTGTCCAGATCGTGCCCACGCCCCTCGCCACCTACCGGCTGCAGCTCCACGCGGCCTTCGACTTCGCCGCCGCCGCCGCCGTCGCCCCCTACCTGCGCGACCTCGGGGTGAGCCATGCCTACTGCTCTCCCTACCTCCAGGCCGCGGCGGGGAGCACCCATGGCTATGACGTGACCGACCCCTCGCGGGTCAACGAGGAGCTGGGGGGCGAGGCGGGGCACGCGCGCTTCTGCCAGGCCCTGGGGGAGGCGGGGTTGGGGCAGGTGCTCGACATCGTGCCCAATCACATGTCGATCGACCCCCGGGGCGGCCGGCGCAATCTCTGGTGGTGGGACGTGCTGGAGAACGGGCCGGCTTCCCGCTACGCCGCCTATTTCGACGTCGACTGGGACCCGCCGCAGTCCCGGTTGCGCAACACCGTCCTCCTCCCCATCCTGGGCGACCACTACGGCCGGGTTCTGGAGGCCGGCGAGCTCCGGCTCGTGCGCCTGGGGGGCGGCTTCGAGATCCACTATTACGAGCACCGGCTGCCGGTCGCCCCCCGCTCGCTCGACAACCTGCTCGCCGAGGCCGCCCGGCGCTGTGGCTCGCCCGACCTCGCCTTTATCGCCGACGCCCTGGCGCGGCTTCCCATTTCCACCGCGACCGACCGCGAGAGCGTCCTCCTCCGCCATCGCGACAAGGAGGTGCTGCGCGGCCAGCTCGCCCGCCTGTGCGAGGAGAAGCCGGAGGTGGTGGCGGCGGTCGACGCCGTTGTCCGCGAGGTCAATGCCGACGTCGACCGGCTGGACGGGCTCCTCGACCGCCAGAACTACCGCCCCGCCTTCTGGCGGACCGCCGGGCGCGAGCTCGACTACCGGCGCTTCTTCGACGTCCATTCCCTGGTCGGCCTGAAGACCGAGGACGAGCGGGTCTTCTCGGACACCCATGCCCGCGTCCTCGACTGGGTGGCCCGCGGGGTCGTCGACGGCCTGCGGGTCGATCATCCGGACGGCCTCTATGACCCGCAAGGCTACTTCGAGCGCCTGCGCCAGCGCGCCCCGGGGGTCTACCTGGTGGCCGAGAAGATCCTCGAAGCGGGGGAGGCCCTGCCGGACGATTGGCCGATCGCGGGGACGACCGGCTACGACTTCCTGAACCGGGTGGGCGGCCTCTTCGTCGATCCGGCCGGGGCGGAGCCGCTCGGCCGGCTGTGGGCCGAGATCTCGGGGGAGAGCCTCGACTGGCCGGCGATCCGACACGAAAAGAAGCACCTGGTCTTAGAGCAGCTGCTGGCGAGCGACGTCAACCGCCTGGCCGAGGTGTTCCTCGCCGTCTGCGACCGGCACCGTCGGCACCGCGACTACACCCGCCACGAGCTGCGCCAGGCCCTGGCCGAGGTGGCGGCCTGCTTTCCGGTCTACCGCACCTACGTGCGCGTCCGGCCGGACGGGACCGCGGAGGTGGGGGAGCGGGACGTCCTTTCTATCGAAGAGGCGATCGCCGCCGCCCGCGAGCGGCGCCCCGACCTCTCCGGCGACCTCTTCGACTTCCTGCGCGACCTCCTGACTCTGCGCGTCCAGGGCGGCGACCCCGAAACGGAGCTCGCCCTGCGCTTCCAGCAGCTCACCTCGCCGGTCATGGCCAAGGGCGTCGAGGACACGGCGTTCTACACCTTTCTCCGGCTGGTGGCGCTCAACGAGGTGGGGGGCGACCCGGGCCGTTTCGGGGTCTCGGTGGCGGAGTTCCACCGCGCCTCTGTCGACGCCCAGGAGCGCTGGCCGGAGTCGATGCTCGCCACCTCGACCCACGACACCAAGCGCAGCGAGGACGTGCGCGCCCGCCTCGCCCTCCTTTCGGAGATCCCGGAGGCGTGGGCGGCGGCCGTCCACCGCTGGGCGGTCCGCAACGAGCGGCACTGGCAGGGCTCGCCTCCCGACCGCGGCGCCGAGTATCTCCTCTATCAAACCCTGGTGGGCGCCTGGCCGATCGGCATCGAACGCCTCTCTCCCTACCTGGAAAAGGCGCTCCGCGAGGCCAAGCGCCGGACCTCCTGGACCCGCCCTGATCCGGCCTACGAGGCCGCGGTCCGTGGCTTCGCCGAGGGGCTACTGGCGGACGCCGCCTTCACCGCCGATCTCGCCGCCTTCGTCGCCCCCCTCGTCGCCCCCGGGCGGATCAACTCGCTCTCCCAGGTGCTCTTGAAGCTCACCGCTCCCGGCATTCCCGACTTCTACCAGGGGAGCGAGCTCTGGGACCTCTCCCTCGTCGACCCCGACAACCGCCGGCCGGTCGACTACGACCTGCGCCGTCGCCTCCTGGCCGATCTCGCCGGGAGCCTTTCCCCCGAGGCGATCCGGGCGCGGGCCGACGAAGGCCTTCCCAAGCTCTGGTTGATTCGGCAGGCCCTCCATCTGCGCCGCCGCCGCCCCGAGCTCTTCGGACGGGATGCCACCTACCGCCCCCTCCCGGTCCGCGGTCCGCGGTCGGACCATGCCGTGGCCCTGACCCGCGGCGAGGCGGTGGTCGCGGTCGTGCCCCGGCTCGTGATGCGCCTGGGTGGCGACTGGGAGGGGACCGCCGTCGAGCTTCCGCCGGGCCGTTTCGTCGACGAGCTGACCGGCGAGGCGGTCGCCGGCGGCTGGCGGCCGATCGCGGAGCTCCTGGCGCGTTTCCCTGTCGCTCTGCTGCGGGCATAGGATGAGGCCATGAGACGGAACGTCGCCCTGCCGGGTCCGGCCCTCCTGGTCCTGTGCCTCCTGGCCTCCACCTGCGTCGACCCGCACCAGGCCGAGACCCAGGGCGGGCCACCCGCGCCGGGGACCCTCCGCTTCGCGGTCTATGGGGATACCCGCGACGGCCACGACATCCATCAGGACGTCGTCGACAAGGTGATGACCTTCAGCCCCGCCCTCGTCCTCCAGACCGGCGACCTCGTCCACCACGGCGACTCGCTCGAGGAGTGGCAGACCTTCGACCGGATCACCGCCGCCCTCCGCCAGCGCATCCCCTACTACCCGGCGCGCGGCAACCACGACTTGGGCGAGCACGGCTATTACGCAGCTCGGGTCACCCAGCCGATCCTCTCCGGCAACAAGCTCTACTATTCCTTCGAGAAGGGGAACGTTCACTTCGTGGCGCTCGACACCGAGCAGTCGCTCGCGCCCGGCAGCATCCAGTCCGCCTGGCTCGACGGCGACCTCGCCCAGGCGCACGCCGCCGGCCGGTTTATCGTCCCTTTCTTCCACACGGCGATCTTCTCGATCGGTCCTCATTCGGCGGAACCGGATCAGGCTCTGCGCCCCGTCCTCCACCCCCTCTTCCGGAAGCACGGAGTCACCCTCGTCTTCCAGGGGCACGACCACCTCTACTACCGCACCCGGCAGGACGGCATCACCTACGTCGTCACCGGCGGGGGAGGGGCGCCGCTCTACGACGCCGTTGCGGTGCCCGGCCCAGGCGACGTCTACGAGAAGGCGAACCACTTCTGCATCGCCGACATCGGTCCGGACCGGGTGACGGTCACCGTCTACCGCCGCGACCTATCGCAGCTCGACCGCTTCGAGCTGCCGCTCGTACTCCATCCCTGAGGTCGTCGTCTCGTCATGGCCCGCCCGCTCGCGGGCGACCCTGTCGCGCAGCAGGACCATCTCGAGCCGCGCGCGCGTCTGGTATTCCAGCAGCTCGACCGCCGTTCCCAGGTCGAAGTCCCCCCGACGCACGCCGAAGTCGACGTTGAAACCCAGGTCCAGCAGGCGCTCGACCCCCTCGCCCAAGGCATCCGCGAAACGGGCACGGGGAAGAGCGGAGCCGCGGGAAATGGCCGCGGCCGCGGCGGCGGCGGAGCGCCACAGGCGGGCCGGCAGGCCGTCGGGCTCGGTCGGCGGACCAAAGGCGTCCGACAGAGCCTGGGCAAGGGCCTCGACAGCTTGAAAGGCGGGGAGCTTCCGGTGGTCTGGCATGATTTTGTCTCCTTGAGAGTCCTGCATCTACCAGGGAGGACGGAAAACACCTCCGCCGATCGCTCACAGGAAAAAAATTTGCAGGATGGGTGCCAGAGGGGGAAGGATCTACCGCTGCCCTACCGCTTCGTCAACGTCCCCCAGAGGAACGCCCCCAGGGCCAGCCCAGCGAACCAGCGGTCCCAGGGCTCGCGCGGCACGTCTACATGGAGAAGGACGGCCCCGATCAGGAGCGCGGCGGCGATCACCGACCAGGTGAGGCGGTGGGCCGAACGCTCGAGGTGCTTCAGGGCTCGCCGCGTCTCGGGGGCGAGGGCGGTCTGGACGGCGATCTCCCCCCGTTCGGCGTGGGTGAGGAAGTCTTCGATCCGGCCCGGCAGGGCGGTCAGGCGGCGGAACTGGGCGAGCCCCTCGGTGAGCCAGGTGCGCCAGTCGCGGAGCTCCTCCTTGGCCAGCCGCTCGGCGAAGGGGAGGGTCTCGGCCCAGGGATCGAACTCGGGGTCGAGCGTCGTGGCGAGGCCGGCGAGGAGACCCACCGCCCGGGAGGTGAAGAGGAGGTCGACCTGGACCTGGAAGGGGGCCTCGTAGAGGAGGTCCTTGTACTCGCGGAAGAAGTAGCCCGCCTCGGAGAGAGCGACATCCCGCATGTGGCCGATCCGCACCCCCCAGAAGCGCTCGAAGAGCGAGCGGTGCATCTCCTCCAGGCGCGTCAGGTCCGCACCGGGGAGGAGGACCCCGGCGCTGGCGTAGGCCTGGACGAGGCGCGCCGCGTCGCGGGTGCCGAGGGCGATCACGTACTCCCTTAGGGCGCTGCGCAGCCGGGGCGGGATGACCGCCACCATCCCGAAGTCGACGAAGACGACCTGGAACCCTCGCCCGGCGAGGAAGGGGACCGGGTCGCCGGGGCCGAACGGCGGCTCGGCGGGACCGGGGAGCGGGCGGACGAAGAGGTTCCCCGGGTGGGGGTCGGCGTGGACGAAGTGATGGACGAAGATCTGCTGCATATAGATGCGGTAGATCACCCGCGCCAGCTCCCGCCGGTCGATTCCCGCCCGCTCCAGGCCGGCGAGGTCGGAGATCTTGAGGAACCCGACGTCCTCCAGAGTCATGGTGCGGCGGGCGCTGTACTCCCAGTAGACCCGTGGCACGTAGACCCGGGCGTCTTTCGCGAAGTCGGCGGCGAAGCGCTCGGCGTTCTTCCCCTCGGCCGCGAGGTCGAGCTCGTTCTGGGTGGTCCGCCGGAACTCCTCGATCAGGCGCCGTAGGTCGACCCGCCGGCGGACCTGCTTGAAGACCTGGAGGAGGCGGATGGCGAGCCCGGCGGCGGCGAGGTCGGTCTCGACCAGGAGGTCGATCCCCGGCCGCAGCACCTTGACCACCACCTCCTCGCCGGTGGGGAGGCGGGCGCGGTGGACCTGGGCGAGCGAGGCCGACCCCACCGGCTCGGGGTCGAAGCGGGCGAAAATTGCGGTCAGCGGGCGGCCGAAGTCCTCCTCGACCAGGCGGACGATGTCCGCCAGGCGCTCGGGCGGCGCCTCGTCCTGCAGGCCGGACAGCTCCTGCAGCACCTCGGACGGCAGGAGATCCACCCGCACCGAAAGGAACTGGCCGAGCTTGATGAGCACCCCGCCCATCTCGCCGGCCAGCCCCCGGTAGCGGCGGGCGACCAGGCGCCAGCGCTCGACCGGCGGCCGGCGGAAGCCGGAAAGGGGGCGGTAGGCGAGGAGGACGTCCCACCAGAGGAAGTGGAGGAACGTCCGGGTGACGAAACGGCGGACCTTCCTGTAGCGTTTGAAGTCGATCCGGGTGGCCATGCCGGCCCTACGATGACGGAGCGGCGGGGCGGGGTCAACTCGGGGGGGCGGTGAGCCGACGAGACCAGGGCAGGTAGGGGCAGAGCCCGCCCAAGAAAATAAAGCCCCGAAGGGGCGACGGTCGGTTCGGCCCGGACCTCCGCCTGGAGATAAATCTCCGGGCTATGAGTTGCGCTGGATGAATCCAGCTTCGCGCGGGCTGGGGCGCCGCTTCCAGAACACCTTCCTGGGCTTCGGAACCTCTTCCGGAGCTTCAAAATCCCTCCGGGACCTTCCAAAACGCTTCCGGAACGTCCGGAACGTCTTCGGGAGCCTCCGGAACGACTTCCGGAGCATCCAAAACGCTTCCGGAACCTCCGGAAAGACTTTTGGCGCGTCCGGAACCGTTTCCGGAGCATCCGGAACGATTTCTGGAGCGCCCAAAACTCTTCCGGAAGCTCCGGAAAGACTTTTGGCGCATCCGGAACCATTTTCGGAGCGTCCGAAACGCTTCCGGAACCTCCGGAAGGACTTTTGGAGCATCCGGAAGCGTTCCGGAGGCTCCGGAAGAGGTTTCGGGTAGAGCCGGAGGGGGCAAGAGTCGACCCGGAGGCGTAAACCGCGCGCATTCTGCGCTTGACTTCCGCCCCGCCGCTCGATAGAGTCGGCTGGCAACGCAGCCTCTCCCAAGGAGGTAACCCGCCTCACCAACCAGCCACCGCAGGTCCCCACCGAGAGCGGCCATCCCGGCGCGTGTCCGAGAGGCCCAAACGTCAAAGCGGCCCGGGCGAGTTACGAGCTCACCCGAGCCAGATCCCGCAAGGAGAGAAAGTCCATGCGAGACCATGAAGATGGTAGCACCCCCCGTCCGCCCCGGCAGTTGAATGCCTTCACCCCCGAGTTCCTCGCCCGTCTCGACCAGCAGGACGAGCCGCTGACCGCGGCCCAGGCCGACGTTGCCGGCCCGTGGATCGTCGTGCCGATCCCCAGCCCCGCTTGGGCGGTCCTCCGCCGGGGCGAGAGCCTGGCCGCCGGCGACGTCCCAAGAGCGGTCTTCCACCACCGCGAACGAGCCCTCCTCGTCGCCGCGGTCCTCCCCGGCACCGGCTTCGATCGTCTCTTCCGGCTCCAGCACGAGCGGAGCCCCGAGGGGTACGCCGTCGAGTCCGGCGGCCAGGTCGTCGGGTATCTCCACCACTACGACCCCGAGCTCGTAACCGCCCTGCACACAGCGGAATCCCTCGCCCGCCTCCCCGAGTGCCTCACCCGTGTCCTCGAGGCGAGCGGCGCCGTGGCCCTGGAGACGGCAGGGCGGCTGCTGGTGGAGGGAGAGCGGACCACCTGAGGGTAGACAGGTCAGCCCGGAGGGGCGGCGACTGGTCCAGCCTGTTCCGTCGCCCCTCTGGTCTCTTGCGAGAGAGAAACCGAAGAAGCGCCTGGCACCCGAAAAAGCGCCTGGCACCTTCCTAGGCAGGATTGGGGCAGGCCCTGTGCCCGCCCTGCCCCGCCGGGGCTCACGGCTGCCGAATCGGCCAGTACCTCGGGGGGGTAGGGTAGAATCAAGGAATGATGAAGCAGATCAAGATCGTGGTCGAGAAGCACGCCGATGGCTATGTCGCCTATCCTCTCGGCGTCAAGGGAGTTGTCGTCGGTCAGGGCGATACCTACGAAGAGGCCCTCGCCGACGTCCGTTCGGCTCTGCGCTTCCATGTCGAGACGTTCGGCTACGACACCTTGGAGGTGGAGCCTCCTGTGCTGGAAGCGTTCCTCGCCGAGGCTGTGGTGGGCTGAGTGGGGAAGTTCCCGGTCGACGCTCCCAAGGGAAAGGTCCTCCGGTCGCTCGAGGCCATGGGCTTCCGGATCGTTCGCGAGAGGGAGCACATCTCTATGGTCCGCGACAACCCTGATGGGACCCGGACCCCTCTGACTATGCCGAATCACCCACAGATCAAAGCTTCGACCTTGCGCACTCTCTGCACCCAAGCTGGAATCTCGCGCGACGAGTTTCTACTCGCCTACGAACGAGCCTGAGAGGACTTCGCCGAAGTCCTTCCGACACATCCACGCCCCTCTCGCCGCCCAGGGCACGGTAGCGGTGGGGGCGACCCGCTGGCCGGGAAGACTGGCCGCTCGGATGAAGAGGCGAGGAGAAGACGTCGCCAGCGGCCAGAACTCCAACACCGTGAAGTGCGGATTCAAGAGAATTGACGCATTCCTACCGCCTATGGCAGACTGATACCATTTGAGAGAGGACTCTGATAATGGAGATTTGCAAAATCTCACTACCCAAAGCAACTACTGAGATAGCAACAAATTCTCCGGCGATTGCAGGAGGGCAGGCCATAGCATGCCGTAAACAGCCGCACTGTGCACTACATACATCGTCCGGGTGCGAAGATGATTCCGTAGGGGAACTGGTTTAGTCGGCGGACAGCGCGTCTCGAGGAACCCGCAGGAACTCCGTTCCAAGGGCATCGGCCGCCTGCCTGTCAACCAGGTGGCACTATCGGGCAGAGATGGCGGCGGAGAGCCGGGCCGAAGCAGAAGGACTTTCGAGGAACCAGCGAGTCTAGAACGTGCAGCAGGCTCTGACAGACCACTTGGGCTGGAAACCACCTCTACGACGGCTCTCAGGCCGTTCATTGCTCCTGCGAGGTATCGAGGTGTATGTAGATTTCTCATGGGAGACACTGGTCGGTCACAGCCAAAGAACGTTCACGAACTACATGTCTTTGGGCGACTACGTGCGTCGACAGCCTGCGGGTGGGAAGAAGTACGCGTTGGTTCTTACTGAGCAAGGCGGGCGAGCAGAGGGCCGATATCAAGACCATCCGCTATACGAGATATTTGTCGTCAACATTCAACGCTACAGGGCCGTCGCCAAGAACGATGCCGCGGGCGCGTACTTTGCGGGACTACAGGGCGCACCGATCATCCATCTCGGAGATATCACAGCACGCAAATTTAGCGCGGACGAAATCGAGAACCTGCTCGACGCGCTCGGCACTTCTGAAGCCATAGCGGGTTGGATTCGGAGACACCCAACCGAGTTAGCTACAGTCGCGGCGAGCATTGGTGACTTGCTCATACAGTTCGCCCAGACTTCCCAACTGACCGAGGAACTTGGAAGGCGGATTCACGCAATTAAGAGGGATGACATTCCGTACCTGACAGCCCTTGTGGGCTCCGTGGATTTCCCTGACAGTCTCCTTCAGTCCGCACATTTGGCGAAGAGGAAGCAGGTCGTAGATGAGTTTCGTGCCCAGTTGAACGCGGATCGCTGGGATGAAAAAGAGTGGCAGGCGTTCTTTGAACGCGAAGACTGGATATTTGGCCACGGTCTACTCTACCAGTTCGTCCATGTCATCGACCGCGAGACATTTGTTGGTGGCAAGGGAATGTCGAACACGGGCGGCCAGGTCGCAGATTTCTCGGTTCGAACAATCGGAGCCGGCGCATCGTTCATCGCACTCGTTGACATCAAGACCCCATCCGCGCAACTAGTCAAGCCGAGACAGTGCCGAAACGGCGCGCATGCAATCGAGTCGGATCTGGCGGAAGCTGTCGCGCAGATCCTGAGCAACTGTGACACATGGAACCGAGAAGGTAGCAACCAGCCTGACAATGTACGACAAGCAGCCAAAGAGGGATGGCAAACCGCCCAGCCACGAGGCATTCTTGTCCTTGGAGACTCGAAATCCTTGACTACCGACAACGCTAGGCAATCCTTCGAGCTCTTTCGTCGACATCTTCATGGCTTAGAGATCGTTACTTTTGACGAGCTTCTAGTTCGTGCAGATGCGTTGACGTCACCGATGCCGGCCGCTTAATAAGCACCCTCACCTGCTATAGGTGCGTGGCCGCCAAGAGTAGCTTAGATCGCAACATCAGGAGGCTTAACTCTGTATGCTCTCCTGGGGCCCGCTTCCGAGGTGCCAGGTGCTTCTTCAGGGCGGCTGGGCTTGGTGGCGCCTCGGACCTCGCGCGACCCCAATGCTAGACTCCCCCCTGAAGAGGATGGTTTCGCCGGGCTCCCGTACCCTACGACATCCGCCTGCCCGCAGCCGGAGGTTCTGAGATGACCGCGATCCCTCTCTGGCAAGAGATCGAATACCCGGAATCCGACGGCCGGCCCATAGCGGAGAGCCAACCTCACGGCCAGGTGATCCTCGACCTGCACCACGCGCTGTCGCGGCGCTATGCCGAAGTACCCGACGTCTACTTCTGGTTCAACATGCTCCTCTACTACGTGCAGGGGGACCCTCGGGCCTGCGTGGCGCCCGACGTGTTCCTGGTCCATGGCGTGGACAAGCACGAGCGGCGAACCTACAAGGTGTGGGAGGAGGGCCGGGCGCCGTCCCTGGTCTGCGAGGTGACCTCGAAGAGCACCCGGGACGAGGACGTCGTGACGAAGAAGGGCGTCTACGAACGGCTCGGGGTCGAGGAGTACTTCCTGTTCGATCCCCTGGGAGAGTACCTGAAGCCGCGGCTGCAGGGGTTCCGCCTGGCCGGCGGGAGGTACCAGGCACTGGTGCCGCAGCAAAGTGCGCTGTTGAGCCAGGCGACCGGCGTGCGCCTCGTGCCGGAGGGAAATCGGCTCCGGCTGCGGGATGCCGCGACCGATGAGCCGCTGCCCTGGGCAGCGGAGGAAGGGCGCAGGGCGGACCAGGAAAAGCTGGCCCGTGAGGCCGCCGAGCGCCAGGCAGACGAGGAAAGGCAGGCCCGCGAGGCCGCCGAGCAGCGGAACCGCGCTCTGGAAGAGGAACTGGCTCGCCTTCGGGGTGGCGGTCCGGGCCGGTAGGGTCAACCCTCGGGAGCGCAGGCTCTCGTTGTACAGGTACAACGGGACCCGGCCCTCCGGCCGGCTCCCCATCCATCTCCCGACGCTACGGAACGGTCGAGTCGAACCGTAGACCCCCGTCGACAGGGGTGCCTGCCCGCCCCTGATCGTGGGGAACGCCCGTGCGGACCTCGCCCGAGCATCTCCCTCCCTGTCCATCGGCGGCCGTGAACCGGATATGGTAGACGCGGCCATCGCCGGAACCGTCGCGTTCGGCGCGGACCAGGGCGGTCGCCGTGCCCACACCACCTCCGTCTGGGGTGTACCCGCCGTCGGCAACCGGCTCGTCCTGGAAAATGGCGGTGATCTGGATCTCGAGCGGATCGCCGTCCGGGTCGGTGAGGCCGAGGACGTCGACCGGCACGAATCCATGGTTGGGAGGCCAGATCTCGGCGACGCTCGGGGTGGCGGCCGAACAGTCCGGCGGCCGGTTCAGGATGAGCTCATAGGCTCCGAGGTCGCAGGCGGCGCCCTGCGGCCGGGCGACGCCCCGCTGATCGACGCCGCCGACCGCCGGCGAGGCGCAGATCGCATTGTCCCCCGCATTGACGGCGTCGCTGTCGCGGCCGAGAGCGTGGGTCGGAGTGGGTCCTCCGTTGTCGGCGAGCGGCAGAAGGTCCGGGTGTCCCGAAGGGATCGAGAATCCCTGGCAGCTGCCGTCGCTCGCGAGGTTGGAGGCTCCGGGCGGAATCACCGGGATACCGATACAGTCCTCCGGAGTGTTGCCGCTGATGACGCTGTTGATGATCTCGGCCGGGAACGGGGAGTTGGGGAAAAAGCCGGTATGGGCGAGCCCGCCGCCGCCTAAGAGCGCCGAGTTGCCGGTAATCGTGCAGTTGGTGAGCTTGGTGCCAGAAGACTCGTCGGCGAAGATACCGCCGCCGTAGGAGGCACTCGCATTCCCGCTCACGGTGACGTTCGTCAGCTCGGCGGGGCCGAACAGAGTCAGACCGCCGCCCCGGTTGCCGTTGATGGTGCTCCTGGACAGCGTCAGGCGTCCCGTCCCCCCGAAGGAGATGCCGGTGTCCGCGTTGTTCACGATCCAGCTGTCGGTGATCTGGACATTGCCTTGAGCGAGGACGCCGATTCCCAGGTTGTCGCGCACGACGACGTTCGAGAGCTGGGCGACTCTTCCATCGACTCCAAAGAGAGCCACGCCGGCGGAGCCGTTGCGGATCGTCAAGTCCCGCACGTCCATGGAGGCGCTCATGCTGATGAGGACAAACCCCGGGCTCCCGCCCGGTGTCTCGGAGCTCTGGAGGATCGTGCGCGAGGGACCTTGCCCTTGGACCCTCACGCGAGCGAACAAGAGGATGTCGGCCTCGGTGTGCACGGGATCCAGGATGTTGATGACATCGTCGGTATGCGCCAGGACCGCCGCCTCCTCGATCGTCGTGATGGGGCAGCTCGCGCAGACGTCGAAGGTCGCGGCCGCCGCCGGGAGGGCCGTCAAGGCCCCGATCGTCGTTACCAGAAGGATCTTGATCGCGGTGCTCCAGGCCTCTCGGATCGGTTGCATGCGTTCCTCCAGGATTTTCTCCTCAGCGCTGACTCTATCTATGAAGTGACGGCAAGCCGGCTTCCATTTCTCTCACCGGCCGGCGCGGGCAGGCCGAGCGGCCCGGAAACGCGTTTCCCATGCCTCGACTGGAGCTTTCCCCGGCCCCCCGGACGTTTCCGGGG
Source organism: Thermoanaerobaculia bacterium (assembly GCA_035644215.1). Lineage (GTDB taxonomy): Bacteria > Acidobacteriota > Thermoanaerobaculia > Multivoradales > UBA5704 > DASQPA01. Next base: position 19,110 of record DASQPA010000208.1, read on the forward strand.
TTTCCGAAGCGATGGAAGGCCCTACAGGTCCTGAAGGATCGCGTCAGCCGTCGAGACCTCGAGCTTGCCGGGCTCCTCGACGTGGAGGGTCTTGACCACGCCGTCCTCGACTACTGCGGCGTAGCGCCGGGAGCGCCGGCCCATGCCCCAGCGGCTGGAGTCCTGCTCCAGGCCCAGGGCGCGGGC
>DASQPA010000209.1:0-17048 GCA_035644215.1 Thermoanaerobaculia bacterium
TGCGAGAAGCGGGTGAGCCGCGACTCGGTGTAGCGCATGGCGGCGAACGATTTGGGATCGTCCTGCGAGCCCCAGTTGCCCTGACCGTCGACCAGTGGGTAGCGGACCGAGAACGGCTGGGCCATGAGCACCATGGCCTCGAAGCAGGCGCTGTCGCCGTGGGGATGGAACTTGCCGAGCACGTCGCCCACGGTGCGGGCCGACTTCTTGTACTTGGCGGTGGCCGAGAGCCCCAGCTCGGACATGGCATAGACGATCCGCCGCTGCACCGGTTTCAAACCGTCCGCGACGTGCGGCAGGGCACGGTCGAGGACGACGTACATCGAATAGTCGAGGTAGGCCTTCTCGGTGAACTCGGAGAGCGGCTGGCGTTCGCTCTCGACGAACGGGAGGATCGCTCCCGTGCCCCCATTTCCGGAACCGCCGCCGCTCTTCGAGCGAGTGGATTTGCGCGCCATCTCTTACTCCACCTCCGCCCGGTTGCCCTTTTCCATCAGCCATTCCCGGCGGTCTCCGGCGCGGGCCTTGGCGAGGAGCATGTCGATGACCTTCTCGGTGTCGTCGCCCTCCGCGAGCGTGAGCTGGACGAGCCGGCGGGTCTCGGGGGCCATGGTCGTCTCGCGGAGCTGGAGCGGGTTCATCTCGCCCAGCCCCTTGAAGCGCTGCACGTTAGGCTTCCCCGTCTTCTTCTCCGCCGCGATGCGATCGAGAATGCCCTTTTTCTCGCGGTCGTCCAAGGCGTAGTAGACCTCTTTGCCGACGTCGATCCGGTAGAGCGGCGGCATCGCCACGTAGACCCGGCCGTCCTCGACCAAGCGCCTAAAGTGGCGGACGAAGAGGGCGCAGAGGAGGGTCGCGATGTGGGCGCCGTCCGAATCGGCGTCGGCCAGGATGCAGATCTTGCCGTAGCGCAGACCGTTCACTTCCGGAGAGCCGGGGTCGACACCCAGGGCGACCGCGATGTCGTGCACCTCCTGCGAGCCCAGCACCTCGGTCGATTCGACCTCCCAGGTGTTCAAGATCTTGCCGCGCAGGGGGAGGATGGCCTGGAACTCCCGGCTCCGCGCCTGCTTGGCCGAGCCGCCGGCCGAGTCGCCCTCGACGAGAAAGAGCTCGGTCTGGCCCAGGTCCTGACTGCTGCAGTCGGCGAGCTTCCCCGGCAGGGCCGGCCCGGAGGTCACCGTCTTCCGCTTCACCTGCTTGCCGGCGCGCTGGCGGGCGAGCGCGCTGTCGATCGCCAGGCGGGCGATCTTTTCCGCCTCCGCGGTGTTCTGGTTCAGCCACAGGGCGCAGCTGTCCTGGGTCACCCCGGAGATGAAGGCCGCCGCCTCGCGCGAGGAGAGCCGCTCCTTGGTCTGGCCGGTGAACTGCGGGTCCTTCATGCGCAGGGAAAGGACGTAGCTCGCCCGCGCCCAGACGTCCTCCGGCGCCAGCTTCACCCCCCGGGGCAGAAGGTTCCGCAGCTCGCAGAACTCGCGGATCGCCTCGGTCAAACCGGCGCGGAAGCCGTTGACGTGGGTCCCCCCCTGCGGCGTGGGGATCAGGTTGACGTAGCTCTCGGTGACCAGGTCGCCGTCGTCGGCCACCCAGGCGACCGCCCAGTCGACCTCCTCGTCGGCGCCCTGAAAGTGACCGAGGAAGGGGGTCTCGGGCACCAGCTCCGCCTCCTGGAGCTCGTCCAGGAGATAGGCCTTCAGGCCATCTTCATAGAGCCAGATCTCGTCGTCCTCCGGCGCCCCCTCGTGGGCGAAGCGGATCGTGAGGCCGGGGCAGAGGACCGCCTTGGCGCGCAGGCCGTGCTTGAGCTTGGGGATGGTGAACTTGGGGCTGTCGAAGTACTTGGGATCGGGCCAGAAGCGTACCGTGGTGCCGGTGTTGCGCACCCCGACCGTCCCCACGACCTTCAGATCGGAGGTCTTCTCCCCCCCGGCGAAGGCCATGTGGTACTGCTTGCCGCCGCGCCGCACCCAGACTTCCAGGCGCTGCGAGAGGGCGTTGACCACCGACACCCCCACCCCGTGGAGGCCGCCCGAGAAGCGGTAGCTCTTGTCCGAGAACTTGGCCCCCGAGTGCAGGCGGGTGAGGATGACCTCCACCCCGGACACCTTCTCGCCTTTGTGCTGGTCGACCGGCATGCCGCGGCCGTCGTCGGCCACCGCCACCGAGCCGTCGGCGTGGAGGGTGACGTCGATCTCCCGGCAGTGGCCGGCGACCGCCTCGTCGACGGCGTTGTCGATCACCTCCTGGGCCAGGTGGTCCGGCCGGTCGGTGAAGGTGTACATGCCGGGGCGCTTGCGCACCGGTTCGAGGCCGGTCAGGACCTCGATGGCGGAGGCGTCATAGACGGGCGGCGGGGGCGGGGGCATACGTCGGCAGTCTCTGCGTCTCAGTATTGAGCGGTCGGGTCAGGTCCGGGCGGCATGATACAGGACGCCCGGAAGCGATGGGCAAGCAGGGAAGCCGGTTTCGTGAGAGGATGCATCCGTCTCCCGAATTCCTGCTTGACGCAACCGATCGCGGATGATAGTTTACGCGGTAACACAGCGTAATTCAACCCCAAGGAGGACGAAGATGAAGACCCGCACCGCCGTCGTGCTCTCGTTGCTCGCCCTGTCGCTCTCCGTCGCCCCCGGTATCGCCCTGGCCCAGGGGGACAAGCCGGCCGCCCCCCCGGGAATGGACCACGCGGCCATGGAGGCCGCGGTCAAGGCCGCCACCCCCGGCGAGCACCACAAGCATCTCCAGCACATGGTGGGAGATTGGACCTACAGCTCGAAGATGTGGACGGCGCCCGGCCAGCCGGCCATGGACTCGAAGGGCACGATCCACTCCGACTCGATCCTCGGCGGCCGCTATGTCCTCTCCGTCTACAAGGGGGACATGATGGGCCAGCCCTTCGAGGGGCACAGCACCGACGGCTATGACAACAACACCGGGAAGTTCGTCAGCTCCTGGGTGGACAACATGGGGACCGGCATCATGAATTCGACCGGTTCCTGCGACGCGCCGTGCAAGGTCGTCACCATGACCTCCGAGCCCATGTTCGACCCGATGTCCGGCAAGAAGATGGCCTCCAAGGAGGTCACCACCTGGGTGGACGACAACAACTTCAAGTTCGAGATGTTCGCGGTCGATCCCGCGGGTGGCCCGGAGATGAAGGTGATGGAGGTGATGGCGAAGCGGAAGTAGGCGCGGGTTCGATCTCGAACCCGCGGGCCAGGGAGTCGGCCACGGCGAGGCCCGCGAGGGTGGGCACGATGCGGTTTCCCTCGCGGGTGATCCGGCCTGCGGCCACGAGCTGTTCCAAGAACCGGGCGTTCGGCGCCAGGAGATCGATGCCGAATCGTTCGCCGACCGCTGCGAGATCGACTCCGTCGTAGGTACGGAGCCCGAGCATCAAGGCCTCCAGGGCCAGCTGCCCGGGCTCCAGCGCTTCCTCTCCCGCGACCGGTCGCTCCCTCCGGGCGACCCTCTCCTGCCAGGGTCCGAGCCGCGGCTCGTTCCACCAGCGGCGGTGTCCCCTGGCTCCGACACCGCCGGAGAACGAGTGGGCCGAGGGGCCGATCCCCAGATAGGGCGTATGGTCCCAGTACTTCCGGTTGTGGCGCGACTGGTGCTCCGGGGCGCGGGCGAAGTTCGAGACCTCGTAGCCGGGCAGGCCGGCCTCGGCCAGGAAGGTATGGGTGAGGAGGAAGAGCTCGGCCTGCGCCGGCTCGGGCAGCTCGGCCAGCTGGCCCCGCTCGGCGAGGCGGCCGAACGGGGTGCCCACGTGGACGGTGAGCTGGTAGCAGGAGAGGTGGTCCGGGGAGAGCGCCACGGCCGCCGCGAGGTCCCGTTGCCAGGCCGCCCTGTCCTGCCCCGGCAGGCCATAGATCAGGTCGACCGAAACCGTGTGAAAACCGGCCTCCCGCGCCAGGAGCACGCTCCGCCGCGCCTCCTCCGGACCGTGCCGACGCCCCAGAAAAGTGAGGTTCCCGGCGTCGAACGACTGAACGCCGAGCGAGAGGGTACGGACTCCCAGGCGCCGCCAGGCGGCGAGGCTCTCCGGCGTCACGTCCTCCGGGTTGGCTTCGAGGAAAATCCAGGCGCCGGGAGCGATCGAGAGCGAGGCCCGGAGGGCCTCGACGATCCGCGCCAGCTCGCCGGGCTCCAGCGCCGAGGGGGTGCCGCCCCCGAAGTAGACGGTGTCGAACGAGAAAGGTTCGCCCGTCCAGAGGCCGGCCTCGGCGATGAGGCTCTCCACGAACGCCGCCCGCCGTTGTCGCCCCCCGGTGGTGACCGCGAAGTCGCAGTAGGGGCAGATCCGCGAACAGAAGGGGACGTGGAGGTAGAGGCCGGCAGGCGGAGGACAGGGCCTCGTCAAAGTCTCTGGCAAGGCGGTCATCGGCGACCGGAAATGAAATCCCGCGTCGAAGGGTCTGCCCCGGAGGGGCTTAGGTTGGTAGCCTGGGGCGAAAGCCCCAGGTTGGTGCAATCACAAGAAAACAAAAGCCCCGAAGGGGCGACGGTACGGGCTTGGATTACCTTCGCCCCTTCGGGGCTGGAAATTTTTATTCCGCCACTTTCCTGGGGTTTGCACCCCAGGCTACCGACCTGGGCCCCTTCGGGGCGAACGGCTTCCCAGAATCCAGCGACTTGGGGGACGTTCGCGGGGGGCATCAAGAACCTGCGCGCTCGGCGAAGCCGGATTCATCCGGCGCACTACATAGCCCGGAGATTTATCTCCGGGCGGGGGTCCGGCCGAGAGAATTCCTGCGCAGCCAGCGCATCCGCTTCTCGCTCCTCGGCGGCGAGATCGTCCTCGATCTCCTGCCGGTTGGCGTGGTAGAAGGCCAGCGCGGCGTGGACCTGGGCCAGCGAGAGGTGGCCGAGCCGGTCAGCGATCTCTTCGGGCGCGAGACCCAGCTGGTACCAGCTCACCACCCGATGGACGGTCACTCCTGTTCCACTCAGACGGGGTCGCCCTCCCCGAATCTCGGGGCTGCTGACGATCAGGGTGCCGATATCGGTGAGCGTTGCCATGGGCGGACCTCCGGGTGGGGCTCGCCCTAGTATAGCGGACGCTCCGCCTCATACGTCTTGACCAGCGGCTCCTCCCGCCCCAGCCGCTCCTCGGCGGCGCGGATGAGGCCGGTCAATCCTTCCCGCGTCTTGGCGCTCACCACCACCCCGCTGTAGCGCTCGGCCCAGGCCGCGGCCAGCTCGGGAGCGACACGGTCGGCCTTGTTGAGGACCACCAGCCGCTCGATGCCGTCGAGCTTCAGCTCCTCAAGGAGGCGGACCACCGCTTCGTGCTTCTGCTCCAGCCGCGGGTCGGCCACGTCGACGACGTGGAGGAGGAGGTGGGCGTCGGAGAGCTCTTCCAGGGTGGCGCGGAAGGCCGCCACCAGGTCTTTCGGCAGATCGGTCAGGAAGCCCACGGTGTCGGTCAGCACCACCTCGCCCTCGCGCGGGAAGCGCAGCCGGCGGCTCGTCGGGTCGAGCGTCATGAAGAGCTGATCCGCGGCCTCGACCTCGCTGCCGGTCAGGGCGTTCAGCAGAGTGCTCTTCCCCGCATTGGTGTAGCCGACGATCGAGAGCACCGGGATCTTCTCCTCGCGGCGGCGCCGCCGCCGCAGGTCGCGCTGCCGGGAGAGGCTCTCGATCTGGGTTTCGAGCGACCGGATGCGATCGCGGATGCGCCGCCTCCCGACCTCCATCACCGTCTCGCCGGGACCGCGACCGCCGATCCCGCCTGCCAGCCGGGAGAGGCCGGCGTCCCTCTCGGTCAGCCGCGGCAGGTCGTACTTCAACTGCGCCAGCTCGACCTGGAGCTTGCCGTCGCGACTCTTGGCGCGCTGGGCGAAGACGTCGAGGATGAGCTGGGTGCGATCGATGGCTTTCAAGCCGGTCGCGTCCTCGAAGGCGCGCGATTGACCCGGCTTCAGGTCGAGGTCGAAGATCGCTACCGTGGCCCGGCTGCGCATCGCTTCGAGCACGATGTCCTGCAGCTTGCCGCTCCCCACCACGGTCCGCGGGTGGACCTGGGCGCGGCGCTGGCGCACGGTGCCGGCCACCGCGAGGCCCGCCGAGCGCACCAGCTCCAGGGTCTCCTCGAAGTGCTCGTCGTCCGGATTGAGGCCGATGACCAGGGCGCGCTCGCGGTCGGTCTCCCCCGCCGCGGAGGTCACCCGCGCGAACTCGTCCTCCAGAGCGCGGATCGTCGCCTCGAAATCGAAGTCGAGGCGGTGGACCTCGGGGGCGGAGAGCCGTTCGAAGGGCTCCGCGGCCGCGCCGGCCGGATCGGCCGGTCCGGAGCGCGGCGCCCGGGGGGAGAGGTGGGCCACCTCGATCCGTCCGGAGGCGCCGTCGGGCAGGGCCTCGATCATCGCCACCAGGTCGAGGCGCAGGAGGGCCAGATCGTTCAGGTCGTCGCGGGTCAGCGGCTCGCCGCGCAGGTGGGTATGGACGAGGCGCAGGCCGCGGAAGCGGCTCAAGCCGCCGCGCAACCGTCCGATGTCGGGGAGGGTCAAGCTGTGGGCGTCGCCCACGATGACGTTCTTGACCGTGCCGTCCCGCGACAGGAGCACCCCGACCTGGCGGTTGATCTCCCGCGACAGCTCGGCCAGGTGGCGGGCGAGCTCCAGGGAGACCACCTGCTGCGGTGGAACGCGCCGGCGGAAGGTCCGTTCGAGCGCACGGATCGCCGAGGTCTTGAGGCCACGGGTATCGCCGTCGATGTTTGCGATGGGTCTTTTCTCCTGCGCCGAGCGGGTTTTTCGGCGGTTCAGTTGAGGGTGGGCGGGGAGTAGTACTCCTCGGGGCTCGCCGGCTCCAATCCCATCCCCATGAGGGCGAGGAGAAGCTCCTGCCGCTCCGCCGGGTCCGGCGCTTCGAGCAGCGCCTGCTTCTCGGCCGGCGGAAAGGGCAGGGCCACGGCGAGGCCGTTGACCAGAGCCACCCCCGGGAGGGCGCCCAGGAGGTCGTAGTCGAGGTCCAGCTGGTGCGCGGTGCCGAAGTCCTTGAGCGCGGCGAGCAGGCGAGCCGGGGAGAGCGGGTGCTCGGCCTCCTTCAAGTCAGCCGCGAACTCCGCGTACTCGACCTCCGCCCGCCGGTAGTCGCGGTGGAGCGGCAGCTCCTGGCGCACCCGGAAGCGGCTTATCCCTTTGAGCAGAAGGAGATAGCGGCCATCCGCCTGCGGCTCGCAACGCTCGATCCGCCCGGCGCACCCCACCTGGTAGAGAGCCGGGTTCTCCGGCGGCAGGTCGAGCGCCGGCCAGTTGTCCTGGCGCGGCACGAAGGGCTGGATCATGCCGATGTGCTGCCCCTCCTCGACCGCGTCGGCCACCATGTTCCGGTAGCGCGGCTCGAAGATGTTGAGCGGCAGGAAGTTGCCCGGCAGCAGGAGCGACCCGGTGAGCGGGAAGAGCGGCAGAGGAGAGGGCAAAGCCGGTTGAACCATCACAGCATCAACCGCTGGCAAAAGGGGTTCATTCCCTACTCCGTCTCGGTCTTCAACACCGCGACGAACGCCTCTTGCGGGATCTCGACCGAGCCCACCATCTTCATCCGCTTCTTGCCCTCTTTCTGCTTTTCGAGGAGCTTCCGCTTGCGGGTGATGTCGCCGCCGTAGCACTTGGCGGTGACGTCCTTCCGGTAGGGATTGATCGTGCTGCGGGCGATGATGTTGCCGCCGATCGCGCCCTGGATGGCGATCTTAAAGTTCTGCCGCGGAATGGTCTCGGCCAGCTTCTCGCAGTAGTGGAGGGCGCGCGGCCGGGCCTTGTCGCGGTGGACGAGCTGGGAGAGGGCGTCGACCTTCTCGCCGTTGACCAGGATGTCAACTTTGACGAGGTCGGTCGGCCGGTAGTCGAGCATGTCGTAATCAAAGGAGCCGTACCCCTGGGTGACGGTCTTCAGGCGGTCGTAGAAGTCGAAGAGCACCTCGGCCAGGGGGAGCTCGGAGATCACCTGGACCCGCCCCACGGCCAGATAGTCGAAGCGGGTGTCCACCCCCCGCCGCTCCCGGCAGAGCTCCATGACCACCCCGAGGTAGCGCTCCGGGATCATGATCGACGCCTTGATGAACGGCTCGTCGGCCCGCTTGATGTTCGACGGATCGGGGTAGAGGGCCGGGTTGTCGATGTGCACCAGGGTGCCGTCGTTCAAATAGATGTCGTACTGCACCGAGGGGGCCGAGAGGAGGAGCGAGAGGCCGTGCTCGCGCTCCAGCCGCTCCTGGACGACGTCGAGGTGGAGGAGCCCTAAGAAGCCGCAGCGGAAGCCGAACCCCAGGGCGGTCGAGGCGTCCTTCTGGTAGGTCAGGGCGGCGTCGTTCAGCTTCAGCTTCTCGAGCGCCTTGGTGAGGTCCTCGTACTCGTCGGTCGCCATCGGATAGAGCGAGGAGAAGACGACCGGCTTCGCCTCCTTGTAGCCGGGGAGCGGCTCGGCCGCCGAGCGGTCGAACTCGGTCACGGTGTCGCCCACCGCGATGTCCGAGACCGATTTGACCCCGGCGATGACGTAGCCCACCGCGCCCGCGGCGAGCTCGGTCCCCTTGATCCGCTTCAGGCGCAGCATCCCGACCTCTTCCACCTCGTACTCCCGCGCCGAGTGCATGAGGCGGACCTTCTGCCCCGGCCGCACCGTCCCCTCGAACACCCGGCAGAGGAGGACCACGCCGCGGTAGATGTCGTACTGGGCGTCGAAGATCAGGGCGCGCAGCGGCACCTCCGGGTCGCCCGTGGGCGGCGGCAGGCGGGTGACGACCGCCTCCAGCACGTCGTCGATCCCGGTCCCCTGCTTGGCCGAGCAGAGCACGGCGGCATAGGGGTCGAGCCCGAGGTCGGCGTCGATCTCCTCGCGGATGCGCTCGACGTCGGCCGAGGGGAGGTCGATCTTGTTGATGACCGGGATGATCTCCAGGTCGTACTCCAGGGCCAGGTAGAGGTTGGCGACGGTCTGCGCCTCGACCCCCTGGGAGGCGTCGACGAGGAGGAGCGCCCCCTCGCAGGACATGAGCGAGCGCCGCACCTCGTGCGAGAAGTCGACGTGGCCGGGGGTGTCGATCAGGTTGAGCGTGTAGGTCACCCCGTCCTGGGCGGTATAGAGGAGGGAGACCGTGTTGCTCTTGATGGTGATGCCGCGTTCGCGCTCGATGTCCATAGAGTCGAGGATCTGGTCCCGGAACTCCCGCTGCTCGACCGCCCCGCAGCGCTGGATGAGCCGGTCGGCGAGGGTCGACTTGCCGTGGTCGATGTGGGCGATGATGCAGAAGTTACGGATACGGTCCAAAGTGGTTCCTCGTTTTCCTGAGCAGGTCAGAGTACGCGGGAAGGGGGCGGAAAGGCAATGGCCCCGGAGGCGATGGAGGGAGGACCTGGGCGGGAGCGAGGCGGGGAATTCTGTCGCAACCTACCCTCGGGCGGTCACCCTTGCCTGCACTCTGCCGCAGAGCTCCTGCATTCTGCCGCAGACTGGATGTGTTCTGCCGCAGCCTGCGTGCAGGCGGTCGTCGCCAACCTGCAGTCTGCCGCAGCCTGCCGGCTGCCGGTCGTCGCCAGCCGGCGTTCGGTCACCGGCTACGTGCACTCTGCGGCAGAATGCGTGCTCGCGGTCATTGCCTGCTTGCATTCTGCCGCAGGGTTCCCGCGTTTTGCCGCAGCTTGGATATATTCTGTCGCAGCCTGCGTGCAGGCGGTCATCGCCAGCCTGCATTCTGCCGCAGCCTACCTGTCACCGGTCGTCGGTAGTCTGTCCTTACGGCCGGCCCGTGAGCCTTTCGCTCGCTATGGCACTTGATTCGCAGGCAGGATCGGCCGGAGGGACTTTCAAATGAGCTGGCTGACTCTTCTCTGGATCGCCGCCATCGTCATCGCGCTGGTCGCTATCACCGGAATCAAACCGCGTGGCACGCGCCACGTGGCGCGGACCCATCTCATGAGTGCCGCCCGGATTGCCCTCGGGGTGGTCGCCGTGGTGCTGGTGTTGATCGCGCTCGGGATCTGGCACGGCGGCGGACCCCACTGAGCCTCCGGTCCCGGTCGCCTGGCGACGGGTCTGCGCCTCGACCCTCCGGGAGGCGTCGACCCCCGCCATGAAGGCCGTTACCGACATCGCTGCCCGACTTGTCGAGCCCCTTCCTCAGCTATCGAGCCGCGTCCCATTGTCTCGGGATCTGAGCCGTATCTGCGGACAATGGCCCATTGTCTCGGGATCTGGGTGGTTGGAGTCAGGGGGAGGAAAGAAATGGGCGGCATGCTGTGTGGACGCTGGCTCCTACCGGACTCTGGCTCCCGGCAGCGAGCCACCGGCTGCCAGCAACGGGGCATCGGCGGTGTGCAGCGAGCTGCTGGCGTCAGGCAGCGGATCACCCACCGCCTGCAGCGAGTCGCCGGCAGCGTACCGCGAGTCATCGGCGGTGTGACGCGGGTCACTGCTGACTTGCACGCCGGTCATCGGCGGCCTGCCGCGCTCAAGGCCGGGCAGCAGGTTATACTCCCCTCTGGGTATCCGATTGAAATACAGATTTGCCCTCCACCATTCCGAAGAAGGCTACAGCGCCTCCGTCTTCCGGGCTACTGGTCCCAGGGGTCTACCGAAGAGGGATAACACGTGGCTAGCGAAAAGCACGAAGAGCAGATGCGCTTTGAGGAGATCGTTCCCAGGGAGTGGTTCCGAGGAGACCAGCCTCCCAGGCTACGCATTCGATGCTACCAAATGGCGAGGGCTACGCTTCAAGCATTTCACAGTCGGCCGCTTTGCATCGCGACCGACCGCGCAGTAATCTCACTATTCTATGGTCAAATGCCTTATTTCGCCAATCCTGACGTCAACGTCAGTGTGGGCATGGACTTTCAGCTTGAGGTGGACGCAGCTAACCTGCGTCGGGATCTTCCGGAAGGGGCCTACACCGTTCTTATGGTGCCGCAGCTTGAGACAGAGTATTCGTCTCGGCTGGCGCTGGAATTTACAGCTGGTCTCGTATCATCCATTCTCGGCCGTAACGCGGCATATCGCCTCATCTTCGACAATACGCTGGACATTGTTGGTGACAGTACTACTATCAACAACGGCGATGTCATCAGGGTTCCTCTGGCAGACGATCCCCCCGACCTCTCGAGATCCCGCGTTGGAATGATTCCGACTGCAACGAGCAACTTCTCCGCTCTTCCGGAGGCCGAACGAAATCGAGTCGAGTTGGCGCTCCATTGGCACGCTGAGGCGATCAGTTCTCCCGCGGTCGACCAGTTCCTGAAACAGTGGATTGCTCTTGAAGCTCTTGGGATGTCAGATCGCGAGAACATTCGGCCTCTCAACGTCTCGCTTGGAGAGGCATACGGATGCTCGACTGAGGAAGCTCAACAGCGATTTGGTGTTGGGCGGATCTTCGGTTTCCGCAGTAAGATCCTCCATCGGGGGCAGCGACTTCCGATCTTCGGAATCCTCGAACACTATGTAGAAGCTCTGTTTCGAGACGTGCTGTTTCACAAACTTGGACTCCCACCCGTTGGCCATGCCGCTCAGGTCGTGGCCAGTCCAGGCTTCGATCTCAGATACCTGCTCCACGAAACTTAGTTTTCTGCCGCCTGATCATCGGTCAGCGAGGACCGGCCTCTACCCAACTCCCACTGCTTGATAGGTCCGTAGCGTGTAGACCGTGGGGAGGATATTGAAGGTCGCCGAGCGGGTGAGAGTGGCCTCGACGACGTAGAGTTTGGTGCTGAAGTCGAACGTAGTAGAGATGCCTCGCTGTGGCCCAGGCTACCGACCTAAGCCCCTTCGGGGCGAATAGAAAGCGACTTTGACGAGACCCTGCCTCAGGGATCGCCTACTTGACATTCGTATCGATATGGATACAATCTACTGATGTACACGCTGCGCCAGACCCAGGAGTTCCAGGACTGGCTCGATGGGTTGAATGACCGGCGGGTTCGTATAGCTGCCCGCCTACGCCTCGCGGAGGCCGGTAACCTCGGCGACTGGAAGCCCGTTGGTGGCGGAGTGTCTGAAATGCGAGTTGACTTCGGACCCGGTTACCGCCCGTACTTCACGCGCCGAGGCAGCTTGCTCATTGTCATGCTCGCAGGCGGAGACAAGTCGACGCAGAAGCATGACATCAAGCGAGCGCAGCGCCTTGTCACGCAACTGGAGTTGGAACCATGAACAAGACCAAGGCTTTTACCAAACTTCTCCCCTTCGACGCAGCGCGCTACCTCACCGACGATGCGGCGATCGCTGAGTACATGACGGCTGTCCTCGAAGCAGACGATCTCGATCTTCTCCTTCTCGCCCTTGGCGACGTAGCTCGCGCTCGTGGTATGGCGCAGGTGGCCAAGGATGCAGGGCTCGGCCGCGAGAGTCTCTACAAGGCGCTCGCTCCGGGCGCGAAGCCGAGGTTCGACACGATACTAAAAGTAGCTCGCGCTCTCGGCATCCGGCTGTCCGCCCACGTCGCATGACCAGGTGACGAAGGAGTTGTCGCGGGCCACCCCACCCATGCCCCACCTCACCGTCAACCGCGCCGACCTCCACTACGAGGAGCACGGCACCGGCCCGGAGGCGATCGTCTTTGCCCATGGCCTGCTGTGGAGCGGGCGCATGTTCGAGGCCCAGGTCGCGGCGCTCCGCGACCGCTACCGGTGCGTGACCTTCGACTTCCGGGGCCAGGGGCAGAGCGCGGTCACCCGCGACGGCTATGACATGGACACCCTGGCCGAAGATGCCGCGGCGTTGATCCGTGCGCTCCACGGCGCGCCCTGCCATTTCGTGGGTCTGTCGATGGGAGGGTTCATCGGGATGCGCCTGGCGATCCGCCAGCCGGAGCTCCTCCGCTCGCTGCTCCTCCTCGGGACCTCCGCCGATCCCGAGCCGCCGGAAAACGTGCCCCGCTACCGAGGGCTCAACCTCGTGGCCCGCTGGCTCGGTCTGCGGGTGGTGGCCGGGAAAGTGATGAAGATCCTCTATGGACGGAAATTCCTGGCGGACCCGGAGCGGGCGGAGCTGCGCGCGGCCTGCCTCCGAGCGCTGGTCGCCAACCACCGGGTGGGGATCACCCGTGCCGTCACCGGGGTCATTACCCGCGAGGGGGTCTATGACTCGTTGGATCGCATCCGCGTGCCGACCCTCCTCCTGGTCGGGGATCAGGACGTGGCGACCGTGCCGGCGAAGTCCCAGCGTCTGCACGAGCGGATCGCGGGCTCGGTCCTCCGCATCCTCCCCGGCGCCGGCCACAGCGCGACGATCGAGGAACCCGAAGCGGTCAACGAGGCGATGGCGGAATTCCTGGCCGGGCTCCGCGGCAGCGCCGGAGGCAGGTCGTGACCTGCGGTAGACTCTCTTCCCGGTCCTTGGAACAGTGCGGGGTGCGGGCCGCCAATCGAGAGGAGCCCTGACATGCGACAGGTCTTTGTGGCGCAACGGCATCGGCTACAGATCGGGCTCTTCGTGATGGCGGTCCTGGTCGCCGGGGCGGGATCGGCGGCGGTCGACCCGGGCGATGCCCATCCCACCGGCCCCAACCTCCTCACCAACCCCGGTTTCGACGGCGACGTGAGCAGCTGGCTCGGGCCTGCGACCTGGGATTCTCGCCACGACGCCGGCGGCAACCGGGATTCGGGATCGCTCCGGCTGAGCCGACCCCGCACGTCTTCCAACTCCTGCGCCACCGAGGAGCAGTGCCTTGCCGTCAACCCCGGCACCTATGAGCTGAGCGGCAAGGCCCTGGTGCTCGCGGGCGACTCCAACGGCTCCGCCTCCCTCCGGCTCCATTTCTGTGCCACCACCGACTGCATGTGCTCGCCGCTGAGCTTCGGGGGCAGCCTCGGTTTGGTGAGGGGGAGGCAGGACGCCTGGCTGCCGCTGACCACCGGCCCGCTGGTGGCTCCCGCGGGTACCCAGAGTGCCGGCATCCTTCTGTTGGCCTGCCCGGAAAAGGATCTCGTCGAGGCCGATTTCGACGACATGGTCTTCCGGCGAGTCCCGACCGCAACGAACCCGCCGAAGTGAGAGGGAGCTGGCTCAACGCACCTCGATCCGCGGCGGTCCCTCGAGGACCTCGCCGATCTCGGCCGCCCGGTGACCGGTGGCGAGGAGGGCGGCGAGGAGGGGGGCGGCGGTCTCTTCGGGGGTGGCGAGGAGGAGGCCGCCCGAGGTCTGGGGGTCGAAGAGGAGCTCTCGCTGCAGCTTGTCGAGCTTCGCCCGGTCGGTGAAGAGGGCGCGGGCGTTGTCCTCGTTGGCGGTGGTGCAGCCGGTCGTCACTCCGTTCTTCACCAGCCGGTAGAAGTGCTCGTGCACCGGGAGCCGCTCGAAGGAGAGGGCGATGCCCACTCCGGAGGCTTTCGCCATCCCCAGGGCGTGGCCGACGAGGGCGAAGCCGGTGACGTCGGTCGCCGCGGTGACCCCGTGGGCGAGAGCGAGGCGGGAGGCCTCCGCATTCAGACGCTCCATCTCGACCAGGGCCGGCTCCAGGCCCGCCTCGTCGAGCTGGTCGACCTTGAAGGCGTTGATCAGGACCCCGGTGCCGAGCGGCTTGGTGAGGAGCAGCCGCTGTCTGGGCCGCGCCCCGGCGTTGGTCAGCAGGCGCTCTCGATCGGCCTCGCCGATCACCGCCAGGCCGAACTTGAGCTCGGGGTCGCGCACCGAGTGGCCGCCCAGGAGGGCCGCCCCGGCCTCGCCCAGGGTGGCGGCGGCGCCTTCCAGGACCTCGCCCAACACCCCTTCGGGGATGCCGTCCTCCGGGAAGCAGCAGAGGTTGAGCGCGAAGAGCGGCCGGCCGCCCATGGCGTAGACGTCGGAGAGCGAGTTGGCCGCCGCCACCCGGCCAAAACGGCGCGGATCGTCGCAGACCGGGGTGATGAAGTCGGCGGTGGCGACCAGGGCGTGGTCGCCAAGAAGGTAGACTCCGGCATCGTCGGCCGTTTCAGGGCCGACCAGGACCCGCCCCTTCCCGCCGGCATTGCCGGCCAGGCGGGTCAGGGGGGAGATCAGTTTCGCAAGGTCCCCCGGACCTACCTTGGCCGCTCAGCCACCGGTGGTGGCGCAGGCGGTCAGGCGGAACTTGCGTCGCAACCATGCCATGGCGGGGCATTGTACTCGCGTTACACTACCCCGCGATTTCGCTGTTCCATTCGACAAGGAGGAAGCGCATGTACAGCAAGCTTTCGACCTCGCTGCTCGCCGAGCTCATCGGCACCTTCGCGCTGATCTTCATCGGCGCCGGCGCCGGGGCTCTCGGGGTAGGCGGGCTGGTCGGGGTGGCCTTCGCCCACGGCCTGGTGGTTCTGGGCTTCGCCTACGCCTACGGCCACATCTCGGGCACCCACATCAACCCGGCGGTGACGATCGCGGTGTGGACCGCGGGGAAGATCGAGACGACCCGCGCCCTGTCCTACATCGTCGTCCAGCTGATCGGCGGCACCCTGGGGGCCTTCGCCCTCGCCCACGTCCTGGGCGGCACCGCGACCGGCCTGGGCGCCACGACCCTGAACCATGCCCTCCACGTGGGCGACACGGTCATCGACGTCACCCCGGTCATGGGACTGGTCCTCGAGGCGATCCTCACCTTCTTCCTCGCCAACGCGGTGTTGAACGCCGGGATCAGCGGCAAGGCGACGATCCCCGGCGGCCTCGCCATCGGCTTGACCCTCACCTTCTGCATCCTGATGGGCGGTCCGCTCACCGGGGCGAGCCTGAACCCGGCCCGCACCCTGGGACCGGCGATCGTCACCGGCAACTTCGCCGACATCTGGGTCTACTTCGTGGGCACGATCGTCGGCGCGATCGTCGCCGGCCTGCTCTACCGCGGGGTCTTCGAAGAGCGGGCCTGAGGCGGAGCGCCCGTCCCCGTCTCCGGCAGCACGTCCGGCCACCAGGTGCCGGGCTGGTTCAGAGGGAGCGGGCAGGTCTCCACGATCTGAAGCTCGTGGAGCATCGGATGATCGGAGCGGAGTGCGAGGTCCAAGCCCTCGGTTCCGCCGCACCGGTAGTTGGGGGTGGCGAAGGCGAACCCCAGGGTCAGGAGCACCGTGAGCCCCAGGTAGAGCGCCATGCCGCGGGTGACCCAGGGCGCCCGGCGCGGGCGCCGGGAGAGGCTGCCCAGCCAGAGCACCAGGGGGAGCACGGCGACGTGGAAGAGGAGGAGCGCCTGCCAGGCCATGATCGTCGTCGGCGAGAGGCCGAAGACGAGGGCGGCTGCCGTGCCGGCCCAGATCAGATAGCCCCGTAGCCATTCCCGGTCGGACGCCAAAGGCGGCAGGCGCCGCCAGGGCCGGCGCCAGGTCTGGTGACCGTGTTTGCGCAGGAGCCGGACCCAGGCGGCGAAGGGGATGAGGACGGTCACCCCGCCCACCACCTCGGCGAGGAGGAAGAAGAGGGGACGCAGGACGCGGTCCGCCGCCGGCCCGAGGGCGCGGGAGATGTCGAAGAACCCCATCTTGCCGCCCACCGAGAGCGAGGCGTAGCGCAGCAGGTAGAGCAGGCCGCGGAGCAGCGGGAAGACGTAGAGGAACCCGCGGCCGAGGAAGCCCTTCTGCGGCGCCGCGATCGCCGGGTTGTGGAGGACGTCCAAGGCCCAGGGGAGGAGGGGGAGGCTGGCGAGCACCCCGCCCGTCAGGAGCCCCGGCCAATGCACTTTGAGATAGCCGCGAAGGTAGAGCAGCACAGAGGCCACGGCGAGGAGCAGGAACGAGGCGTGGATCTGGAAGGCGAGGGCGAGGGCGGCGGCGTGAAGGAACGAGGCCCAGAAGCTCGCCTGCCGCCGCTGGGCGAGGGCCGTCCAGAGATGAACCGCGCCGAAGAGATAGAGGTAGTTGGGGTTCCACAGGAAGCCCGAGTAGTAGAGCCGCCAGGGGTTCAGCCAGTAGAGCAGGGCGAAGAGCACCCGCTCGCGCGGCGAGAAGATCGGCTTCAGGGTGCGGTCGAGGAGCAGGAAGGCGAGGGCGTGGAAAAGGTAGACCAGCAGGCTCGGAGCCCGGAAGTCGCGCCAGAGGTAGAGGGGGAGGGCGACGAGGACGCTGGTCACTCCTCCCGGGGCGTTGCCGCCGGCCGAGGTCGGGTTGCCGTAGGAGATC